>CALLZN010000150.1 GCA_937858895.1 uncultured bacterium | reverse complement strand
CCGAACACCTCGTGGCCGATCACGAGATAATCGTCACCCGCGGGGGCGTTCCCGCCGTCCTTCGTGAAAGAACGCAAGTACTGCGCGAGCGCGTCTGCGACTTCGCCCGTCGCGTCGTCGCCCAAGACATGCGGCATCACGGTCCCGGCTTCGATGCCGCGCGGATCGGCGATGAAGCTCGTCAAGTACTGGTCGCGCAGTCGAGCGCCGACCGTCGCAAGGTCGGGGCCACGTCGACGGTCGATCGCCTCTCGCCCCGCCTCTTGCTCGTGGCAGGCCACGCAGCCGAGCTCGCCGAGCAAGACGAGGCCCCGCACCCGTGGCTCGATGCCTTCGGTCGAGAGGCCGGCGATGACAGGAGCAACGCTGTGCGACTTGGAAGTCTGGTCACCGCAGGCCGCCACAGCGAGCGCCGCAACAACGATGCAGCAGGTGAACACCCACGAGCCATCGCTGGGCCTGCGCCTGAAATCGCCCACGTCAGGCCGAGACTTCGAAGACAGGGTCGCCCAAAACCTCCAAGCGCGGCGCGATCCCGAGCCCTGGCGCTTCGGAAGCACGCATGCGCCCGTGCTCGCGTTGGGGAGCGCCAGCCGCCGTGCTCACGGTCACATAACTATTGAAGTCCGTGGCTGTGAACAACAATTCAGGCGGCGTGCTGTGGGCAAGGTGGGCGATCGCCGCTGTCACGACGTCACCGCCCCAACTGTCCTCGATCGTCATGGCGATGCCGAGCGACACACAAAGGTCACGCGCTTGCTTTGCCTTGGTGAGACCGCCGAACTTACTGATCTTGATGTTGACGCAGTCCATGGCCGCGTCGGCGTGGCCGCGCAAGAGCATGTCGAGGCCGTTCACGGACTCATCGAGCACGAAGGGATGGTCGCTGTGCCGCCGCACGCTGAGGCACTCTTCGTACGAATCGCAGGGTTGCTCGATGTAGACATCGACGTCCTTGACGGCGCGCACGACGCGCATGGCGTCCTTCATGAGCCAACCGGTGTTCGCGTCGGCGACGAGGACGTCGCCTCTCTGCATCAAGGCCCCGACGGCGCGAATGCGCTCGATGTCGACGTCAGGGTCTCCGCCCACCTTGAGCTGGAAGCGTCGATAGCCCTCCTCGCGATACTTCGCGACTTTGGCGGCCATGGCATCCGGGTCTTCTTGGGAGATCGCCCGATAGAGAACGAAGTCGTCGCCGTAGCGACCGCCGAGCAGCGTGGTAACCGGCTGCTGCGTCACCTTGCCGAGGAGGTCCCAGCAGGCCATGTCGATCGCCGACTTGACATAGGCGTGGCCCTTGAGGGCCTTGTCCATGCGGTGGTTCAGCGGCAGGAGCTGGGTCGGGTCGAGGCCCAAGAGCTGGGGCGCTAACTCCGCGATGCCGGTGCGGGCTCCGGACCCGTAGGCCGGCAAGTAGAAAGGGCCGAGCGGACAGACTTCACCAAAACCGACATGCCCGCTGTCGGTCGCGATTCGCACGATCGTGCAGTCGAAGACGTCGACGGACTTGCCCCCCGACCACTTGTAGCTGCCCTCGTGAAGTGGAAGGTCGACCTGGTAGACGGAGATTCTCTGAATGCGCATCGCGGCGCAGCATACGGCGCGACCGGGAACGACGCCGCACTCACGGGACGACAACGTAGGCGAAGTGCCGCTTGCCGACCTGGCAGAGGTAGCGCCCCTTGCTGAGCGTCGCGTTCGTGTCGAGGACTGGCACGTCATCGACCTTGATGCCACCGCTCGGCATGTTGCGGCGGGCCTCGCTCGCGCTCTTCGCGAGGCCGGCGCGCGCGACGGCGGCGGCGACGAGGATGCTGCCATCCCGGAGCTCGCTCGCGTCGAGGACGAACTCGGCGATGTCGCTCGGCCGGCCGCGATCGCGGAAGACACGGTCGAAGTCGTCGCGCGCCGCCTCGGCGGCCTCGCGACCGTGCAGCCACGTGACGACCTCGAGGCCGAGGCGTTGCTTGGCTTCACGCGGGTGGCCCGCGAGCAGGGTCGCGACCTCGCTCGCGTCCACGTCGGTCAGCAGCGTGAACCACTTCTCCATGAGCGCGTCGGGCACGCTCATGATCTTGCCGAACATGTCGGTCGGCGCGTCGTGGACGCCGACGTAGTTGCCGAGGCTCTTCGACATCTTCTGGACGCCGTCGAGACCTTCGAGCAACGGCATCGTGATGCAGATCTGCGGCTCTTGGCCGGCGCGCTCCTGGAGCTCGCGGCCCGCGAGCAGGTTGAAGAGCTGGTCGCTGCCGCCGAGTTCGACGTCGGCCCGCACCTCGACCGAATCGTGCCCCTGCATGAGCGGGTAGACGATCTCGTGCAAGCCTACGGGGAGGCCTTGCTTGATGCGCTTCTCGAACGAATCGCGCTCGACCGCGCGCGCGACCGTCATCTGCGACAAGAGCTTGACCCCGTCCATGAAGCTCATGGCGTCGAACCACGCGCCGTTCTCGAAGTGCTCGGCGCGCTCGACGTCGATCGCGACCGCGATCTGCGCCTTGTAGGTCTCGAGGTTGTGCCGGACGTCGTCGGCGCTCAACTGCGGCCTCGTCTTGTCCTTGCCGGTCGGGTCGCCGACGCGCGCGGTCGCGGTGCCCCAGATGAGGACAGCCTGGTGGCCGAGGTCCTGGAAGGTGCGGAGCTTGCGCGCGACCACCGTGTGTCCGACGTGGATGTCGGGGCTGCTCGGATCGATGCCGAGCTTGACACGCAGCGGCGTTCCCGTTGCGCGACTGCGCTCGAGGCGCTTCTTCAAGGCCTGGTCATCGACGAGGTCGATCGTGCCGCGGCGGATGGCCTCGAGCTGGTCCTCGACCGGCGGAAAGTTCACGTTCATGACGAAATTGGAGCGTCCTGCCCCTACTTGGACTTTGCGGCCCCGGACTTTACGGGCCCGGACTTTACGGGCCCGGACTTTACGGCATCCATGCGGCGCAGATCCCACCAGCGCAACCAAGCATCGCGGTCGCGCAGCTTGGGCGCCTCGTCCTCGCCGACGACGAGGAGGAGAGCTGCCATGATGGCCTTTGCGGCAGCCGAGCTGCGCCGCAGCGCTTCGACAAGGAGGCCCGTTGCGCGGTCCTTGTCTGCACGCACGCCGTCGCGCGCGACGAAGAAGGACGCAGTGAGCAAGTGCGGCGCGAAGCGCCCGGGCTCCTGCGTCGCGACCGTGAGCACTTCGAGCGGCGCGCTGCGCACCTTGCTCGTGCGAAAACCAGCGAGGAACTGCATCGCGCTCAGCGACTCGAGCTCGAGGCGAGGAAGCATGCGCGCCTCCGTGCCGCTCTCCAGCGTCTCGTAGAACGCGGCACAGAAGAGCACGCCTTCGACCCGCAGCTTGCGGAAGAGCACGCCGTCGGGCGCGTTGGGCAAGGTCGGCAGCGGGATGACGAAGGGCTCATCGTCCGTGATCACGAGGTCGCGCTGCGCGCTGAAGCGATACGGCGTCGCGCTGCGCGCGACCGAGCCGTCGACGTGGTAGTCCTCGAAGTGCGTCGTGATCACGAAGCGCGTCACCGCGTCGGCCTCCTGCCGAGGGATGCGGTAGCTGGCGCCGGCCTGGGCTTGAATGCGCAACTCGAGCGGCGCCTCTTGACTCAGCTCGAGATCGGGCGGGACCCGCCCGCCGTCGAGCGTGTCGACGTTCAAGAAGCGAAAGCCTTTGAACTGGAAGCCCGCCGTCTCGACGAAGGCGCTCGCGACCAAGACATCGTAGCTCGTGTAGCTCTCGACCTGTTCGGGCGTCGCGCCTGCGCGCGACGTCGAGAGTAGGTTGTCCATGCGCTCGAGGTCACGCTCGACCCAGGCCTCGCGCAGACCAGCGAGCACGCTCTCGTGGAAGCGCTGGGCTGGAGGAGCTGCGTCTGGCTCCCGACCGAGCGTGACCACGAGCGGCTTCGGCGGTGTATCCGTGGGCGCGGAAGCGCAGGCGCCCACGAAGAGCGCGCACGGGACCGCAAACACGAACATACGATGAGCACGGCCGACGGCCCGCGCACGCGCTGGACCGTCGATCGCACGCACGCTCGCGCTAGTTCGAATCGTCTTGTCGATCGTCGCCTTCGCCATCGTCATCGGCCTGCCGTGCCGCTTCTTCCTGCGAAGCCAGCGTAGCGCCGAGACCAGCGAGTTGCGCTGCCAAGGATCCTTCGACCGGCTCCTGCGACTCCTCTTGGCGCTCGGCCCGACGCGTCTCGCGGGCGGCGGCCTTCGTAGTCGTAGCCCCCTCCTCGTAGTGCGCCTGGACGAGCGTGAGGCCGACCTTTCGGTCCTCGGGCTCGATCTTGATGATGCGGACCTCGACCTTCTGCCCGACCTTGACCACGTCCTCGGGGTTGTCGACCTTGTGGTCGGCGAGCTCCGAGATGTGCAGCAGGCCTTCGAGACCTTCTTCGAGGCTGACGAAGACACCGAAGTTGGTGAGCTTCGTCACCGTGCCCGTGACCGTGTCGCCGATGTGGAAGCGCGACGGGATGTCGTGCGACCACGGGTCTTCGCTCAGCTGCTTGAGGCCGAGCGCGATGCGCTTTTTCTCTTGGTCGACCGAGAGAACGACGCACTTGACTTCCTCGCCCTTCTTCACGACTTCGGACGGGTGCGTGACCTTCTTGGTCCACGACATGTCCGAGATGTGGAGCAGACCGTCGATGCCTTCCTGCAGTTCGATGAAGGCGCCGTAGTTGGTCAAGTTGCGCACGCGACCGCTGATGATCGTTCCCGGTGGGTAGTTGTTCTCGACGAGCTCCCAGGGGTTGACCTCGGTCTGCTTCATGCCGAGCGAGATCTCCTGCTTCTCCTTGTTGACGTCGAGAACGACGACCTCGACGTTGTCGCCGGTGTTGACGACTTCGCGCGGGTCGTTGACGCGGCGCGTCCACGACATCTCGGAGATGTGCACGAGACCCTCGACGCCGTCCTCGAGCTTGACGAAGGCGCCGTACGACATGATGTTCACGACCTCGCCGATGACCTTGGCGCCGACCGGGAACTTGAGGTCGATCTCGGCCCACGGATCGGGCGAGAGCTGCTTGAGACCGAGGGCGACACGCTCGCGCTCGCGGTCGACCTTGAGCACCTTGACCTCGATCTCCTGGTCGATCTTGACCATTTCGCTCGGGTGGTTGATGCGCCCCCAGGTCATGTCCGTGATGTGCAGGAGACCGTCGAGACCACCGAGATCGACGAAGGCGCCGAAGTCCGCGATGTTCTTGACCGTGCCCTTGCGGGTCTGGCCTTCCTCGATGTCGCCGAGGAGCTCCGACTTGTCCTTCTCACGCTGCTCTTCGATGAGACGACGGCGCGAGACGACGATGTTCATGCGCTCTTCGTCGATCTTGATGATGCGCGCGGTGATCTCCTTGCCGATCCAGTCGCCGACGTCCTCGGTGCGGCGGATGTTGACCTGGCTCGCGGGCAAGAAGGCGTTGACGCCGATGTCGACGAGGAGGCCGCCCTTGATCTTGCGCGTGCAGAGCCCCGAGACCGTGTCGCCCTCGGAGTAGGTCTCGATGATCTTTTCCCACGAGCGGATGCGGTCGGCCTTGCGCTTGGAGATGACGATCATCCCCTCGCCGTCGTCGAGTGCCTCGAGCAGGACGTCGACCTCGAGCCCCGGCTTGACGAGCTCGGGGTTCTCGAACTCGGTCACATGGACGATGCCTTCGGACTTGTAACCAACGTCGACGAAGACCGTGTCGCCGCTGATGCGGACGACCTTGCCAGGGACGATCGAGTTTGCCTTGATGTCACCGACTGCAGCGGTGAGCAGCGTGTCGAGAGGAGCGGAGATTTCGAGGAGCATCTGCTCGAGCTCTTGCTCGATCAGCTCCTCGGACATCGAGAACTCTTTGACGAGTTTTTTGCCGTAGGACATGTAGGAGGTGACGACCAGGGACGGGGAAGCGCTCGCCGCAAAGAGCAGCGAGAAACGAACGTCGGGCAGCGCGACCACGACCACCGTGGTCACCGAGCTGGCGCCGGCAATTTCGAGCCAAACAGGCTAGCGTCCAGACACACAAAGCGAAACCGCCCTTTCGGGATGTTTCTGCCCGCGACTGCGCTCAATCCGCCTGAGGACCTGTGCCCTCGGGCGAGAGCGCCCATACGCGTTCGCGGATGCCATGAGCCCCTATCGCAAGCGCCTCGTCGCAAGGTATGGCAGGACCGAAGCGCACACAGAGCCGCGCCCAGCGCGGCAGCTTCTGGCCGGGCGGTAAAATCGTCCGCGTCCCGTGCACCCAAGCAGGGACCACCGGCACGCGAGCCTTCTTGACGAGCAAGAGGAAGCCACGCTGGAACTCACCGAACTTACCGTCACGGCTGCGATGCCCCTCGGGAAAGACCAAGAAGGGCTTGCCCGCCTCCAGGATCTCGGCTGCCAACAAGAGGGCGCGGCGATCCGAGGCCCCGCGCTCGATCGGATGGGAACCGAGCGCCGCGATGAGGCCACCGAAGAAGCGGTTGCGGAAGAGTGAGGCACGCGCGAGGTAGTGAATGCGCCGCGGCGTCGCGATCCCGACCGAGGGCGGATCGAGGAAGCTCACGTGGTTGGCGACAATCACGAAGGCGCCGTGCCGCGGCACGTGGCGCCGCCCCTGGAAACTCGCGAAGAAGAAGACCCGCGCGCAGAGGCGCAGCGAGTTGACGATCACGAAGTAGAGGGCGCGGTGGTACCAGCGTTCCCCGTCGTGCAGCGATTGGGACGGCGCTTCGACGTCGCCGTCGCCCCCGCCCTCGACCCCGGCCGTCATTGGTCGGAACCTTCGAAGCCGTCATTACCGACAACCTCGTCGGGTCCATCGCGCCCGGGCTGGCCTGCGAGCAGGTCCCGCTCGACTCGCTCGACGATCCAAGCCACCGCTTCGTCGACGCCGACGCCAGTCGTATCGAGGAGCTGCGCCGAATCGACGTGCCGCAACGGCGAGTCGGCCCGGGTCGAATCGATGTGATCGCGTGCCAGGAGATCACGCTGCACCTCTTCGAGCGTCGGCAACTCGGCGGCGTCGCCGCGGGCCATCTCGATGTCCCCGCGCCGTCGTCGCGCGCGCTCCTCGGGGCTAGCATCGACGAAGAACTTCCAGCGCGCGTCGGGAAAGACGACCGAGGTCATGTCGCGGCCCTCGACGACGAGCGGTCCGTGCTGCGCCTGCGCCCGCTGCAGCTCGCGCATCGCACGCCGCACGGTCGGGATCGCGGCGACGTCCGAGACCATGGCTTCGACCTCGGGCGCACGCAGGGTCGCCGTGACCTCGACGTCGTCGAGCCACACACGGCCCGAGGACCCGCAGCGCAAGTCGATGCGCTCGAGCGCGGCTTGGACAGCGCTCGCATCGTCGAGGCTCACGCCGCTCGTCTGGAACCAGAGCGTCACGGCGCGATACATCGAGCCCGTATCGAGGTGGGCCCAGCCGAGGCGGAAGGCGACGGCCTTGGCGATCGTCGACTTGCCCGCACCCGCCGGTCCGTCGATCGCGATGACGGCCAAGGCGTCCCTTGCTGCCACCTCACTCATGCCTCCCCCCCCTCGCCTCCGAACCCATGCTCCTTGATCCGCCGATAGAGCGTGCGCTCCGAGATGCCCATGGTCTGGGCCGCGCGCTGGCGGTTGCCTTCGAACATCTCGAGCGTCACGCGCAGGTGCTGGCGCTCGACCTCGGCCGCGTTCTTGCCGGCGAGGAAGTTCCAAGGGTCGTTGTCGCTGCGCGGCGACGGCGAGAGCTCGGGCGGCAGGTCGAGCACGGTCAAGATATTGCCACGCGAGCGCACGACCATCGACTCGATGACGTTGCGCAGCTCGCGCACGTTGCCTGGCCAGTCGTAGGTCGAGAAGGCGACGAGGACTTCACGGTCGATGCCGTCGACGTGCTTGTCGTGCAGCTTGGCGAGCTGCGCCCGGAAGTGGTCGGCGAGGAGCGGGATGTCCTGGCGTCGCTGCCGCAGCGGCGGCACGTGCAGCGTGATGACCTTGAGCCGGTAGTAGAGGTCCTCGCGAAACTCGCCGCTCTCGATGCGCTTCTCGAGGTCCTGGTGCGTCGCCGCCAGCACGCGCACATCGACCGCGATCGGGTCGTTGGCGCCGACCGGCACGACCATGCGCTCTTCGAGGACGCGCAGGAGCTTGACCTGAGTCGGCACCGGCATCTCGGCGACTTCGTCGAGGAAGAGCGTCCCTCCCTTGGCGAACTCGAACTTGCCGGCCCGGTCCCCCATGGCGCCCGTGAAGGCCCCCCGGACGTGGCCGAAGAGCTCGGACTCGATCGTGCCCTCGCTGAGTCCGCCGCAGTTGAGCGCGACGAAGGGTCGATCACGCCGTGGCGACATCATGTGGATGGCGCGCGCGACGAGCTCCTTGCCCGTGCCCGACTCACCTCGGATCAGGACCGAAGCCTGGGTCGGCGCGACTTGGTTGATGAGCTCGACGAGGCGCACGACTTGGGGCGCGCGGCCGATGATCGCCGACAAGCCCGTGACGCGTGAGACATCGCGCTTGAGGGCATCGTATTCGACGCTGCGCTGCTGGGTCTCCAAGGCCTTGCGCACCTTGGTGCGCAGTTCGTCGAGGTCGACGGGCTTCTCCAGGTAATAGAGCGCGCCTTGCTCCATCGCCCGCACCGCGACGTCGCGGTTGCCGTGGCCTGTCAGCATGAGGACCGACGTGGAGGGATCGCGCTCCTTGACCGCTTCGAGGATCTCGAAGCCATCGTGGTCCCGCATCACGAGGTCGGTCAAGACGACGGCGAAGCTGCCGCCGCTGCTGACGACGCGCAGCCCCTCGGCCCCCGAGTTGGCGACGACGATCTCGGCCCCCATCGGCGCAAGGGCCTCGGCGCAGGTCTCGGCGTGGGCGCGATCGTCATCGACGATCAGGATCTTCGTGGTCATGCAGGATCTTCCTCGGGAAGGCCTGTCCGGGCGAGCGGTGAGCGGCTCGGCAAGCGAACGAGGAAGCGCGCCCCAACGCCGACCTGGCTCTCGATGCGGATTTCACCGCCGTGATCTTCGACGAAGCGCTTGGTGATCGCGAGCCCGAGCCCGCTGCCGCCAGGCTTGGTCGACCAGTAGGGCTGGAAGCAGCGCTCCATCGCCTCTTCGCTCATCCCGGGCCCATTGTCCGTGACGCTGAGCACGTGGAAGCGCCCGGCCTCGCTCGCGTCGACCGAAGTGCCGACCAGCAACTCGCGCGCGTGCTGGACCTCGAGCAAAGCCTGCTCGGCGTTGCGCACGAGGTTGAGCAGGACCTGGTGCACGAGGCGGCCGTCGGCTTCGAGCTCATCGATACCTTCGGTCAGCAGCAGGCGCAGCGCGATGCCCTCCTTCTCGAGTTCGGGCGCGACGAGGTCGGTCACGTTGCGGACCAGCAGGTTGAGCGAGATGGACTCGATGCGCGGCTGGGGCGCGCGCACGTAGGCGAGGAAGCCCTCGAGGATGCCGTGCAAGCGGTCGACTTCGCGGCGCAGCCGCTGCGTGCGGGTCTTGAAGCGCTTCTCGCGCGCGCCGGCGTTCTCGTCGAGCTCCTCCTCCATGAGCGACAAGTTGAGCGCGATCGTCGAGAGCGGGTTCTTGATCTCGTGCGCGAAGGCGCCGACCAAACGCCCCAGGCGCTCGAGCTTCTGCCGCGAGGGATCTCCCCCGCCTCCACCCGCCCGCGTTTCGGTCGAACCTTCGTCTGAACTCACTCTCGCTCCACGCCGTCGGACGCAGAGGCTAAGAGGCTGTTGGAGCCGAGACAAGTCGCGAGACCCGAGCGATGCCAGCCTCGCGGACGATGGCACGTCGATGCCGAACACGAAGACGACGCCCTTGCCCCCGTCCCCCAGTGGCAAGATAGTTGCCACTGCCGTAAGTACGGGCCGAAACAAACTCGGGCGGGATCGTGGACGCGCACCGATCAGGCTCGGCGGACCGAGCGAGCCACGAGCCGGCATCGTCGACCGACGCTCGCCCCGCGAGATAATGATCACAAGCCCGAGGCTTCGCAGCGCGAGCGACGGCGACGTCATCTACGGATTCAAGAGTAGGTCGAAGGACGGCAGCATGGCGATCAAGCTCGAGCCCATCGCCTTTCTCGTTGCTCGAGCGCCTCGCAGCCCTTGATCTCTACAAGGACGCGATCGGATCCTCACATTCATCACCGCCGGACACAAGAGCCAAGCTCTCATGTTCGGGTGCTACTTCTTGCCGTGGGGTTCGCTCACATAGACGCCGGGCATCCCTTCCCAGTGCGGCAGCGCCAGTGCCTCGAGTTCGGGGCCCGTCGTCCAGATGCCGCTCAGGGCAACGATCGGGTTCTCCATGAACGGCGCGTTGACTCGGCTGATGATGCAGTGGTGGTTCGGCGGCGGTGACGTCGGCATCGACATCAACGGGTCTTCAAAGGTGAACGACACGAAGTTCTGTGGCAGATCTTGGAAAGCGCCGAGGCCGCTCGCATTGCCGTTCTGGCGGTAGAAGCGATAGTAGTAGTAGTTGGAGATCGCGAACGGCGTCTCTTGCAAAAAGGTCATGTAGCCAGGATCGATCGCGCTGCTGCGATTGGGCGTCCAGCACGCAATGCTCTTGAACGGATCCACCCACGTCGCCAGGTCAGGATCGAAGAAGCCGACACCCGTCGACATAGACGCCTTGCCGGCGCCGTCGAGGAGCAGCGTG
>CALLZN010000149.1 GCA_937858895.1 uncultured bacterium | reverse complement strand
ATGGCCAAGTCGCGTGCTTCCTCGAAGGAGCTCTTCCACGCGGCAATGGCAAGTCTCGCACGATCTTCCTCAGAGTAAGCAACCGCCTCGAGGTGGGCGCTATCGGCGCGCCACTCGGCGCGCCGCGCCTCGTCGAACGCGAAACCCGGAAAGTGCGGAGCGCAATGCAGCCGCGCGTAGGCCAAGGCGGTCCGCACCGAAGCGCTCTCGGCAGCCGAAGCCGCAAGCTCGTGGAACAGTTCGTCGTAGCGCCGCTTGGCTTCCGCGAGGTCGCCGCCTGCAATCAGATTCATGACCGACGAAGCGTAGGCCTGCGCAAGCCCGGTCGCCAACCACTCGGACTGAGGCTCCTGGTGAAAGGCGAGCAGGAGCTCTTGAATCAACGTGACATAGACACGCTCCGCGCCAAGGTAATCACCGCGCGCTTGCAAGACGTTCCAAGCATACGTTGCACGAGTGTGGGCGTAATGTAGTGCGATGACCCCGTTGCCCGGCTTCTTCCGCATGAGGAGTTGCACACACTCATAGGCGCGCGTCCCGTGCAACTCGATCAGCGCATGCTGTTTCGGCAGCAAGGCCAAAATCGTCGTGCACATGCGCAAATGTGCATGAGAAAGCGTCCATAGGGTCGCCGTACAGTCAGGCCGCGCCTGTGCGTGCCACAACGCCAAGTCGCTCGCCTCGCGGATGTAGCGCAATGCTGCCGTGAGCCCAGGCCGCTGGTAGCCGAGGAAGCGACCCAGCCGCAGGTAGCTCCACACAAGGTTGTCGCAGTAGGACCTCGAACCGGGATCCAACGCAAAGAGCGCCTTGTCGATCGCGAGCGCACGCTCATAGAATCCGAGGGCAGCGTCCGCGGCGCCGACGTGGTCGTCGAGGTCCCCGCGCTCGACGAGCGCGATCGACAAACGACTGAGCGCATCGCCGTCCTCGGGCCGCTCGCGACTACGTGCCTGCCAATACGCGAGACACGCGTCGCGCTCGGCGATCGCGAGCTCGCGTTCTTCCACGCGCAAGTAGAGACTGCCGAGCTGAGCGCGGACGAGATACTCGTAGCGACGCAGCTCCGTCGACTGGTCGTGCTGTTCGAGCAGCCGGATGCGTTCGAGCAGGTGCTTGGCGGCGTCGATCGAGGCCCGCGGCGCTGCGCGATCGACTTGCTGGACCAGCGCTTCGTACGCGACCCGAGTCATGTCGACGGCACCGTCGTGCGCTGCCGCGGCCGAGCGCTTCGTCATGGCGAGCCAAGCGCCTGCGAGCAGCAACACGAAGCACAAAGTCGCCAACGTCGTGAGTCCGCGGTGTGCGCGCGCAAGTCGCAACCCACGGGTGGCAAGCGACGGCAGCTTGGCCACGACGGCGCGGCCATCGAGGAAGCGCCGTAGCTCCTCGCCGAGCTCGCCAGCGCTCGCATAGCGCTGTGTGGATTGGCGTGCGACGGCCTTGTACGCGACCGCCGCGAGCTGCACTGGAACAGCGGCGACTTTGTCGAGGCGAAGCGGCTCCTGATCACCCGCGACCGCCTTTTCGTCAGACATGGACGCTGCAGCTTCGTACGGGCGACGACCACTCAACAGTTCATAGAAAAGAACTCCAAGGGCATAAACATCGGAGTGCGTCCCCAGCGCTTCGTGCACGCCTTGAAGCTGCTCCGGGCTCATGTAGCCTGGCGTGCCGAGCATGCCGCCTGGGCCGGTCAACGCCGCTTGCTTGGACACGTCGTCGCCAACTGTCGGGGCGGCATCACTCGCCAAACGCAGCGCAATGCCGAAGTCGAGGACCTTCACTTGCCCATCCGCGCGCACGAGGATGTTCGACGGCTTGAGGTCACGGTGGACGATGCCCCGGTCATGTGCGTGCTGGACGGCGTCACAGACGTCGAGCAAGAGGGTCACGCGGCCCCGCAACGAGAGTCGCTCTTGCTTCGCATGACGAAGCAAGTCGAGACCGTCGATGTAGTCGGTGACGTGGTAGGGCGCACCATCGATCTCGCCGCTGCAGCGGTACTGGACGATTCCGGGATGGTCGAGCTCGCGCAAGATCGCGACCTCGCGCGCAAAGCGTTCTTCGTTCACGAAGTCCTGGTACAAAGCACGTAGGACCTTGATCGCGACACGAGCGCCATCGTCGGCGACGCCGAGAAAGACATGCCCCATGGCACCCGAGCCGATCCGACCCTCGATCTGGAAAGGACCGATGCGACGCGGGTCGGGGAGAGCGGGCCACGACAGCGTCGCATCCATGCACTTCGCTGCGTCCAACAAGAGGTTGCAAAGCAGTGGCTGAGACGCGCAGGCGGCCGCTGCTTCCCGCAACCCTCGTACATTCGACCCGAGCGGTGCCTGAATTGTGAGCCCAGCGGCGGCGTCGCCCGCGAGCAGAAAGGCCTCGAGCGCGAGGCGGACCAAGAGCCGTTCGGGCGAAGCTTGCCGCGTTGCGTCGGGACCAGTGCCTTCTCGGTCGTTGGCGCTTTGTCGTTCGGCTGTGGAGTCCGCCCACAGAAGCTGCGCGCGCTGCCGCGCTTCTTCATCGGCGAGTCCGCGCGCATGGGCTTCGAGGGTAGAAGCGAGCACTTCGCCCCGAACTTGCTCGGCGAGCCAAACTTCGCCGTCGGCGGCCTCGCAGCGTTGCACGATGACCTCGAGCTCTGGCGACGGCCCATCGAGGTCGCCAGCCTTGAAGCTGCCAACAAAGTGATCACCGTCCTTCATGGTTGACGCAGACCCCGCGGCAGTCGGAACTCAGTCGTTGTTTCCTGTGGCATTGGTGCGAGGCGGTTACGATGCAGGCAGCTCCACTCTAGCGCAGGAGGACCGGAACGACATGCGACAGGACATCCGATCCATGACAATGTCGGCCATGGCCGTCTCGACGATCCTAGCGCCGCTCCAAGCGCAGGCCGTGGCCGAGGTCGTCACGTCCGAGACCGCCGGCGCCTGGCGTCTCGAAGTTCGGCGCGGCCCGCGGCTGAACCCTCGGAGCCGCGCCCCGAGTCACAGCTATGAAGTCCTGCGCTGGGCGCCGGGCGCGGACACGCCAGAGACCGTGTTCAGCGAAAGCACGACCGGCCGCCCGGTCGCCTTCTTGCGAAGCGACGGCTTGTGCTTCGTCGATCCCGTGTCGGCGAAGCCGCGCATTGTTTTTCCCGATGGTCAGTCACTCGACTATCCACTCCATGTCGTGGGTGCACCTTGCGACGACTTTGGCTACGACGACCTCCATGCCAACCAGGGCGGGCGCGTGCACTTCTTTGGAGACGACATCGTCGTCGTGCGCTCGTCGAACGCGCTGATGCAGATCGCGCGCTTCCGCGTCGATGTCACCGCTCACACGGCGACGAAGCTCGACGCGATCTTGGAGGTCTGCAGTACGGGCCCGATGGCGCAGAGTTTGGCGCGCGCGAGCATGCCCCTCGAGCCGATGTTGCGACTCGGCGATGTACTCTTGTGGGTCAACCGCGGCGCCAGCGGCCGCATGCAGTGGGAACGCCTCGAAGGTCCTTGGCGCACACGTGCTCTGCACGCCTACGACCTTTCTCGCAAGCAGCTCGTCGACGTCGCGACGCTTTCGAAGCAGCTCTTCTTGCAACACCACGAAGCGGCGCTCGCCTTCGTCGAGCACGAGCCTCACAGACACGCCGTCGAGTTCGAAGCCTGGATCGTCCGATGCATTGGCGAGTGCCGCCTGACGAAGCACTTCGACCGAGTCTTGAAGCTCATGACCACCGCGCGTTCTGCTACCGCCGACTGGAATGGTGATGGCGAGTTGAAGTCCGACATGCGACGCTTGCGCCGCATCTACCTGGACGCATTGCAGCAGTTGAACGGGTGACGCGGGTCTCGAAGCGCCCCCGAGCGTGTAGCGCATCACGACTAGCATGGCTCGCAACATTCGCGGCAAGACTCGCAACTCTGCAAGTCAAGGCCGTGTTGACCCCACTGTTGCATTAGATCCGCCCGAAGTCGTGCAGCGTGGGCCTCGTGG
>CALLZN010000148.1 GCA_937858895.1 uncultured bacterium | reverse complement strand
CAAGGGCGGCATCGCCTTCGCACCGGTGGCCCAAGCGGCGAGCGCGATGAGCGTCAAGACGCCCTTCGTCATCGTCCACGGCGAAGGCGACAGCATCGTGCCCTGGCTCGCCAACGCCCAGGTCAACTACGACGCGCTGACTGGCTACACGCAGTTCAAGTCGCTCTACCTGATGAACAGCGAGTGCACGCACACGAACCTCGTCTTCCGCGGCACGGGCTCGAACGCTGTCTTCGATCGGACGCTGCGCGTGACGCTCGGCTTCCTCGCGCACTTGCTTCTCGAGACCCCTGCTGGGCTCGAGGACGTCCTCGGCGACGACGCACGCACAGAGCCCCGGCTGACGAGCCTCAGTGTCGAAGTCGAAGCACCGCTGCATTGGCAAGTCGGCAGCGGCAAACTCGGCACGACGCAAGCCCTGCGCGTCGCGGGTGAACCGGCCGTGGCGGCCCTCTTCTACGCGGGCAAGCGCGCGTCGACGGCGACCGCCTTTGGCACCCTGCTCCTCGACCCAGCGAGCCTCGCCTTCCTGGCCGCGGGGCCGGTCGATGCGAAGCGTCTCTATGTCTTCGATCTCGTGATCCCGAACGACGCGAGCCTCAATGGGGCGCGCTTCCCCTTCCAAGGGCTCGGGCTCGGGCGCGGCCAAGCGCTGCGCCTCTCGAACGCGGTCGACCTCGAGGTCGTGCGCTGATGCATGTGCTCAGCCGAGCATCTGCGCTGGCGGTGCTCGCCTACGTGAGCCTCGCAGCCTTGCCGCTTGCTCGAGCCGAGGTCCAAAGTCCCGAAGCGCAAACCGCGGCCGAGACGAATGCGGACGTCCTGATCCTGGGTGGTCGCGTCCACGATGGCCGAAATCGCCCTGAGCTCCGCGCCGACGTTGCGATCCGCGGGGATCGCATCGTCGCGATCGGCGACCTCGAAGCATGGCAAGCGCCGCTGCGCATCGACGCGCGCGACCGCGTCGTCTGCCCCGGCTTCATCGACCTGCACAGCCACAGCGACAGCCCCATCCTCGCCAAGAAGACACGCGAAAACCTCTCCTACTTGACGCAGGGCTGCACGACCGTCGTCACAGGTAACTGCGGCGGCGGCAAGATCGATGTCGCCGACTACCTCGGACGCATCGACAAGAACGGGGCTGGCACCAACGTCGCCCACCTGCTGCCCCATGGGAGCATCCGGTCGCGGGCCATGGGAGGATCCTTCGATCGCGCAGCGACTGACGAAGAGCTCGCGCGCATGCGGGCGCTCTTCGAGCGCGGCATGCGCGAAGGCGCCTTCGGCATGTCGACGGGTCTCATCTATGCACCGGGGCGCTTTGCTTCGACCGACGAGGTCGTCGCCTGTGCATCGGTCGTCGCCGCACACGGGGGCATGTATGCTTCGCACATCCGCAGCGAAGGCGATGGCTTGGTCGACGCCGTCAAGGAGGCCATCGACATCGGTCGCCGTGCTGGCTGTGCGGTTCACGTCAGTCACATGAAGGCCTCGGTGCCAAGCAACTGGGGCAAGGTGCGCGAGGCGGCAGCACTCATCGAAACGGCACGGGGCGAAGGCCTCGCCGTCACGGCCGACCAGTATCCCTACATCGCTTCGAGCACGTCGCTCGCGGCGCTCGTCTTTCCTGGCTGGGCGCTCGCCGGGACGAACGCGGACCTCGTGCGTCGCCTCGACGACGAAGTCGATGGCCCGAAGATCCGCGCCGCGATCCGTCACGCCTTCGAGCGACGCGGCGGCTACGACAAGATCCTCATCGCGTCCTATGCACGCGAACCTCGCTGGAGCGGCCTCAGCATCGAGGCCGCGGCGCGTCTCGCGAACGAGGACCCAGTCGAGCTCGTCTGCAGGATGCAGCGCAGCGGGCGCGTCAGCGCCGTTGCCTTCTCGATGTGTGAGGACGATGTGCGCTTCGTCATGCAGCAGCCCTGGGTTGCGACGGCGTCGGACGGGTCGAGCAAGGTGACGGACGCCACGCGGCCGCATCCGCGCTCGTACGGGACCTTCCCCCGCAAGATCGGTCGCTATGCCCTCGAGGCTGGCGTCGTGACGCTCGAAGCCGCGATCCACTCGTGCACCGGTCTCCCGGCCGACATCCTCGGCCTCGAGGATCGCGGGCGCCTCGAGGTCGATAGCTTCGCCGACATCGTGGTCTTCGACCCGGTGACCCTGCGCGACCGGGCGACCTACAAGGACCCGCATCGCTTGTCGGTCGGCGTCGAGTGGCTCTTCGTCAACGGCCAGGCCGCCATCGCGAAGGGTGAGGCCACGGGCCGTAACGCAGGCCGAGCCCTGCGGCCACGGCCTCGATGAAGACCTTCCGCGCAATTGTTGTTATCCTCTCGCGACATGAGTCGGGTTCAGCCCGGCCTTGCATGCCCCTGTTTCCCTGCTTTCAGCGGATTCTCTCTCAGCAGCTCATGAAACACATCCTCACGACCTCGCTCGCGGGTTGCACGCTCGCCTTCGCCCTCAACGCCCAGAGCTCCACACTTCCCAAAGGTTGGGACACGACCGAGGGCATCGAGATCGGAAGCAGCCCGATCGTCAACGACGACTTCTGGCCCGGGTGGGCGGTCAACAACGCGACCCGCATCGACATCCCGGCGCGCGTCCTCCATCTCTATCATCCGAACAGCTTCCCGTGGACGACATCGACGAAGGTCATCTCGCAGCTCGCCGTGCGGCGCGACGGACTCTTCTCGGCCAACACGACGACGGCGCATGCCAAGCAGATCCGCATCCGCATGTCGACGACGACGCAGCCGGTTCATGCTCCGAACATGACTACCTTCGACCACAATCACGGCAGCAACGTGACCGATGTCCTCGGTTCGCAAGGCAACCCGGCGACGGTCGTCTTCCCGCCAACGCCAGCGCCTGCCACGGGATTGACGGCACCGTTCAATGTCATTTTCAAGCTCGACCGCCCCTTCTTCGTGCGCAACAACACCGAGGCGCTCGCGATCGAGCTGCGCACGTATTCGGCGACCGTCGCGGCCGGTGAGTTCAATGTCGACTCGGTCCGCTTCCCGGGCACGAACTACAACGGTGGCGTCTTCACGCTCATCTACCCGACCCACTGCATTTCGCCGACGACGCTCTACACGGCGCGGGACCGCTACATCGGCGGGGCGCTCACGCATATTTGGAGGACGCGCGCGGGCGCGGGCAAGCTCATGGTTGGCTGGCTCGGCACCAAGTTCCCGACGGGCATCAAGATCCCCGGCACCGGTGACACGACCTTGAACATTCCGCAGTGTGAACTGTGGGTCAACACCGACATCTTTGTGACCGCAACGCTGACGGCACCTGGACCCGAGAGCGTCGCCTACTTCAACTGGGGTCCAATCCCCAACGACCAGGCGCTGATCGGGGCGATGATCTCCCACCAGGCTTGTCGCATTGACCCAACCGCCAACGCGGCCGGTCTCGGCTTCACCCGCGCGGCAGACTTCACGATTGGAACGGGCTACGACCCTTTGCTCGTCGAGGCGTCGAGCGTCTACTCCTATGGCGACGTCAACACGGTTTCGCAGTCGGGCATCAACATGCATCCGGACACCGAAGTTCACCCGCGCTACTTCTATCGTCGCGCCGTGATCTTCGAAGTGCAGTGAGCACGGTCGCCGCGTGACTCGATCGTTTCGGCTGGCCTGCGTGGCCTTGGCAGCGACGCACATCGTCGCGAGTGGCGCCGCAGCGCAAGTTGCACCAGGCCCGCGAAGCTACGGGCCTAGCCAGTACGTCGAGTATGTGGAAGGCAATGCGCCGATCATCTTGAGCGCGCCGCACGGTGGCTACCTCGAGCCCACCGCAATTCCAAATCGCAGCTACGGCGTGACGAGCCAGGATCGCAAGACCCAAGAGCTCGCGCGTCGCATAGCATCCGCGATGAGCGAGCGCTTCGGGCTCATGCCCCACCTCGTGATCAGCCACTTGCACCGCAAGAAGCTCGACCCGAATCGCGACATCGTCGAGGGCGCCCAGGGCAACCATGTCGCCGAAGCGGCGTGGCGCGAGTACCACGGCTTCCTCGACGCGGCGCGTGCCAAGGTCACGCAGCAGTGGGGTCAGGGCCTCTACCTCGACATCCACGGCCACGGCCACCCAGTCGACTGGGTCGAGATCGGCTATCTCTTGAGCGCGACCGAGCTCGCGCAGAGCGACGCTACTCTGCGGTCCAACTCGAGCGCGCAGCAGAGCTCGATTCGAGCCTTGGCCGCGCGGCCGAACATGGACTTCCCGACCTTGCTGCGTGGCGCCAAAAGCCTCGGCGACTTCTTGTCGAAGAATGGCTTCCGCGCGGTGCCGAGCCCGCGTGATCCACATCCTGGCAGCAACAGCTACTTCAACGGCGGCTACAGCACCGAGCGCCACGGCTCGCGAGCGGGTGGCACGATCGATGGCATTCAGCTCGAGCACCCGCTGAGCCTCCGTGCCGACGCGCGCCCGCAGCGCGCCTACATCGACACGCTCGTCGATGCTGTCGAAGCGCAGTTCGTGGCGATGCGCGGTATGGACCTGAGCGCGGGCCCGCGGATCTCGATCTTCGCGAGCGAGGCACATGCGAGCGAAGGCGGCGAGGTCGGCGTGCTGCGGGTCGCGCGCTTCGGCGACAGCGGCGCGCGCGACGTCGACCTCGTCATCAGTGGCAGCGCGAGCCCGGGCAGCGACTACAAGGCACTGCCATCGCGCTTGAGCTTTGCGGCCCAAGAGACGGTCAAGGACCTGCGCGTCGAAGCTGCGGCGGACAGCCTCGCCGAGGACTGGGAGAGCGTCGTCGTGCGCCTCGCGCCGAACGCGCACAATCTCGATCCGTCGCACGCCGAAGTCCTCATCCACGACCGAGAGGGACGCGCCGACCTCGAGCTGGCCTTGGCCTGCGATGTCCTCGACACAGCGACGACGCCCGACGCGAGCCAGCACCAGCGCCATGCTCGCTTGCTGCCGAGCGGCAGCGCGGGGCCGCGGCTAACGACCGGGAAGTACGGGTCGGCCCTCGCTTTTGACGGCCAGGCTGCGAGAGCCGAGGTCACAGGCCTGCCTTGGGGGCAGCATGGCGAAGTCACGGTCTCCTTCTGGTTCCGCGGCACGCCCCGCGGCCAAAGCGGCTTTCAGTACTTGCTGAGCGTCGGCGCCTTCGGCGGCGCGCAATCGCTCCACGTCTGGGCGGTCGAAGCGACGAAGGTCTTGCGCACGAGCATGATCTGGGACAACGCCTTGGCCCAGGCTGGCCCGCTCGACATCGACGTCGACGTCCTCGACGGGCTTTGGCACCACTACGTCCTCGTCGCGCGCGCCGATGGCACGCACGAGGTCTGGCTCGACTCGGTCTGCCATGCCATCACGCAGCTCGCTGGGCAGCGCTTCGCACCGACGGCACCCTTGCTGCTTGGCCAGCGCGAGAACCTCGATGCAACCCGCGCCTTCGCGGGCGCCATCGACGAGGTCCGCGTCTCGAGCCACGCCTTCAGCGAGACCGAGATTCGTGATCTCTTCCGTTGGCGCCGAGGTCGCTTCTTCGAGCACGGGCTCGCCTGCGCTGGCAGCAACGGCATCCCGAGCCTCGAGCAGAGCGGCGATGCCGATGTCGGGGGCCCGGTCGATATTCGATTGCGCCGAGGCCCCGCACAGGGTGTCGCCATTCTTTGCTTCGGTCTTTCGCGCACGTCGTGGAACAGCCTGCCGCTGCCGCTGCCCCTCGACGCCCTCGGCGCGAGCGGCTGCAACTTGTACGTTTCGATCGACCTCTCGTTGGGGCTCGGCATCGACGGACGGGGCGAAGCGCGCATCGCGTGGCCTGTGCCCTTTCGGGCCGACTGGATCGGTGCCGAGCTCAACCTCCAAGCACTCGTCCTCGATCCGGCGGCCAACACGCTCGGTCTCACGACCAGCGAGGGCGAGGCGATCGTCTTCGGCGGCCTGCGCTGACGAAGCTGCGCCCCTACGAACCAGCAGGCGCGCCGCGGCGCACGGCTTCGCCCGTCTGGACCTTCCAAAGTCGCTCGTAGACCCCGCCGCGCGCCACGAGGCTCTCGTGCGTGCCTTCTTCGACGACACGGCCGTCCTCGAGGACGTAGATCTGGTCCGCGTGCCGAATCGTCGAGAGCCGATGCGCGATGACGAAGGTCGTTCGGCCGACGGCGACCTTGGCGAGCGAGCGTTGGATCGCGGCCTCGGTCTCGTTGTCGACCGCGGAGGTCGCCTCGTCGAGCACGAGGATGCGCGGGTTCTTGAGGATGGCGCGCGCGAGCGAGATGCGCTGGCGTTGACCGCCCGAGAGGCGCTGGCCGCGTTCGCCGACGATCGTGTCCCAACCGTGCGGCAGGGCTTCGATGAAGGCCGAGGCCTCGGCGAGGCGTGCGGCCTCTTCGAGCTCGGCCTCGCTCGCGTCGCGGCGACCATAGGCGATGTTCTCGCGCACGCTTCCGTGGAAGAGATAAACGTCCTGGCTCACGATGCCGATGGCCTGTCGCAACGCTGCGAGCTTCCACTCACCCACGGGCACAGAGTCGACCGTGACGCGGCCAGCCTCGACGTCGTAGAAGCGCAGCAGCAGCTTCACGAGCGTGGTCTTGCCCGAACCCGTCGAGCCGACGACGGCCACCGACTTGCCGGCGGGCACGCGCAGGGTGACGCCGCGCAGGACTGGATGGCCCTTCACGTAGGCGAAGCCCACGTCCTCGAAGACCACCTCGCCGCGCACCGGCGCTTCATGGGCGCCGCTCGTGATCACCGGCTTGCGGGCCAGCAGGTCCAAGACGCGGGTCGTCGACGCCACGGCGCGCTGGTAGAGGTCGAAGGTCGCGCCGAGGCGCGTGAGCGGCCAGAGCAGGCGCTGCGTCAACACGAGGACAGAGCTGTAGGCGCCGGCGGCGAGCGCGCCCTCGAGGGTGAGGTGGCCGCCGTAGATCATCGACGCGGCGAAGCCGACGAGGACGAGCATGCGGATCAGCGGCGTGAAGGCCGCGCTGAGCGCGATCGCCTGGCGATTGCCTTCTTTGTAGCGCGCGCTCTCGAACTCGAGCTGCTGCGCTTCGTGCGCCTCGGCTCCGTAGGCTTGGATGGTCGCCATCCCCTGCAGGTCGTTCGCGAGCCGCGCGTTGAGCTCGCCGACGCGCTGGCGCACGACCGTGTAGCGCGGCGCCATGTGGCGCTGGAAGACGACCGAGCCCCACACGAGGAAGGGCATGGGCAGCATCGAAACGAGGGCGAGCGTCGGCGACAGGATGACGAACCAGACGCTGACGAAAACGACCGTCGTCACGACCTGCACCAACTCCGCGAAGCCGACGTCGAGGAAGCGCTCGAGCTGGTTGATGTCGTCGTTTAGGACCGACATGAGCTCGCCGCTGCTCCGTTGTTCGAAGTAGCCGAGCTCGAGGCCCTGGACATGGCGGTAGGCGTCGAGGCGCAGGTCGTGCTGCACGGCTTGCGCGAGCTCGCGGAAGGCGACCGCGGCTCGATACTCGGTCCACGACTCCAAGGTGAAGATGAGGATCGTCAAGACCCCGATCAGGAGGACCTGGTCGAAGGCAGCGCTCACGCCGAGACTCGCGAGCCACGACGCGTCGCGCTGGACGACCGCGTCGACGGCGAGGCCGATCAGGAGCGGCGGCGCGAGGTCGAGGACCTTGTTCGCGAAGGACCAGAGGCTCGCACGAAAGAGCGCCGCTCGATGAGCGGAGCTCTGGTCGAAGAGGCGACGCAGGGGACTCACGCTCTCGGAGCTCACTTCGCGCTGCCGGTCGCCGCCGCCTGCTTGGCGGCCTTCTTGATGGGGCGCAGGGCCGGCACGAGGGCGGCGCGCGCCTCATCTTCGATGGCCGGCAGCTCGGCTTGGATCAGCTCGCGATACTTGGCGAGCCAGGCGTCGATCTCCTTCGTGACTTCGACGCGCACGGCCTCCGCCTGGTCGGTCGGCCGGAAGGAGCCCATCGCGACCACGGACGCGAGGGCGCTCAGTTCGTTGTTGAGCCGGATCGGGTAGTTGAGCGGGTCTTGGGCCGCGCGGTTCTTGGTTTGGTAGAGCGCTTCCTCGACCTCGGTCAGGGTTCTCTGCAAGGCGCGCACGCGCTTCTCGAGGGCCTTGCTCGCTTCGTCCTCGCCGATCCGCGCGAGCAGGTCACCGAGTTCGTCCCGCGTCTTGCGCAGCTCGATGATGGCCTCGTGGGTCTCGCTCACCTTGTCGCGCAGGCGCACCAAGAAGTCGAACTGCGCCTTCAAGTCCTCGCGCGTCGCGCTCGACTTGGGATCGGCCTCGACCGTTGCTGCGACCTGCGCGGTCGCGTCACCGACGGAGAAGCGCACGCGGTAGTCGCCGGGTTGGGCGAGCGGACCGCCCGTGCCCCCACCCCAGAGGACCATGCCCGGCACCGTCGTCGCACCCGGATAGCGCAGGTCCCAGACGAAGCGGTTCATACCCGCCTTGGCCTTCAAGCTCTCGGTCTTGATGGCGCTCCCTTGGGTCTCGTTCTTGCGGTCCGTGCTGAAGCGCCGGATCAGCGTGCCGTCTTCTTCGAGGACCTCGACCTGCAGCGGCTGGTCCTTGGTCGGGGCATCCTTCAACCAGTAGGAAACCACGACGCCGGCCGGCGGGTTCTGCCCCACGCTGCGTCCGCCACCGCCCCCCCCCGTGGCGTCGCGCCAGGCAGTCCGCGGATCGAAGACCGCGAGCTGTCGCTCGACGAAGTCAGGCGCCATGGTCCGCAGCGGCGTCAGGTCGTCGAGCACCCAGAAGGCCCGACCCTGCGTCGCGGCGACGAGGTCTGTGTCCTTAACTGTGAGGTCGGTGATGGGCACGATCGGCAAGTTGCGCTGCAAGGTCTGCCAAGACCGACCATCGTCGAAGCTCAGCCAGACGCCACGCTCCGTGCCTGCGTAGAGCAGGCCCTCGCGCACAGGGTCGGCGCGGATCACGCGCGTGAACTGGTCTCGCGGCAGGCTCGCATCGCAGCGCCGCCAGGTCTGGCCATAGTCGACCGTGGCATAGAGATAGGGCTCGAAGTCACCGAGCTTGTAGCGCGTGCCCGCGACGTAGAGACCGCCATCGACGAAGGGATGGGCTTCGATCGAGTTGATCATCGTCCACTCGGGCAAGCCCTTCGGCGTGACGTTCTCCCAGTCCGCGCCGTCGTTCTTCGAGACGTGGAGCAGCCCATCGTCCGAACCACACCAGAGCAAACCCTTCACCCGCGGCGACTCGCAGAACGCGAAGATCGTCGCGTAGTACTCGACGCCCGTGTTGTCCTTCGTGATCGGCCCCCCCGATGCGCCGAGCGTCGCCTCTTCGTTGCGCGTCAAGTCGGGACTGATGGGCTGCCAGCTCTGGCCGCGGTCGTTCGAACGGAAGAGCACTTGCGCGGCCGCATAGAGGTCGTGCGGCGCGTGCGGCGAGAAGACGATCGGAAAGTTCCACTGGAAGCGATAGCGCAGGTCCTTCGCACCGTGACCCATCGGGTTGCGCGGCCACACATTGACGTTGCGCCGCTCGCCTGTCCGATGATTGACCATCGAGAGGTAGCCGCCGTAGGAGCCACCGAAGACGAGGTCGGGATCGGTCGGGTCGACGGCGATCCACGCGCTTTCTCCGCCGGCCGTCGGCTCCCAATCGCGCTCGGTGATGCCACCGCGCGCGCCGCGGCTCGCGATGCGCACCGTCGAGTTGTCTTGCTGACCACCGAGGATGCGGTAGGGATGCGCGTTGTCGGTCGTCACGCGATAGAACTGCGCGGTCGGCTGGTTGTCGATGCCGGACCACGTCGCGCCCCCATCGTCGCTGACGCAGGCCCCGCCGTCGTTGCCTTCGACCATGCGGCGCGGGTCCTTCGGATCGATCCACAAGTCGTGGTTGTCGCCGTGCGGCGTGCGCAGCGAGCTGAAGGACTTGCCGCCATCCTTGGACTTCCAGAACTGGACGTTGACGACGTAGCAAGTATCCGCGTCGACCGGGTCGGCGTAGATGCGCGTGTAGTACCAGGCCCGCTGGCGAAGCGCGCGATCCTCGTTGACGCGCTGCCAGGACTCGCCGCCATCGTCGGAGCGAAAGACGCCACCCGCCGCAGCTTCGACGATCGCATAGACACGATCGGGGCGTGACGGACAGACCGCGATGCCGCTGATGCCGAGCGGCGCCTCCGGCATGCCGGGCTCCTTGGTGAGCTCGGTCCAAGTCTCGCCGCCGTCACTGGTCTTCCAGATCGACGATCCTTCGCCGCCGCTCGATAGCTCCCAGGGCGTGCGCCGCACGCGCCACATGCAGGCATAGAGGCGACGCGGATTGCTCGGATCCATGCAGAGGTCGACGGCGCCGACATCGGCGTCGACGAAGAGCAAGCGCGCCCAAGTCTTGCCACCGTCCTTCGATCGATAGACACCGCGTTGGTCGTTCGAGCGATAGATGTCGCCGAGGACCGCCGCGTAGACGAGGTCGGGATCGCGAGGGTGGACGCGCAGGCGCGGCACGTGGCGCGACTCGGAGAGCCCCATGTGCTGCCAGGTCTTGCCGGCGTCGTTGCTCTTCCAGATGCCGTCGCCGTGCGAGACGTTGCCGCGCACGGTGACTTCGCCACCACCGACGTAGACGACGTTGGGGTCGCTCGGCGCGACTTCGACGGCACCGATCGAGCCACCGAAGTAGCCATCGCTGACGTTCTGCCAACTGCGTCCCTTGTCGACGCTCTTGTAGACACCACCGCCGGTGCCGCCGAACCAGTAGGTCGACGTGTCGTCGACGACGCCGCAGACGGCCGCGACGCGTCCGCCGCGGAAGGGTCCGACGAGACGCCACTGCAGGCCTTCGAGCAGCTTGGCGTCGATCGTGACGGGGTCGTCGCTCGTCGCAGCATCGTGCTGCGCGGCATGCCCCACGACAGCGGGCGCCACGGCGGCCTGGCCAGGCCGAAGCGTGCTGGGCGACGCCACGAGCGGCGAAGCCGTGAGCCCCGACAGCGGCAGGAGACAGAGAAGGGAGCCGAGCGTGCGAATGGAATCTTGCATTGTGATCTCGCGGTCGCGCAGATCCTCGACCCTCGACCGCCCGCGGTCAAAGCTCGGGGCTAACATGCCGCGCAATGATCCGACCAATTGCACTGATCGCCGTCGTTGCAGCGACCGTCCTCTCGACCGTAGCTCCTCGAAGTGCCGCGTGTGCAACCCCTCAAAGCCCGCCCGACTTGACGCGTGGTGACGAGGTCCCGAAGGGCGCGACGCACGACTGGACGCTCGGCGCGACCGGCGCGCGTGGCTGGATGTTCAGCCATAAACTGACGACGCGGCGCGCGCGCCAGATCGCCATCACCTCGGTGGCAGCGAAGTCCCCGGCCGCCGACGTCCTCGAGGTCGGTGACGTGATCCTCGGCGTCGAAGGCAAGGCCTTCAGCTTGGATCCGCGTGAGGAGTTCGGGGCGGCGCTCGTGCGCGCCGAGTCGAGCGACGGTCGCGGTCGGCTCCGACTCTCGCGCTTCAGGAAGGGCGTGGAGGAAGAAGTCGTCGTCCAAGTGCCTATCCTCGGGGACTACAGCGCGACGGCGCCCTTCGCTTGTGCGAAATCGAAGCGCATCCTCGAGCAAGGCTGCAAGGCCCTCGCCGAGCGCATGGCCAAGCCTTCCTACCGCTGCGATCCCATCCCGCGCTCGCTGAACGCGCTCGCCTTGCTGGCCAGCGGTCGTCGCGAGTATCTACCACTCGTGCGTCGCGAAGCCGAGTGGGCGGCAGGCTTCGAAGCGGAGAGCTTCAGGACCTGGTACTACGGCTACGTCACCATCCTCGTCGCCGAGTATGCGCTCGCCACCGGCGACAAGTCGCTCGACAAGGGATTGCGTCGCTTGGCGCTCGCCGCAGCCTCTGGCCAGAGCCGCGTCGGTTCGTGGGGCCACGACTTCGCGCGGCCGGATGGCCTGCTCTATGGCTACGGCATGATGAACTCACCGGGCCTGCCGCTGACGCTCGGTCTCGTGCTCGCGCGCGCAGCAGGCGTCGACGCTCCTGAGGTCGACCGCGCCATCGCGCGGAGCACGCGCTTGCTGCGCTTCTACGCAGGCAAGGGCGCGGTCCCCTACGGCGACCATGCACCGTGGATCGAGACGCATGAGGACAACGGCAAGTGCGGCATGGCTGCGCTGCTCTTCGACGTGCTCGGCGACGAGGAGGCCGCGAGCTACTTCACGAAGATGAGCATCGCCTCGCACGGCGCGGAGCGAGACTGCGGCCATACGGGGAACTTCTTCAACATGCTCTGGGCCATGCCTGCCGTGGCCCTGGCCGGTAAGAACGCGTGTGGCGCTTGGATGGGCGAGTTCGGCGCTCGCTACTTCGACTTTGCGCGGCAGCACGACGGCGGCTTCCGCCACCAAGGTCCACCCGAGCCCAAGCCTGACAGCTACGGCGGCTGGGACACGAGCGGCGCCTACCTGCTCGCCTACGCGCAGCCGCTGCAGTACATCGTGCTGACGGGCCGGCGACCTGCTCCTCTGCAGCACGTGGTCACCCAGGCCAGCGCGGCGGAGGCCACGGCTCTGGTCGCGGACGGCCGAGGCTGGAACAACCTCGAGCGCACGCGCTACCTCGATTCGTTGGACGACGACGCCCTCGTTGCACAGCTCGCGTCCTGGTCGCCAGTCGTTCGCGAGCGGGCGGCGATCGCGCTCGGCATTCGGAAGGCAGCGGTCGTCGAGACTTTGATCGACATGCTCGATCGCGAGTCCTTGCACGCGCGCCTCGGCGCTTGCCAAGCCCTGGCCAAGCTCGGCGGCGGCGGCGCTGCTGCCGTGCCGGCGCTGCGCAAGGCGCTGGACGACGACGACCTCTGGCTGCGCATCCAAGCTGCCGAGGCCCTCGGCCGCATCGGCAAGCCGGCGACCTCGGTCATCCCGACCTTGCTCCAGCGCCTCGCGAGCGCCGCGCGCGACACGGACCCGCGCTGCATGGAGCAGCGCTACCTCTGCTCGGTGCTCTTCGATGCGCGCAAGGGCTTGGTGACCAAGCACGGCCTAGCCGATGTGGACCGCAGCGAGTTGCACGCGGCAATCCGGGCTGGCTTGCAGAACGAAGACGGCCGCGCGCGCAGCGTGACGGCTTCGGTCTACGAGCTCTTGAGCTTCGACGAAGTCAGGCCCCTGCTGCCAGCGATCCACGCGGCCATCCTCGAGTCGGCGCCGAGCGGCATCATGTTCGCCGACGGCGTGCGCATGGCGGGCTTGCGCCTCTTGGCCCGCCACCGCATCCGCGAGGGCATCGCGGCTTGTGCCTTCTACGTGCGCCACATGAAGCAGCACGGCAGCGAGAAGCGCGTCGGTCAAGTGCTCGAGATCTTGCTCGGCTACGGCGCGCACGCGCAGAGCGTCGTGGCCGAGCTACGGCAGACCGCCGACTACTTCGAGAACGAGGAGCAGCGCTTCCCGAAGAAGCTGAGCCGAGCGAAGGCCGCGGCGGTCCGCGAGGCTATCCAAAAGATCGAGGCGGCGACGGCGATGCCGGAACTCGTGGCGATGTGACGGCCTGCAATGGTGTCAGCGTCAACGAAGGGCGAAGCTCGACCTTGAGCCTGCGGTCTACCTGCCCGAGGAGCTCGGCACAGAGAGGCGCTTCACCGTGATCTGGGCAAACGAGAGCGTGAAAGAAGTCTTGCCGAAGTCGTCGCCGTCGGTATCTCCGATGTAGCTGGCGTGTTGTATGACACCAGTGCCGCCGAGCTGGGCTGCACCGTGCCCCGTGTCGACATGAGGCTTGGGCTTGAACCCATCGACTGGCCCGACGACTTCAACTGGATAGCCGAAGTCCTTCAGGTTCTTCCTCCCGACAAATGTGAAGCCGGTGCCGTCGTGCTCTGTCTCCTTTGCAAAGGCCTTTACTTCAATGTAAACGGTCCAGGCATTGTTGTTGCGCTCGACCTTCGCAGGCGACACTTCGAGCGTGAATCTCGGACCATGGCCCTTAAAATCGTTGTCTGCGCCCTTGTGTTGCCTGGTGTCGAGGATCTGGGTCCACTTCTCGGGCGTGAATCGCTCGAAATTCTCGGATTTCGTAGTCTCGAGCCGTCCACTTGTCACGACCATGGAACTCACCTGTGACGGGTTGGTAGCTGAACGAATCTCGATCCTCGTGTGGTCGAACTTGAGCCGATCGACTGGGATCCTCAGCTTGCCGACATAGCGGGACGCGGCTTCGAACTGGGCAGGCACGACCTCGTCGTCCAGCTTCACGATCAGTCCGTGTTTTCTGCCCGATGCATCTCGTAGTCCATTCCCCCCGATCGTGAGGGTGATTGGCTGCGTCCGAACGTCGCCTTCGTTCCAGGAATGGAGCGTGTCGCCTTCCCACACCAGGCGCAGCGGATCCGGTGCGAGGCCAGTGATCTGGAAGGGGAGTACGACCTCGACGTTGCCAAGCTCCTGCAGGATCGCACGCACCTTCTCGGCCGTGTCCGCGTACTTCATCCGGGGCCGCAGCTCCGCGACTTTTTCGGCCCAGACCTTCAGGTGCATTTTGGTCGTGTCGAGCGCCCAGTCGCCGGCGCCCTTGATCTTGGCTTCTGTAAAGATTAGGGCAGACTCCGTGATCACTTGGAGCTGCTTGCCCAACTCCACGGCGTTGGATCGAGTCAGTTCGGTGGCGATCTCCTTGACCTTCTCCGGGCTCCACTGATTGACACCTCTCTGTGCCTCATCAAGGATAGTACCGATCCGGCCGAGCGACCGATCCAATGGGTCGAGGCTGTCATCGATACAGCTGACAAAAAACAGCAAGGCACAAGCGAATGCAGAGCTAAGTTTCATGTGGGCTCCAGCCAAACGATGCGGTCGATTCAAGAGCTCCTGCATAGCATGCGACTATCGAAGGTTCAATCAGGACTCGGCGCTCCTCGGCGGATGAGGTGGCGTCGCCCGGAGATCACGCCAAGGCGTGCACTCGCCTACCTTGCTGTCTCATGCTTCGCACTCGGGATCCTGTTACCCGCGATTCGTCTCAGACCTGGTGACGAGATCTTGGAGGTTGTTCCGGGCCTCATCCAAGCATTCGGGGCGGCGTTCGAATTCTCGGTCGAGGCCCGTGCTGGGAACATCGTCGATACCTGGGTCATGCCCAACGAAACGACTGCGACATCGATCGCTGGTGCCATATTCAAGGTACTCGCCGATGGCCTGGGTGGCAACTCTCGCAGCCTCGTGATTGGCATCGTGCTTTGCTTCTTCACGTTGATCTTCCCGGTCGCGAAGCTCACCGTGGTCCTCGTGTGGCTGCATTCGCGCTGGCGGCCCAAAGGCATGGTCAAGCTCCTTGTCGATGCGGGCAAGATCTCGATGCTCGACATCTATGCGATCGCGTGCTTCCTGCTCATGACCAGAGGGCTTGGCCTGGTCAAGCTCGAGGTGCTCGCGGGTGTCCATCTGTTTGCCGCGTCCGTCATCTTGACCCAGCTGTGCAAACATCTCGGTAAGATGGCCGACGGCGTGGTCCCGCCGCCCGCCGTAGTCAATACGAAGTGTCGTCGGTCCTCGATCATCGTTCTGCTTGCTGCCACAACACTTTTGTTGGTCGGTGCACAGGCCGAGTGCTTTCGCGGGGTTCCGCCGCCGCTATCCCTTTCGTTGAAAACCTGGATCCTGGAGCCGTTCTCGTTCTCGCTTTTCAGCGGCCTGGCCGAACTCGGCGCTGGCTGGATCAGTTTCCTGCTGATCGCCTTCGCGTTCGCCCCGGTGGTGGTCAGGATCGTGTTGTTGTTGCACGCGGCTACGCGTGCCGCTCCAAAGGGCTCAGCGCTCGAGCTATCGCGCGAATGGTCGATGCTCGACGTGTTCATCCTGAGCCTGCTCGTCGTTGCGGCGAAGGGTGTGGCTGGCTACGAGATCGAAGTTCGGATCGGAGTGTTGTTGTTGACGCTCGGATTGTTCGCGCTCGATCTCGCCGAGGACGGCCTTGTTCGCGGAGGCTTCCGGTGCCTCGGTATGCGTCTCAGCCTCGTCACACTGGCCTTGACCCTGACGTTGATTGCCTCGACTTGGGCTTAAGAGAAACCTTCCGATTCAAATTCGTGCGAGTCCGTGGCGATGCCGCACCAATGGTGAGTGCCGCTCAACGGGCAGCGCCTTCTTCGTAAACCCACCCGCGCGGTCAAGGAAAAACGAAGCGCAGCGCGCTCGACGCCTCAGGCACGAAGGGCGGCCCGCTCGGATCATAGATGTAGCAGGCGCAGTAGGCCGGCAGCCCCGTCAAGCCCGCGTTGGTCGGAATCGGCAAGCGGATGGCTCGCAGCCCATCACCGGGCACGACGCCAACGAAGCCCGGCGCGCCATCGACGATCGCAAAGAGCGGATCGTGGCGGAGCGGGATCAAAGTCGGCCCGACTTGGATACCAGGTGCACTCGCGAGCGATAGCCCGAGCGCGACGAGCTTGCCGGACCAGCGATTCGTCGACTCGAAGAAGTGCACCGCCGCCCCAGCGCGCGTCGAAGCAGGCAGCACTTCGACGCCGACGCGCAAGGGCAGAGGCGCCCCCGCATCGACGCTGTTGCGCGCCCCCGGACTTCCGTAGTCCCCCACTCCAAAGGTCCGCGCCGCTGTCTTGAAGTTGCTCGCGTCGGCCGCCTTCTCGACGTCGACGCGCTCGGCGGCGCGCCCGAGGCTACCCGCGAAGCCACTCGAGTAACTGAGTCGTTCGAGCAAGGCGCTGCCGTGGCCAACTTCGACCGTGTCCGTCGTGTCGTGCAGGAGGACCTCGCGAGCGGGCCACGAGTGAGCGAAGGGTAGGCCGCCGTTGCGCGACGCGTCCCCGTGCTGAGCGAGCAAGAGCTGTTGCCGAGGCAAGAGTCGATACGGTGCCGCGATCGTGAACGCGCCGTTGTCGGCCCGCACCCGGAGCCCGCGCAGATTGAGCGGAGAACCCGAGCGGTTGTAGACCTCGACGTACTCGCCCCAGTAGAGCGAAGGCGAACGCTGCACTTCGCTGATCACGAGGTCACCTGGCGCCGGCGCCGTGCCGCGATACTCGTCCGTGTAGAGGTCGACGAAGGCGCCTGTCTGCGAAGCGATGCGGTAGCGCCAACCATCCGTCGTGAGCAGCATCGTCCCGCCGCTCGTGAAGCCAGGTTCACCCGAACCGGGCGTCGTGCTGATCACGAGGCGGTTCTTGGCCGCTGTGCTCATGCGATCGAGAGTCGCTCGATGCGGCACGTTGTGCGTGTTCTTGTGCGAACAAGAAATGACGCAGACCTCTGGATCGATGGTATCGAGCAGCGCCTGGTTGCTCCCATCGTCCCAGCCGTGGTGGTTCGCGAGGTAGACGTCGACGTCACCGCAGACCTTGCTGACCGGCGTCTCCATGTCATAGCGCGATCCGGCACCGGTCAGGTCACCGCCGAGCCAACAAGAGAAGTCGCCGTAGTCGAGGCGCAAGACCATCGACGCCGAGTTCTCGTAGTTGGTCGTGTTGTCGATGGCGTGCCTCGTGCTCGAGCCGAGGACGTTGCCGTCATAGGCGAGCACGGTCGCCTTGGCGCCATCGCCAAGGTCGAAGACTTGGCCGAGCGACACCGTCTTGCGCTTGCTCCCAGCGAGGTTCACGTAGGTCGTGAAGGACCCGCCAAAGCCGCTCGTGTTGCGCGTGCCGCGATCCCAGACCTGGTCGAAGGGAAACGCCGCCATGACTTCGTCCATGCCGCCGACGTGGTCGCCGTGATAGTGAGACACGACGACATAGTCGATGCGCGTGACGCCCATCTTGCGCAACTGCGGCACCATGGCCTGCGTGCCCATGCCGTTGGCGCCGGCGTCGAAGACCATGCACTTGCCGGTCGGGCCGACGATGATGACGCCATCGCCCCACTGGACGTTGACGAAGGCGATCTTGAGGCCACGCGGCTCACCGAGGGGCGCGACTTGAGCTCGTAGGTTGGGGAAGCACGTCGCGAGCGTCAGGAACGCAGCGCAACGCAGCAACGAGGACGAGACGAAGGATGGAGGCCGCCAGCCATGGCGGCGCGTCGATCGTGGTTCCGCTTGCATGCGTTCGAGGGGGTTTGCCAGCGCAGAGCCGGAGAAGAAGGGACGGGAGAGGCGCGCATTACGCAGAAACTTCACCCGGTGGCCGCAACCATGCGGCAGGTTTTGCCTACAGAACGCGGCACAAATCGACACGTTTTGTCGAAGCTTCGATGGCAAGGCGTACCCGCCGGCGCCGCCCGGTCTCGAAGGTCCGCGCGCACCCCTAAAAATATGGCGCGCCCCGCTCGTCATGCGCGCCGCTGCAAGCGGTAGACGATGTAGCTGTGCTTCCCGCTCGGGTTCCACACGGCATCGAAGCGCGCGAGCGCCTCGAGCCGAATCGTGGCAGGCACCTCGAGGTCCGAGCCGCTTCGCGCGACCACATGGGAGACATCCCGCCGCTTGGTCACGAAGGCCGCAAAGTCTGCACGGTCGACGAAGTGCCGTTCGGCAAGCCCGCGGTAGTAGAACGCGCCGCCAGAATCGATGGGCGACAAGTCGTGGTAGACGATGCCTTTCGCGTCATCGACCGAACCCAAGTAGAGGGCTGTCTCGATGCGATGTCGACTCGGATAGCCGATCGACGCCACGACAAAGAGCACGACGTGCACGACCAGACCAGCAACGATGGAGGCGCGGAGCGTCCAGCTCGCATCCTTGAAACGCTGCGTCGCGAGCTTCGCTGCTCCACTCGCCCACAACAGGGTGACGAGCACGAGCGACGGCGTGACGAAGCGCACGGCACGTCGATCGAGCACCTGATGCACCAGCAGTGGAACCAGCGCGCAACAGGCGATCAGGGGCAGGACCCGCGAGCCGCGAAGGACCATGCGCAAGCCCGTCCACGCGAAGGGCGCCACCAACGCGATCGCTCCGAGGTAGAGCCACGGCGACTGCCCGCCCCACTTCGAGCTGTAGAGCAGGTTGAAGCGAACATACGCGATCGTCGAGTGCAGAAAGTTACCCCACGTCAACGCGTCGACGACACCTTGGACGAGGATCATCACGCTCGTCCCCAGCGCCAACGCGAACGCGTCGGCGTAGCGCCGCATCCAGAGCATTCCGACGAAGAGCGTGCCGGCGAAGAGGCCGTCTTGGGGTCGACAACAAAAGGCGAGCCCAAGGGCGAGACCGGCGAGCGCCGCGCGCGTCCTACCGCGCCGCACGACCAGCCCGAGTGCCAGAAGCACGAGAGTGCAAGAAAGCGCCGGACCATTCGGATGGACGCCTTGGTAGACGACGATGCCGTTGTTTGCCGCGAGCAAGGCCACCGGCGCCTGCCAACGCTCGAGCCCCGCTGCGCGAACGAGCTCGTAGATGCCATAAACCGCCAGCAGCGACACCACGGCCAGGCAGAGCCTGACGAAGATGAGCTGCTGCTCCGGACCGTGGAGGCCGAGCCAGTCGCCGGCTTCCAGGAGGCCTGCGAGCAGACCCGGGTAGACCCAGCTCCGCAAGCCGTCGATCCACTCGTGGGTCAGCAGGAAAGGCCTGCCCGTCGCGAGGTGATAGGCCGGATCGAGGTATTGGAACTGCTCGTCGAAGAACGTGTAACCACGGCTCCACAAGACGGCAGGAAGGCGCGCCAGGAAGGACAAGGCGAGCAAGCGAGGCAGCGTCAACACGATGCGCCTCAGCGGATCATGCGAGGGACACGAGGTCCTGACTGTAGCGCAGGTGCGGTCGAGCGCGTTCGATCCATGAGGCCGCACCGTGCCGTAGAGCGTCGTTCAGATCGTGGTCGCCGCAGCGCCCCTCGAGCCAGTCGAGGAGGACAGGGTCCGCGGCCAAGAGCTCGATCGCAGGCCGGTCGCTGCGGAACTCGTACTTCTCGGTGCGCCAGCGAAACAGAGGTGCGCGCTCGCGGACCCAGCGCAAGAGCCGCAGCATGTGGCGCAGCGATGCGTAGCGCGACGGGTCGTCCTCATCCGTGAGTTGGATCTGCCAGCCGTGGCAAACCTCGCCTGCGTGCTTGTGGAAGGTCGGGACGAAGCGCAGTGGCCGCAGCGTCGCGCCCGCTTCCTGCGGCGCCTCTTCGCGCATGAGTTGCGCGAGCCATGGCGCACCGAAGACCTCGAAGGGCCGCGTCGTGCCGCGGCCCTCGCTGAGGTTCGTCCCCTCGAGCAGGCAGCCGCCGGCATAGACGCGCGCAGTGTTCGCGGTCGGCATGTTGGGCGACGGCCCGACGCTTCCGTCCCAGACGAAGGGGTCCGCGCATGGCACGACGTGCAGCGTCACGTCGGCCCCGGTCTCCTCCAAGTAGAACGACGCCAACTCGGCCATCGTGAGGCCATGCCGATGCGGCAGACCCGGCCGTCCAACGAAAGACGCGTGATCCGTCGCGAGCGGGATGCCCTCGACATAGCGACCACAGGGATTGGGCCGGTCGAGGACATAAAGCTCGAGCTTCGTGCCCAGACTCGCGACGCGGTCGAAGATGTAGCTCAGGGTCGTCGCGAACGTGTAGTAGCGCGCACCGACGTCTTGCAGGTCGACGACGAGGGCGTCGAGGTCGGCGAGTTGCCGCGTATCGACGACGAGGCTGTCCTCCGTCTCGCCGTAGAGCGAAACCACTTCGGCCTGAATGCCAAGGTCGCGATAGGCCGCACCGTCTTGCGGGAGCTGGTCCTGGAGTTCAGCGAAGAGCCCGTGCTCCGGCGCGAAGACGCGCTGCAAGGTCGCGCGCTTCGTCAACGCGTCCCAGAGGTAGCAGCGGTGCGTCGGCGACCACGCGGTCATGTTGGCAAGAAGTCCGAGCCGGCCCTCATGGAGGACAGCGTCGGGAAGCGCGAGGAAGTCGTCGATCGGGTCGTGCATACAGCGGTCCAGGCGCGCGGCACGATAGCGCGACGCCGCCGCGTGCCGGCAAATTCGTCGCCACGATTTGCAGACTAGCCGTGCTGTCTTCTGACTACGCTGTCATCGCTCGGTTGCACCCTTACCCGCGAGGATCTTGTCGCGGAACTTCACGATCCGGGCGACGCGAGTCGCGGACTTCTTCGTGGAGCTCAGGCTGATCACGTAGCTCCTCTGCCGCCCCGGAGTCAGACCATGAAAGGCCGCGGATAGCTCAGGATCTGCAGCGAGAGCATCCACGAGCTCTTCCGGAAGCTCGAACTCGGCACGCTCCTTCGGGGGCCTGACGCCCGCCGCCGCGTAGCCCATCGCTTCCTTCAGGTAGGACGCGATGGTCGATTTCATCTTCACGGCTTGCACATCGCTCGTGAACCGAAGCATGTCGGCGTGCCGCGTGTTGGGCCCTTGCTTCTCCAGAACGCCCGCGGGGTCCTTCATCAGCGCGGCATCGAAGAAGCTGAGCCGATAGTCGCCGCGGAATGCCCCCAGGATCACGATGTTGCGCCCCGCATGCATGTAACAAGGGTGGCCCCACTTCACGACCTCCTCGAGGCCAGCATCGAGGCAGATCTTGCGGAGAGCTGCGAGACCCTTACTCCATTGACGCGTTGCGCAATCCGAAGTCGCGAAGCGCTCACAGCGACCACATCCGCTCGCGAAGTATTCCTCGATCTCCTTGATCATGTTCCGTACCTGCTAACGCATAGAGTTCTTCCTGCCGTGGCCGAAGCAGTCGAGCGCGCGGTGTTGC
>CALLZN010000147.1 GCA_937858895.1 uncultured bacterium | reverse complement strand
ATGGCGCCCTTCAGCGCCATCTTTCCATGGCCGTAGCCATAGCCGCCGGCCCGGTACTGCGCCGCCATCGCAGCGACTTCGTCGTCGCTCGCGACGAGGCTATAGAGCGCGAAGACCGTGTCGTGCTCGGGGTCCTTCGCATCCTCGAGTTCCTTGCTGTCGGTCACGATCGACGAACAGAGCTTCTTGAGCGCCTTGCCGCTCGAGAAGATCGGGATCGAGTTGCCGTAGCTCTTCGACATCTTCTGGCCGTCGATGCCGGGCACGGGTTCGGGCGTGCCGAGCTCGTAGCTCGGGACCTTGAAGACCTCGCCATAGACACGGTTGAAGGCCTCGGCCATGTCGCGCGTGAACTCGATGTGCTGGACCTGGTCCTTGCCAACCGGGACGACGTCGGAATCGTAGGCGAGGATGTCGGCAGCTTGCAGTACGGGGTAGGCAAAGAGCCCGACCGAAGGCGCGATGCCGCGCTCCTTCTTGTCCTTGAAGCTCACGCCGCGCTCGAGCAAACCCATGCCCGTGACGGTCATGAGCAGCCACATGAGCTCGCAGACCTCGGGCACGTCGGACTGACGGAAGAGCGTCGCGCGCTGCGGGTCGAGGCCCAAGGCGAGGTAGGTCGCGGCGACGTCGAAGGTCTGCTCGGATAAAAGTTCCGGATCCTTGGTCGTCGTCAATGCGTGGTAGTTGGCGATGAAGTAGAACGCGTCGTCCTGCGCCTCGACGTGCCGGCGGATCGCGCCGAAGTAGTTGCCGAGATGCAGGAGCCCCGAGGGTTGGATTCCGGACAGATAGCGCCGCCGACCTTGCATGGGGCGCGAGGATAACGACAGCGCTGCGGAGGCGAGGTGTGAAGAGGACGAAATCCCGAGGAGCTGCGTGCGGGCTCGGTGCTGCCAGGAACGTGGCCTGCGCGCCAGGGCGTGCTGGTCTCGCGCTCGCTGGCTTCTTGCTGTCGGGTCCCGTGCACGCCCAGGTCCCCTCCGTTGCCCAGCCTGTCGCCGCTCCGCTCCTGAACGCGCATTCTCACAACGATTACTTGCGCGTGCGGCCACTCGAGGATGCCCTCGAACTCGGCTTCTGCTCGGTCGAGGCCGACCTCGTCGTCGTGGACGGAGCGCTGCTGGTTGCACACGAGCACGCGACGGCGCACAAGGCGCGGACCCTCGAGAGCCTCTACCTCGAACCGCTCTCGCGGCGCGCGCGCCTCCATGGTGGCCGCGTTCATCCGAACGGTCCCAAGGGCTTCCGCCTCCTCGTCGACCTCAAGGACGAGCCGGCGCTGACCTGGCCGCTCCTCGCACCCATCCTCGAACGCTTTCGCGACGTGCTCTCGTCGTGGCAGGACGGCGTGCTGACCGAACGGGCCATCCGCATCGTCTTCTCGGGGCGCGCGCCGCGGCGCGAGCTCGCGGACTTGCCATTGCGCCTCGCAGCGATCGACGGTGGCGTCGACGACGAGGACGCCTCGCTGTATCCGCTGTGTTCACTGCCGTGGACGAAGCAGTTCCGCTGGTCAGGCGCAGGTCCCATGCCCGCGGACGAAGTCGCGGCGCTGCGCGCGCTCGTCCAGCGTGTGCACGGGCAGGGGCGCAAGCTGCGCTTCTGGCGTTTGCCCGCCAAGGCAAGCGTTTGGCAGCGCCTTTGCGACGAAGGGGTCGATGTCCTGCACACCGATGATGTGCGCGGCTTGGCGGCCTTTCTCACGGAACGTCGCCTGCCGCCGTGGCCCGAAGGCTGGCGCGTCGAGGACGGAGGTCAGGCGAGCGTCGAGGGCCAAGCGTGCCCTCCTGGCATCGAAGTCGCGCGCTTCGTGCGCAGCGAGCCGCCGCTCCATGCCGTCGCCGTGCGCTGCGACCTTGCTCGCGGCCGCTTCGTGTTGAAGCCAGTCCTCGCGACGAACGAGCGCCGCGAAGCCAAGTGTTCGGAGCTCGCGCGCGCGAGCGGCGCTCTCGCCTTGATCAACGCGAGCTTCTTCTTTTGGAAGGACGCAGGCCTCGAGCCGAACGGCGCCTTCGTCCTCGATGGCCGCGTCGTGACGGCACCGAAGGCCGCGGTCGAGGTGCGGGAGGGACGCCGCTTCGACGTCGCGCGCGGCGCCCTCATCCTCGACGAACCATTCATGCCGCGCTTCGCTTGGTTGTCGCCGGACGGCGATAGCGAGACGACGTG
>CALLZN010000146.1 GCA_937858895.1 uncultured bacterium | reverse complement strand
CGCTCGGGCTTGCGAGCGCGCGCCCAACGCAGCGCCAAGGCCTCGACGATGCCGCCGTCGATCCACATCTCACCCTGCCAGAGCAGCGGCTCGAAGATGCCCGGCAAGGTCGCGCTCGCATAGACCGCATCGAGCACCGAGATATCGCGGCTGCCCTCGCCACCGAAGTAGCGCTGCGCGCCGGTCTCGAGCGAGATCGCGTTGCAGTAGAACGGCACAACGAGCTCGTCGAAGCTGCGCACGGGCAGGCTATCAGTCAAGAACTTGCGAAAGAGCTCGCCCTTGTAGAGCGAAGCGTGGCGGTAACCCTTGACGAGGAACTTGACCACGTTGATACGAAAAAAGTCGCGGCGATCGAGATCGCTGACGATCGCCTCCATCTCCGACATCGACAAGCCACTCGCCCGCATGGCGCCGACGACGGCTCCGATCGATGTGCCGACGATCTCGTCGACATGGATTCCGAGTCGATCGAGGGCGCGCAGCACGCCGACGTGGACGATGCCCTTCATGCCACCACCACCGAGCACGAGAATCGTGCGCGGCGCAGTCTGCGCTGTCGTGGTCGTTTCGTGAGCGTCGTCGAGTGTCACGGAAAGCTGCTGCCTCTTTGCTTTGGCTGACCGGCCGCATTGCCGATCTATGCCTCGGGCGGGCACCGGTCAGACAAGGTCTGCCGGTGTTGTTTTATCGACCGTGCGGGCCATCGACTGTTACTCGAGTCACCCGCGCCATTAGGTAAGGGCAACAACAGGTATCGACGTGGGGCACAGAAGTCACAGAGGCTCCACGTCAGGGGGAAAGCAGCGTGCACTGGCGAGAGCTACAGCATCTGAGTCGCGCCGATCGGCATGCGCTGCAAAATCGCTTGCTCAGGCGTTTCGTCGAAGAGCGCCTCCTGCCCTTCAGCTCCTACTACCGGCAGCTCTTCGCGGAACACGGCCTCCGCGCCGAGCACGTGCAGCGCGTCGAAGACCTCGCGCGCGTGCCCTTCACGACCAAGAAGGACTTGGCGCCGAGCGCCGAGGATCCGGACCGCCCGCGGCGCTTCTTGTTGCAGCCTTCGCGTGAGCTCATCGCCGCGCACTGGTCGCGTGGCAAGCGCGCCGGCCTCGTCGCGCGAGCCCTGCTCCGCGGCAAGCGCCACGTGGCCGCGGCCTTGCGTCGTGAGTACTACCCGATCTTCATGACCTTCACGACCGGGCGCAGCGCGCAGCCGGTGCCGTTTCTCTACACGCGGCACGACCTCGACATCGTGTCGGAGGCTGGCGCGAGGCTCTGCGAAACCCTCGGCTTCTTGCCCGACGAGCGCGGACTCAATGTCTTTCCGTTTGCTCCACACTTGGCGTTCTGGCAAGTGAGCCTCGGCGCGATGCAGGTCGGCAACCTCATGCTGCACACGGGTGGCGGCAAGGTCGCGGGCACCGAGGGCAACCTGCGCGGCATCAGCCGCCTCCAGCCGCAGAACCTGCTCGGCGTGCCCGGCTACATCTATCACATGCTGCGCGAAGCCCGCGCGCGCGGCCAACGCGTCGAGGGGCTGCGCAAGATCGTGCTCGGCGCCGACGCCGTCCCGGCAGGCCTCAAGTTGAAACTCCGCACGCTCTGCGCCGAACTCGGCTCGCCCGACGTGCGCGTGCTCGGCACCTACGGTTTCACGGAAGCCCGCATGGCCTTCGCCGAGTGTCCAACCAACGACGGCAGCTCGAGTGGCTACCACGTCTTTCCGGACTTTGGCATCTTCGAGGTCATCGACCCGGCGACCGGCGAAGTGTTGCCGAGCGAAGCTGACGGCGAGCTCGTCTTCACGCCGCTGCAAGGTCGCGGCACGACGATCTTCCGCTACCGCACCGGCGACCTCGTCCAAGGTGGCATCAGCGAAGAGCCGTGTCCCCACTGTGGGCGCAAGCTGCCGCGCATCAGCAGCAAGCTCTCGCGCGCCACGAGCGTGCACAGCGTGAGCCTCAAGAAGGTCAAGGGCACCCTCGTCGACCTCGAAGAGCTCGGTCGCATCCTCGCCGACGACCTCGAGGTCGAAGAGTGGCAGGTGCTCTTGCGCAAGAAAGACGACGATCCGCACGAGGTCGACGAGCTCATCGTCTTCATCGCGCCGCGTCCAGGCTGCAACGAGAAGAGCCTCGAAGAACGGCTGCGCAGCGCGATCCACAGCTCGTGCGAAGTGCGACCCAACGAGTTTCGCTTCTTGCCGATACCGGCGCTCCTCGAGCGCGTCGGCATGGAGCGTGAGATGAAGGAGAAACGCTTCTTGGATACCCGGAGCCTCGCATGAGCAAGACTCTCAACCCACCACGCGATCCCGAGCGGCGCGCCGTCGTCGTCGCTGGCCTGCGCACAGCGTGGATCAAGGCGGGTCGCGCCTTCCACGGCCTCAGCGCCACCGACCTCGCGACCCACGTCGTCCGCGAGCTGCTCGCGCGCTGCGACCTCGATCCTCGACACGTGGACGAAGTCGTCCTCGGCTGCGTCGGGCCGACGAGCCGCGAGTCCAACATCGCGCGCGTCGTCGCCTTGCGTGCAGGCTTTCCCGAGGCCATGCCGGCCGTCACCGTCCAGCGCAACTGCGCTTCGGGCTTCGAAGCCCTCGACGACGCCGTGCGACGCATCGCCGTAGGTGAGGGCAAGGTCTACGTCGTCGGCGGCACCGAGTCGATGTCGTCCTACCCGTTGATCTACGGTCAGGCGATGACGGACTTCTTCGGCGCGCTGTCCCGCGCCAAGACGAAGCGCGCCAAGGCGCGGCTGCTCGCGACCTTCCGCCCGTCCATGCTGGCGCCGCGCATCGCGCTCGTCGAAGGGCTGACCGACCCGGTCTGCGGCCAGATCATGGGGAAGACCGCGGAGACGCTCGCTGCCGATTGGCACATCGATCGCGCCACCCAGGATGCCTTCGCGCTGCGTTCGCATCGCCTGGCGGCCGAGGCGCGCGCGCGCGGTGACTTCCGCGCCGAGATCGGGCCGGTCTTCTTGAAAGACGCGGTCGTGCACGAGGACGACGGGCCGCGCGAGGACCAGAGCCTCGAGGCGCTCGCCAAGCTGCGTCCCTTCTTCGACCGGCGCGAAGGCACGGTCACGGTCGGCAACGCCTGTCCGGTCACCGATGGCGCGGCGGCCCTCGTGGTCATGAGCGAGGCCGAGGCCCTGCGCCGCGGCTTGAAGGTCCTGGGCCAGCTGCGCGCTTCGCACGTCGCTGGCCTCGCGCCCGAGCGCATGGGTCTCGGGCCGGCGCACGCCATCCCGGCGGCCGCCGACGCGGCCGGTGTCAGTCAGAGCGAGCTCGCGGTCTGGGAGATCAACGAGGCCTTCGCGAGTCAGGTCCTCGCTTGTACGCGCGCCCTCGATTCGGAGCGCTTCTGTCGCGAGACGCTCGGACGCGACAAGGCCTTTGGCGCGCCCGACGAAGCGCGGCTCAACCCGCGCGGCGGTGCCATCGCCCTCGGTCACCCGGTCGGCGCGACGGGCGCTCGCCTCGTGATTTCGCTGCTGCATCAGCTTCGCGCGCAGGGTGGCGGCGTCGGTGTCGCGAGCGCTTGCGTCGGTGGCGGCCAAGGCCACGCGCAGATCTGGGAGGTCGCAGCATGAGCTTCGAAGATCGAGACTTCGGCGGCGGGGTCCACCTCGAGGGTCGTGGCAAAGACAAGCTCGTGCTGCGCTTGTCGGGCCGCGGCGGCTTCTTCGTCCTCGACCTCGAGCGCGTCGAAGCCCTCGAACGCGCGATCACCGAGATCGAGCAGCGCGTGCGCGCGGGCATCCAGGGCCTCGTCGTCATCGGCGACGACAAGGGCTTCATCGCCGGCGCTGACGTGCGCATGATCGAAAGCATCGTGGACCGAGGCGTCGCCGCCGAGATGTCGCGGCGCGGCCAGCGGCTCTTTGCGCGCTTCGAAGCTCTACCCTGCAGGAGCGTCGCGGCTATCCACGGCGCCTGCCTCGGCGGCGGCTGCGAGTTCGCGCTCGCCCTTGATCGCCGCATCGCGACCTCGTCGGATTCGACGCGCATCGGCCTCCCCGAAGTCCAGCTCGGCATCCTGCCGGCCTGGGGCGGGACCCAACGCCTGCCGCGCTTGATCGGCGTGGCGAAGGCCCTGCCGCTCATGCTGCAAGGCAAGCGCCTCGACGCGCGACGCGCCGTCAAAGTCGGCCTCGTGGACCGAGTCGTGGCCGAGAGCTTCTTACTCGAGAGCGCGCTCGACGACCTCGATCGCAAGCATGCACCTCGCAAGCTGCGTTCGGTCGATCGCTTCTTGACGTGGACGGCCGCGGGCCGCGGCTTCGTCGCCAAGAAGGCGCGGGCCGAACTCGAGAAGAGCGCGCGCGGCTATCCGGCCCCGCCGCTCCTGCTCGACACCGTCCTGCACGGTCTCAAGGACGGTGAAGCCAGCGGCTACGACGCAGAAGCGCGCGCCCTCGCCGAGCTCGCGACCGGCCCGGTGTGCAAAAACCTCGTGCGCCTCTTCTTCGGGAGCGAGAAGGCGCGCAAGCTCGCCGCGCGCTTCGACGCCGAAGCGCCGAGCATCGACCGCGCCCTCGTCGTCGGCGCCGGCGTCATGGGTGCTGGCATCGCGACCCTCATGGCTTCGCGGTCGGTGCGCACGCGCCTCGTCGACCTCGCACCCGAGGCCCTGCAGCGCGCCGTCGCGCGCGTCCACGGCTTCGTGGACAAAGCAATCAAGCGGCGCATCTTGGCCCCCCACGAGGGCCAGGCCACCCTCGATCGCTTCGAGGCATCGACCGAACTCTGCGGCGTGAAGGGCCGCGACCTCGTGCTCGAAGCCGTCGCCGAAAAACTCGAAGTGAAGCGCGGGCTCTACCGAAAACTCGAAGCGTCCCTCGACGACGACGCCATCCTCGCGACGAACACGAGCTCGATCCCGCTGCGCGACCTCGCGGCCGAGCTAAGCGCGCCCGAGCGCTTCGTCGGCGTGCACTTCTTCAATCCGCCTGAGAAGATGCCTCTGGTCGAGATCATCCGCCACGACCGCGTCGCGGATCGCACGCTGGCGCGCGTGCTCGCGCTCGCGACCAAACTCGGCAAGACGCCGGTCCTCGTACGCGACGCGCCTGGCTTCCTCGTCAATCGCTGCCTCGCGCCGTACCTCGGCCAGGCGCTCGAGCTTTGCGCGCGCCGCCCTTCGAGCGTCGAGCGCATAGATCGCGTCGCGACCGACTTCGGCATGCCGATGGGTCCCTTGCGCCTCCTCGACGAGATCGGCATCGACGTCGCCGAGAGCGTGTGCTCGGTGCTCGCAGCGGCCTTCCCGGATCGCATGCGCACGCCGCGCACCCTCGGCCTCCTGCGCGAGCAAGGTCTCTATGGCTGCAAGAACGGCGAAGGCTTCTATCGCCATGACGGCAAGGGGAGCACGGCGAGCGAGCGCACGCGCAGGGTGCTCGGCGCCGCGATGGACGCCGACCCCGTGCTGCCGAGCGGCGACGAGATCCTCGACCGCCTCATGCTTGCCCTCGCGCTCGAGGCCTTCCGCTGCCTCGAGGACGGCATCGTCGACAGCGAAGAAGAGCTCGACCTCGCGATGGTCTTCGGCATCGGCTTCCCGCCGTCGCTCGGCGGCCCGCTGCGCTGGGCACGCTCCGTCGGCCTCGCGACGATCGCCGCGCGGGCGCGCGCGCTCGCGGACAGCGACCCGGCCTTCCGCGTGCCGGCGCTGCTCGAAGAGGCGGCGGCCGCATCGACATCAGCGGCGCCGAAGAAGCGCGACGACAGTTCCTCCAAGTCCGACAGCAACGACCGAGCCCTGAGCCACTCATGACCGACACGACGACGCTCGCGCAGGACGCGCGCCAAAAGTCGCAACCCTTCGACGAGTCCATCCTCAGCGCACTCTTGCGTGGACGGCTGCCGCAGGGCCAAGTGAGCGCTTGGCCTGAGCTACCCGGCGAAGAGGCCGAGCTCTTCGACGTGCTCGCGGGCACGCTCGAGCGCTTCTTGCACGACGACTTCGATGCGGTGGCGATCGATCGCGAGGCCAAGATCCCCGACGACGTGCTCGCTGCCTTCAAGGAGCTCGGGCTCTTCGGCCTCATCGTGCCCGAGGAGCACGGCGGCCTCGGCCTCTCGCAGACCTCGTACACGCGCGTGCTCGCGCGCGTCGGCGCGGACTGCGCTTCGACCGCCGTCACGCTCGGCGCGCACTCGTCGATCGGGATGAAGGCGCTGCTGCTCTTCGGCAACGAAGCGCAGAAGGCGCGCTGGCTACCGCAACTCGCGAGCGGCGAACGCATCGCGGCATTCTGCTTGACCGAACCCGGTTCGGGCTCGGACGCGGCGAGCATCCGCACCAAGGCCGTGCGCCGCGAGGACGGGAAGATCCAGCTCGACGGCGAAAAGGTCTGGATCACGAACGGCGGCATCGCGAGCTTCTTCACGGTCTTCGCGCGCAGCGAGCCACCTGCGGGTTGGCCCGAGGGCAAGCCGCACCTGACCTGCTTCGTCGTCGAAGGCGAACAGCCGGGCGTCCGCATCGGCAACGAAGAGGACAAGCTCGGCCTCAAAGGCAGCTCGACGACGACGGTCGCCTTGGAGGGCGTCATCGTCGACGAGGCAGCGCGCATCGGCGTCGACGGCGATGGCTTCAGGATCGCCCTCGAAGTGCTCAACTCGGGCCGCCTCGGCCTCGCCGGCGCCTGCGCTGCGAGCGCGCGTCGCCTCCTCGAGCTCGCGACCAAGCAGGCCACGACGCGGGAGCAGTTCGGGCGCAAGATCGCGAGCTTCGGCCTCATCCGCGACAAGCTCGCGCGCATCGCGACCGAGGTCTTCGGTATGGAGTCGATGGCCTACCTCGTGGCCGGCATCGTCGATCGCAAGGCGCGCGGCGAGGCCTTGCCGACGCAGGCACTCGAGGCCGCGGCCTGCAAGGTCTGGTGCACCGAGCGCCTCTGGGAGACGGCCCACGAAGCGCTGCAGATCGCGGGCGGCAACGGCTTCATGCGCGAGTTTCCGTACGAGCGCGTCCTGCGCGACGCGCGCGTCAACATGATCTTCGAGGGCACCAACGAGATCCTGCGCCTCATGCTCGCGCTCGGCGCCCTCAAGGGCCTCGGCGCCCACCTCAAGGACACGGCCAAGAAGCTCAAGTCGGCGGGCAGCTTCGTGCCTTCGCTCGTCGAGCTCGGTCGCTTCAAGATGGGCAGCGTCCCGCGCATCGAGTGCCCGCTCGCGGCCGAACATTGCAGCGCGCAGGCGCTCCAGGATTGGCCGCAGGTCGAACGTGTGCTGCGCGCTGCGAGCCGCGGCGCGCGACGCATCCTCGCGACGCACGGCAAGAAGGTCGTCGAAGCCCAGGAGGACAGCGCGGCCCTCGCCGACCTCGCGATGGGCGGCCTCAACGCGCTCGCGACCTTCGTGCGCGTGCACGGCCGCGGTCGCGCGCCGACCGAAGTCGAACTCACCCTGCTGCACGACCTCGTGGCGCGCCGCATCGAAGACGCCGACAGACTCTTAGCGGCCCTCGAGCGCGGCGTACCGGCTTCGCGACGCAGCGTCGCACAGCACTTGATCGAAGGCGAAGCGCGCCTGCCGAGCCCCTTCGACAAGGGCTGAGCTCATTGTTCCGCGTTCCGCGCGCCGCCCGTCGGGCGTCACTTCCCGTAGCTCAGGTTCGTCACTTCGCCGAACTGCCGGAAGTTCATCAAGGGGTTGAAGGCCACGGGCTGGTAGTAGAGCGGAACAGCGACGAGGCTCATGACGACCGCGTTCGGGAAGGTCAGGCTGGCCGGCGTCGCGTGACCATTGGCTTGGACCACGAGCGTCGTCATCGGCACGAGGAGTCCAGCCGGATCGAGGTGGAGCAGGTTCGTGAAGTCGGGCACGGGCACACCGGTCGGCAAGCGGCCGGAGCCAAGAAACACGACGTGGGCGACGCCGGGGCTTCCCATCAAGTTGAGGACCATGGTCGGGTTGGTCTTGCCCCATTCCGAGGACGATCGTTGGCTCGTCGTGTAGAGCAGTGACGTTTCGGTGGCTTCGAAGAGGACGATGTCGTCGAAGTGCACGCGATACTTGCTCGAGGTCGCAGTGCCATTCACGAAGACGGTGAGACGAACCGCATCGATGTCCTGTGCCAACGTGAAACGCGCCGCGTACTGCCTCGTGGTCAAGAGCGCGGAGCTTGCGATGATGCGCAAGGGCGTGACTACGTCCGTCCACGTCGTGCCGCTGCGCACCTGGAAGCTGATATCGACATAGTTCCAGTTGGCGAGGCGCGTGGCATCCACGTCGTAGCGCACGACGTAGGTCTCTCCCTTCTTGAGCACAATGGCTTGCTCGATGGAGTGTCGCGCCCCACCGACACACGTCGCGGCATAGGCATTCGACACGACCGAGCCGTTCGTCGCGAAGTCTTCGACCGCGATGTTCTCGGCGAAGCCCGAGAAGGTCCAGGGCGCGATCGCGAACTTCGAGGCTTCGAAGCCAGGGTTCTGGAGCAGGTTGGTCTGTGCGACCGCAGCGGCCGGGCTCGCGGCGATTGCGGCGATGGCGGCGATGGCGGCGGCGGCTTGGAGGAAGGTCTTGGACAAACAGGCTTTCATGAGTCTCTCGGTAGGAAGCGGAGCCCGCACGGGATGCGAGCTCGGAAGATGCCAGGCCGCGCCGGTGCGGCGCTGGCAGCAAGACCTCCTCGAAGCGCGGCTGCGACCCGCCAAGTTTTTGGCGAGTTTTTGTCGAGGGCGCGCTTCCCCAAAAGGGCGACACATCGGACGCGCGCTCGTCAGAGGCTTCCGCGCTGCTAAGGTCACTTGCATGGCAGATCGCAAAGCAAGCTTCGAAGAAGCGCTGGAAGCCGGCAAGCAGGCCAAGCACAAGCACCGCCTGGGCCGGCACTTCGAAACCGACGACATCGTCGCGAGCGCGATACGCAGCGACTACGCCGACAAGTTCGGCGACCGAGGTTGCCGTGACGACCAGGGCTGTGAGTTGGTGCCGACCTTCGATCCCAGCCACATCCAGAAGAAGGTCGCGGACAAGATCGTCGACCACTTCAAGCGCGAGTTGGCTGCGAAGCGCGGCGCCGACTTCCGACGTGTGGACCTGGCCTGCGAGAACTTGAAAGACCATTGCGTGACTCCCATCCCGCAGCGCGATGCGCAGATCGATGTGCAGCAGGCCATCGACAAGATCGAGAAGGCGGCGCCCGACATCGCCAAGGTCATGCGCGCCGCCTACCTCGACGAGCTGTCGAGAACCGAGTGCGCGAAGGTCGTTGGCGTCTCGAAGCGCAGCGTCGAACGGGCGGTCAGCGAAGGCCGTCGCCGACTCCGCCACCTGCTCGCCGACGCGGCGCCTGATGCGCCGGGCGAAGCCCGCAATGCCGAGTGACGCGCCGGAGGACGACGGCTCGGCCTTCGAAGTCCTGCTGCGCGAGCTCTTCCAACTCGACCCCGCTGCCCGGCAGCAACGCCTGCAAGAACTAGCACGGAGCAACGCCAAGCTCGCGCAAGCCGCCGCCGCCGCACTGCGCGACTACGATGCAGCCCTGGAGCTCGCATCTGGCCACCTCGACGACGTGCACGAAACCCTCATCGGCATGCGCATCGCTGGCTATGTCCTCGAAGAACGCATCGGCAAGGGCGGCATGGGGAGCGTCTTTCGGGCACGCCATCCTGTGGCCGGCGTCGCGGCGATCAAGCTGACGAACCGCCCGCTTGGCGTGACAGCGATCGACGCGCGGCACCAGCGTGAAGTCGAACTCTTGGCCCGCATCGGCCGCCACCCCAACATCGTCGGCATCCGCGGTGCGGGTAGCGACGACGTCGGTCGCGCCTTCGTCATCATGGACTTCATCGACGGCTTCAAGCTCGCGAGCGACGAAGGCCTCGCCGTCCTCCAAGACTTGGACACGACCGTCGACATGTTGGCGCAGATCGCGTCGGCCGTTGCTCGCCTGCACGACCTCGGCATCGTCCACCGTGACCTCTCACCGGCGAACATTCTCGTCAGCAAGGTGAACGGGCAGTGGCTCCCGATCGTGATCGACCTCGGCATCGCGAAGGACCTCGAGCAGGCGCGAGGCCCCGCTCGAGATAACGCGTCAGAGAACAGGGCAGAGAACGAGCTAGAGGAAGCGGAAGAAAACAGCAACGAGCGTCAACGTCCGCGGGCCTTTACTTCGCGCCTCGCCGGAACACAGCGTTTCATCGCGCCCGAGCAAGCGCAGGAGGGCGCCGCGATGGATGCGCGCGTCGACGTCTTCGGGCTCGGCGCGCTCTCCTACTGGGCGCTGACGGGAACGACGCAAAGGCCCGACGAGAACGGCCGCGTCGCGCCACCGAGTTCGTGCGTTCGCGAAGCGAGCTTCGCCGACGCCGCTCTGCGCGCGAAACGCATGCGCGGCGAGCTCGACGCGGTCGTGCAGAAGGCCATGGCGAGCGCCCCCATAGATCGTTACAGCTCGGCGTTGGCGATGGCCGACGACCTACGTCGCTTTGCCGAGGGTCGCCCGGTCCTGGCTCTGTCACCGAGCCGCTGGCGTGAGCTACGCGCCTTCGTCGGGCGCAACAGGTTGCTCGTCGCGATGGCTGCAACGCTCTTCGTCGTCGTGTCCGCGGCGGCGATCTATTCGACCGTGCAGTTCGTGCGGGAGCGAGCGCTGCGGCGCATCGCGACCGAGAACTACGCCTACGCCGAGGCATCGACGACGTTCTTCTATGAACGCGTCTTTCGCGAAGTCGCGAAGTCCAAGCAAGGCTTCGCGCTACCGACCCGTGCCCTGCTCGAGGGGATGGCCTTGCGCGTCCTCGAACTCCAGCGTGAGCCGCACGCGCTGCCGCTGCTCTGCCAAGTGACGTCGTATCTCGTGCAGATCTTCGACCAGCTCGGCGACTACGCTCGCAGCGACGAACTCATCGCGAAGACCGAAGACCTCGTCGAAGCCGTGGACGCCGGCAACGCGTCACGCGCGCGCTACGAAACGGCGCGCGCCGCAGCCCTGCTGATCCGACCGACGCGGGACAAGGTCAGGCTCGCAGACACGGTGCAGAGGCTAGAAGCTACCTGGCATGGCCTGCGCGACGAGACCGGCGGCATGGTCCCCCAAAACATGCCGCGTCGACGCGAACTCTTGGGGGCCATCGCGCAGAGCATGGCTGCCGCCTACTTCGACATCGACAACGCGCAAGAAGGCGAAGCGTGGACGCAACGCGCCATCGATTGCTGGGGCGAAGACTCGCCCTTCAGCGCCTTCGCCTACAACGACCTCTCGGCGCGCCGCGAGGCAGCAGGAGACCTGGAGGCAGCGATCGGCTACCTCGAGCGCGCCCGCCGCCGCCACCCCGACCCCCCCGCCGGGCCGCCCCTCGGCAGGAGGGGACTGGAAGCGGCGGTCGGGGCCCCTCGAGCGCGCCCGCCGCATCATCTTGCCGGACCTCGGCGGGGCCGTCGTCGACCCGCGCTTCCATCCTTATGCAGGTCCGCTCCTCGCCAACCTCGCCTACATGCTGCGCCGCAATGGCGAAGCCGAACGTGCTTTGCCGATCGCCGAACGCGCGGTCGACTTGAGTCGCACTCACTCGCTCGGCGACGCGCACCCGAATCACTTTGCGACCCTCCACCACCTCGCCATGGTGCAGTTCGAGTCGGGGCGCTCGGAGGCAGCCGCAAAGACCTTCGAAGAGATCCTCGCACTCCAAAGCAAGGCCCCCGATGCCGACGACACCGCGATCGGCACGACACACTCACACTTGGCAGCGGTCCGCAGAAAGCTCGGCGACAACGAGGCGGCTCTGAGCCACGCCGCCCAAGCCGAGGCCAAGGTCGCGCCCGAGGCGCGGGACGCGGACTTCGAAGAGCGCCTGCGCGCGGCGCGCGCGCGCTGAGCGCGCTCGTGACACAGTAGCCTCGTGACACAGTAGTTCAGCCGGGACCCAAGCCCAGCAAGTCCACCGATACCGCAGCCTGTTCACGAACACCGCGAATCAGGGCGCGCTGCGCCTCGATGGGCAGCACCACCAGCGCCGGCAGCGCCTCGGCGAGCCGGGCCTGGAGCGCCTGGTCATCGACTTCATCGGCGGCGGGCGTTCCCGGCATGGTCGATGCGAACATGACCAAGTCGGCCGCGCGCACGACAGCAAGGAGGGCCTCACCCCGCGTCTTGGGTTCCCCCGGCGGGAGGCGCTCATGGTGGCGCGCGACGCAGTCCCTGATCGTCAGGGGCAGCTTCCAATGCTCGCACGCGAGTGCGCCAAGCTCGGGGTGCGTGAGACCACAGATCGCTCGCTCTTGTGCGACGAGCTCGGCCGCGCTGTGCCAGTCGCCTTCGTCGACTTGGCGCAGCGCCGCCGGCGCTTCCTGGAAGAGCACGAAGCGCCCCACATCGTGGAGCAGCCCGCAGAGATAGGCCTCGTCGGGATCGAGCTCGGGCAGAGCCCAGACTCTCGCGAACTCGCGAGAAGCGACAGCGACCTGCAGGGCGTGGCGCCACAGGCTCTTCTCCCAAGCATCGTGTGGGATGAAGACCTTGGGGACCGACAAGGCCACGATGAGATTCGCAGTGCTTCGCGTGCCGATGCGCGTGACAGCCGCCTTGATCGAGGTCACGGGCGCTCGACTCGCGGACTCGACCGAATTGGCCAGCACGAGGACCCGGGCTGCAAAGCCGGGCTCGGCACCGATCAACGCAACAAGCGCGTCGAAGTAGTCATCGCTCGAGGGATCGATACCGAGGAGACGCACGAGCGTCTGCGGCAAGATAGGCAGCTGATCAACATGCTTGGTCAGCCGGGTACGAACTTCGATCGAGGACTCCGAGGACAAGGCACAGCTCCTCAAATGAGTGCACAAAGACTCCAAGCCTCGACCACATCCGCGCGATTCACAAGCGCTAGCAGTAGTTCCACGCAACAACGGGCTGGCAGAGCTTCGCAGCGCCCCAAGAATGTCCGCATCGCGGCCATCCGTCGTGGCGTGCTTTGCGTTCATGACATGGCGCTTACAACTCAGTCGCTCGTCGTGTGCAGGACGATCGTGACCGGCTGGCGGACGCCGTCGACACCGGTCATCAGTGTCGTCGACCGAGCGCCGTCTTGGTGCACATACCAATCGAGTTCACCGAGCCCCTGCCAGCTCGTGCGTTCGGTCGCGACGATCGCGGTGAAGCTGCCGTGCTTCCAGATCATCGGCTGTGGTTGCTGGATACCGTTGAGCGGCGGAACGTAGCTGCCGTCCGGCAAGCGCAGCATCGATCCCGGATCGCCGGGCTCCGTCGTAGGGCGCGTCGTGAACGGCACTGCTTCGCCGATCTTGGTTCCATTCTCTGGGGCACCAGTCGACGGCCTCGGCGCTGCTGCACTTGCGGTCTCGAATGTCGTCTTGTTCTCGGCCGTACGTGTCCAATACGCGGCGGCGACCAAGACCGTGACCGAGAGGCCCGCGATTCCAAGTAGGCGGATCACAGCCGTTGCACCGATGCGTGCGTGAAGCCGACGATCGTCGTTGGTGCGCGCACGACTATGGCCTGCCAATAGAGGTCGACGGAGGTCACCGGCACGGCCGGCGGTGCCAGCAGGAGCGTCGCTCCATGCATGGACGGCGTGACTTGGCTCGCGACTTTCGCGCCAACGACGAACATGGCCGCTGGGTCGAGCTCGAAGCGGCCGATCGTGCCTGGCACTTGGATGCCCGGTCCGAAACTCGACGACATCATGAAGATGACGATGTCGCCGTTTTGGATCGCCGAGCTCTCCGCGCTGAAGCCGAAGGAGTCGTTGCGAGTCGAAGTCCTCAGTCCGAAGGGATCTGGGTGCATCCCAGAGAGGAAGCCGGCGATCGTCTGGTCGTTGGAGCGACCGGGTTGCCTCACCTGGTTCGTCTTCGCGACGCAGGCGCCGCCAATCGCATCACGAGGATCGAAGAGCGGCTCGATCCAAAGTTGATAAACCGCATGGTCGCCAGCCCAGCCAGTCGGGGTCCGAACCCAGAAATGCCAGTCAGGGTGCGTAAAACGAATCAGGCGTGGGCCAGGAAAGTCGGACCCTGACGTTGTCAACTTCGTCCAACCGCCGTCACTGTCGGTCGCCGTCGTCGTGAGTTCGACAGCGAGGAAGAGATCGCGTCCGTCCTGCGGCAGAGTCAGCGGTGCGAACGAGACACTCATCGGCGAGTTGACGACCGGCAGCGGGCCAACGCTTCGCGCCGGTGTCAAGGAAGGCGAGTCCCAAGTCGGTGACTCCTCGAGGTACGCGTGCAAGAAGAACGTGTCCGGGGTCGACGGGAAGTTGTCGACGTTCGTGACGGCAATGCCTGAGAGCGTCGACCCCAACTTGAGCCATTCGTCTTTGTACCGCTGAGCAACGATGCTCGGTCGAAGTTGCGAGCGACCACTCGAAGGGGTTGTCACGCCTCTGAGAATGCCCGAAGGATCGAGCTGAGCAGACACGTCGACCTGCAGCGAGCAGGCGACGAGCAAGGAGAACAGAGCTAGTCTTGTAGTCTTCATCACTCGGAGAGAACCAAATCCATCGTGGCGTCACGCCGTAGCTGAGAAATCCCGCATGCCGCGTGATACTGAGTGGATGGGCCAGGACCTGCCAACGCCGCTCGACCTCGCGATCTTCGCCGACCTCCTGACGCCGACCCTCGTCGTGCGCATCGACGCAGTCCGACGCAACATCGCGCGTATGTGCGCTGCGACCGGCTCGATCGATCGACTGCGTGTCCACATCAAGTCGGCCAAGCTGCGTGTCGTCTTCGACGAGTTCTTGGCAGCGGGGATCACGCACTTCAAGTGCGCGACGACGCGCGAGGCCGCACAGTTGCTCGCAGCGAGCGAGGCCCGCGGTATTGCTGTCGACCTACTCGTGGCCTTTCCGCATCGCGGACCCAACTTGCGGCGCATCGAGGCCCTTGCGCGCCTTCACCCGCGTTCGCGCCTCTCCGTGCTAGTCGAGACCGAGGACGACATCGAGGGCATCGAAGGCGACGCGTCGATGGCAGCGGCGCTTGGTGTCTTCGTTGACATCGATGCCGGCATGAACCGGACAGGCATCCCTTCGGCCGACGCGGCGCGGATCGAGTCGGTCGCCAAGGCCGCTGCTTCGCGTCTGCGCGGACTCCATTTCTATGAAGGCCATGTGCACAGCGGCAGCTTCGCGGACCGTTGCAGCCAGGCCTTTCCACTCTATGACGAGCTCGTCACCTTGGTCGCCAAGCTCGAGGGTTCTGGACTGCGCATCGACGAAGTCGTGACCAGCGGTACACCGTCCTTCATGCCGGCCCTCGCGCACACGGGCCTCACAGAGCAACAGCACACGGTGCACCGCCTCTCACCCGGGACCCTCGTCTACTTCGACGCGCGGTCGCGCGAGTGCGAAGAACTCGACTACGAGTTCGCAGCCTTCGTCCTCACGTCCGTCGTGAGCCAGCCAACGTCGCACGTGATCACAGTCGATGCGGGCTCGAAGGCGATCGCGGCCGAAGCCGGCTCACCGGTCGCAGTCGCACCTGCTTGGCCAGGGCTCGCCGCTCGCACGCCGAGCGAAGAGCACCTGCCCTTCGACGTCGTCGCTGGCGCTGCGCCAGCACGGGGCGAACGCATGCTGCTCGTACCGCGCCACGTCTGCCCGACCGTCAACCTCGCCGAAGCGGCCTGCGTCGTGGAGGAACGACACGGCACGAGCACGGTGCGCATCGAAGCCGTCAGCGCGCGCGCACACGAAGTCGTCAGCCCCGATGGCGCCTGAAGCCGACGTCACCTCACTGAAAGAGGATGATCCCCATCACTTCACCAACAACGAAGCTCACGACGTTCGCAACCCAAGCGAGTCCGATCGCGCGCCGCAGCGTGAACTTCGTGAGGGCGCAGTAGAGCAGGACTTCGACGACGATGACCACGACCTCGACTGGCGAGACCGGCGCCTCGGCGTAGTAGACCGCTGCACAGGCGAGCGGGTGCGTGAAGACCTGCATCACCACGCAAGCAGTGAGGACCTGTTTTCGCTGGGCCCGCGGTGCAAAGAGCCACGCGACGAGGACCTCGATGACGATGGTCAGCGCGAGCCAAGGCAGGTAGCTCGTGAGGACGCTCAACATGGCTCTGCTGCGGGGTGCCGATCGTCGCGCTGGCGACGGTAGAGGAAGGCGATCAGCAGCGCCCCGAGGCCAGCCACTCCAAGCAGCACGAGGAAGTCCGACGAACCGAACTCACGCCCAGCGGCATCGAAGCGCTGTTCTCCCCGGACCTCGAAGCGCAGCCCGCCTTCATCCACCGCGACGACGGCGAGGTGCGTCACGATGCTCGCGAGCGGCTTGCCGCGACTCACGAACTTCCTCTCGCTCACAGGCACGGGCGACCGTGGCCACGCCCCCTCGATGCGCTTGGCCGCTGGGTCGAGCTTCGTGCCCGCGGGCAAGGCCCAGATGCGCGAACCATACTTGCTCGAGAAGCGCAGCGGCTCCCCACGCTCGACCTTCGCGATGCCCCAGAAACCCGCAATCGGGCTCAAATAAAAATCGTAAGCCTCGAGGGCCGAGTCCCACGTCAAAGCGACGCTGTGTTGGACCGACTTGGTCCCTGGCGGCAGCGAATCGAAGGCCCGCGGCAAGAGCGCCGCCAAAGCGATGCAGAGGATCGGCGCCACGGCCATCACTTCTTGCGCGTGTACTCGATGCGCAAGAAGCGCATCGATCCCACCCCCGGCACCTCGCCGTAGAACTCCCAGTCGACGCGGTCGTCGGACACGAAGGTCGTCTTCGTGAAGCAGGGCGCGAGACCGGCAGGACCGAAGGCTTCGCCATGCATCGTGATGGTCTTGCTCGCAGCATCGTACTGGCCCGCGAGCTGGAGCGGGCAGCCCGTCATCGAGTCCGTCCACGTCGACATGAACTGCTTGCGAAGCGGGCAGT
>CALLZN010000145.1 GCA_937858895.1 uncultured bacterium | reverse complement strand
GGCCCAGAGGCCCACGCCGCACGACTTCGGGCGGATCTTATGCAACAGTGAGGTGAAGCGAGTCAGGGCAGAACGCGTAGCAGGGCGCGGGGGTGAGCGAATGTGCGGGATTGCGGGTCGGTATGTTTATCGCGAGTCGTCGCCTGCGGTCCCGGATGTGGAAGTCGGGCGGGCCATGGTTGACTCGATTGCGCACCGTGGGCCGGACGATGGCGGGCTGCTCGTAGCACCGGGAGTGCTGCTTGGGCACCGTCGACTCTCGATTCTCGACCTGTCCGTCGATGGTCACCAGCCGATGCCCGATGTCGACGAGAGCTGCTGGATCACGTTCAACGGCGAGATCTACAACTTTCGAGAACTGCGTGCTGAACTGGAGTCGCTAGGGCATCGCTTTCGATCGCAAACCGACACGGAAGTGATTCTCGCGGGCTATCGTGAGTGGCGGACCGCGATCGTCGATCGATTGAACGGGATGTTCGCGTTCGCCCTCTGGGACCGACGGCACGATCAGCTATGGCTCGTGCGGGACCGAGTCGGAATCAAGCCGCTGTTCTATCGGGATGATGGAGCTTGCTTGTGGTTCGGATCCGAAGTCAAAGCGATATTGGCGGACCCAGCCGTCCCGCGGCGCCCCGATGCACAAGGACTCGATACGTACTTGACGTTCGGCTACGTCGCGGCACCTCACACGGGATTCGAGGGAATTCGACAACTGCTTCCGGGTGAGTCCCTGCTCGTGAATCGAGGCGGAGTCGTTGCTAGCCGCTGGGCAAAGTCGCTCTACCCATCACGGCCGACGACATGGTCGATGAGTGAGTCGGTCGACCGGCTCGAAGTGGCGATCGACCGTGCAGTGAAGCGTCAGATGGTGAGCGATGTTCGCCTCGGGGCGCTCCTGAGCGGAGGGCTCGATTCGTCCGCTGTTGTGCGCAGCATGAGGCGTAGCGGGGCGGAGCAGATCGAGACCTTCACGATGGGTTTCGATGGGGCGAGCTTTGACGAGTCTTCATACGCAGCGCTCGTGGCGGAACGATACGGAACGGAGCACCACGCTGACCGAGCGGTCGCGGAGCTTGACAACATCCTCCCGACGATTGTCGCTCACGCCGAAGACCCGCTGGCCGATAACTCGATGGTCCCATTCTATCTCCTGTCCGAGCAGGTGCGGCGGCGGGTTACCGTAGCGCTCTCGGGCGATGGCGCCGACGAGTTGTTGGCGGGATACAGCACCTACAGCGCGAGCGCCTGGGGACCAAAGTACCGTTGTCTGCCAGGCTTCATGAGGCGGGGCGTGATTGGGCCCCTTTTCCATCGATTGCCGGTCTCGCAGAAGAAGTACGGCGCGGTCAGTCTCTTGAAGCGCTTCGTCGACGGCGTCGAAGAGCCGGGTTTGCGCGCGCATTGCACCTGGCGGCGGTACGTGTCGGCGCGATTGCGTGCTCGGCTCTATACGCCCTCCTTCCTAGCGGCGGCAAATGGCGACCCCATCGGCCAGTACGCCGGAGCTCTCAGCGGCTCTCCCGACTGGCTCTCGCCGCTCGAGCAGCAGCTGCATGTCGACTTCTCCTTCCACATGCCGAATGACATCCTTGCCAAGGTCGATCGGATGAGCATGGCCCACGGCCTGGAGGTCCGAGTGCCGCTTCTCGATCCAGAAGTGATCGAGGTCTGCTTGAGCATCCCAGTGCAGCACAAAATGGCGAAGGCGAGCGGTAAGCTGCCACTGAAGAACCTGCTGTCGCGTGACTTGCCTGCAGAGCTGGTCCAACGCAAGAAGGGTGGCTTCCTGGCCCCGATCGAAGAATGGCTGCAAGGTCCGTGGCAGCCGCTCTTGAACGAAACTTTGACCGAAGATTTTATTGAAGAGACTGGTCTTTTGCAATGGAGGCCAGTGAGCGAGTTGCTGCGGCGTATGAAGTTGGGACGAGTGGACGATGCCTATCCCCTGTTCGCGCTGTTCATGCTAGGGTTGTGGTGGCGCACCTGGATCACACGATCTGAACTTCCGCTACATTTGCAGCCACGGCGTGGCACGAGGGCGTTCGCTCCGACGGTCGTCGTTCATTTGAGGACTCGAGGGATCGATTGATGGTCAGTGGATCCGATGCGGCAGCAGGTGTTCCCACCGTGACAGTCCGCTGGGACTACAGAGAGCTCGTCTTGCTGTTGGCCGTGCTGCTGCTTGCAATCGGCAAGCTCTGGCTCGTCCACGATGTGCCACTGAGTGCCGTCGGAATGGCGGGGCACGACGACCGCTTGTTTCTCGAGCTTGGGCGCTCTCTGCTCCAGGGTGAATGGCTAGGCGCCTATCACGAACGCACTTTGATCAAAGGGCCCGGATATCCCGTCTTTCTTGCCTGCAATGCCTGGCTCGGCTTGCCGCTGATGCTGAGCCAGCAGATACTCTACCTCTTGTCCGGCCTGGTTTTCATGTATGCCATCAGGCCGGCCATTCCCAATTGTTACGCGCGCTTCGTCCTCTTTGCGGTCTTTGCTCTCAACCTCGAGATGATTCCTCGGGTGCTTCGGGGCGGGATCTACACGCCGCTAACGGTCCTGGTCCTGGCCGGTCTCGTTGGATTGTATGCCTACCGGCAAGCTCGCCTCTGGAAACCACTGGGCTGGGCCATTTTCACGGGGCTTGCCCTCTCCGTGTACTGGTTGACCCGGGAAGAGGGCCCCTGGTTGCTCCCCTCGATGTTTCTCATGTTGGCTGGTACGTTGATCAGTTTGTATCGCTTCCATGGCCGGACGAGTCTCTTCTTCAAGAGAGCTACGTTGTATTTGCTACCCTTTCTCTTGCCGTGGATGTGTCATCGGGTCGTTTGTCTGCTCAACCAGAGCTACTATGGGACTCCTACCGTAGTCGAGATCAAGTCCAAGCCGTTCACCTCCGCGTACGGGGCACTGACCCGCGTGAAGCATCCGAACCCGGCACCGCGCATGCCCGTGCCGCGAGAAGTTCGACGCTTGATCTACGAAGTCAGTCCTGCTTTCCGAGAAATCGAAGCTCATCTGGAAGCGATCAACCAAGGGCAGGAGTCGGATGGGGCCGGATTTCTATGGGACCTGCGCCTAGCGGTTGCCCGGGCTGGCTACCATAAGTCGGGGGTGACGGCCAACGAGTATTACTCGCGGCTGGCTCAAGAAGTCAATACCGCGTGCGATCAAGGCCTGCTCGACTGTCTTCCCGAGCGGGCCACGCTGACTCTGCCGTCGCAGCCGGGCGATATGCTTCGGATCTTCAGTTCCTTCGTGAAAGCCACCAAGCTACTGCTGAGCGTCTGGCATCCCTCGGATCCGTTTGTCGCGGAACTCGACAGATTGAATACGCAACCATTGAGAGACCTGGGGGCCGATACGATAGGATTGAGGGGGCAGACGCTCGCTCGCCCCTTCCACCATAGCTATGGCTCCGAAGAAGAGTTGACAATCTATCGCGAGCTCACGCACAATCGGCTGGCTCCGCTGTTCACGCCCAACCCAGCGCCTGAACCTGCGTCTGCGTCGAGCCGCAAGGTCGTCTTGCTGGAACTCATCGAACGGACCTATCGTTCGATGGCTCTGCCTCTATCGATCCTGGCTTTCCTGCTGTATTGCTTTCTCTTCTTTACAGGGCGATATCGTCAGCAAGCTCTACTCTTTCTTGTCAACTCGTCGCTGCTTTGTGCCGTCGTGGTCCGGCTCGTGCTGCTGGCAGTCATGGATGCAACGTCGTTCAACGCTCTCTATAATCAGTACCTGAGTCCGGTCTATCCGCTGCTGTATCTGTTCTGGGCCCTCACGGTCGTGGCGACGGTGGCCTCGTTCCGGCCTGCAAGACCGTAAGTCGTCTCGCTTGCCATAGGCGCGGCATTGCGGAGCGCTTGGGAGGACAAGAGCAGCACTCTCGTTCTCCTTGGCATGAAAGGGCAACGCGTGGTCATGTTTCGCGGCGGCATCTGCCGATGAACTCGGAGTATGTTCTTGCCGGTCCGATGGACGCGACGTCTGGCCATGTTGCTCGTGCCGTTCCTGGCTTGGGCTGCGTGTGGCCACGGGGTCGGGCAACGAATGCCAGTCGAGATCAGGATCACAGCTTCGGCGGCGTCGATCGCGCTCGGCCTCACGGCAAGCCTGACGGCGGTTGCGCGCTATGCCGATGGGAGCCTCGAGAATGCGACGAACCTCGTCGCCTGGACCTCGTCGGACCCGGGCGTTCTGACTGTTGCGCGTTTCGGCAACGAGGCCGTCATTGAGAGTCATTCCGTCGGCGCAGCAACGGTCGTCGCTTCTTGGCTGCGAGGCGGCGTGGCCGGCAGCCTGCGCTTGCAGGTTGTTGGTCCGGTGCTCGCGAGCCTCGCTATTACCCCGAGCAGTCCTGCAATCGCCCTCGGCACCTCGCAGGACTTCGTCGCGACTGGCACCTTGACGGATCTCAGCGTCCTCGACCTCACGTCGTCCGTGGTCTGGGCTTCGACGACCCCCGCGGTCGCCTCGATCGACCCGTCCGGACGATGCTCGGGGCTTGCCGTCGGCGTGACTACGATCACTGCCAGCATGGGCGGCGTCGTGGATACGACGACACTGACCGTCACGCCTGCCGTCCTCACTTCGATCGCCGTGACGCCGACGTTGCCTTCCATTGCGCTTGGCACGAAACAAGTGTTCACGGCCACGGGGTTCTTCAGTGATACCACTGTGCAAGACTTGACGACATCGGTTGCTTGGACGTCGTCGTCGCCGGCCATTGCGACCATCGATGCCGGCGGGCTGGCGCCAAGCCTCTCAGTCGCGGCGACCACCGCCACCCCGACGCATGCGCGTTCCCGCACGCTCCGCGCCACGAGCCGAACACTATCTCCTGCGGTCCTCGTATCTCTGGCTATCGGCCCGGATGCGCCGACGATTGCGCTCGGCACGAAGCAGCAGTTCACGGCGACCGGCACGTTCAGCGACAGCACGACGCAAGACCTGACGTCGTCCGTGTCTTGGCTGTCCGCATCGACCGCTGTCGCGACGGTAGCTAGCAGCGGACTCGCGTCGAGTGTCGCGATCGGCACGAGCATGATCACTGCGCGCCACGACGCCACTGGGGTCTTTGACACGACGCTGCTGACGGTCTCATCAGCCGCCCTAGTCTCGATCGATGTCACGCCCGCGCTTCCTTCGATAGCCTTGGGTACGAAGCAGCAGTTCACGGCCATCGGCACCTACAGCGACACGACCACCCAGGACCTGACCGCGTCCGTGACCTGGTCCTCGTCGGTCACGGCTGTTGCGACGGTCAGCAACGCTGGTGGAAGCGTGGGCTTGGCGACGAGCCTGTCGACGGGCACGACTACGATCACGGCAACGCATGCGGCCACGAGCATCGCGGATACCGCGAGCTTGATGGTCACGGCGGCAGTTCTCGTTTCGCTCACCGTAGCTCCGGACCTACCCTGGCTCTTGGAAGGCAAGACGCTCCAGTTCACGGCGATCGGGACCTACAGCGATACGACAACCCAAGACCTGACGACGAGCGTGACTTGGCAGTCTTCGAACGGTGCGGCCGCGACGATCAGCATGGCGGGCGGCAGCGAGGGCCTCGCGACTGGGGTCGCGAATGGGACGACGACGATCACAGCGACGCACGCGGGGACGAGCATCTTCGATACGACGACGCTGACCATCGTGTCCGGCATTACCTTGCGCGGTGCTTCCTCGGCATCGGAAGGCTCGGGCGTTACGGCGATCACGCTGTCGACTCCTGGGAACAGCGTCAGTGGCGATGTCCTGGTCGCGGCCATCGCCGTTCGACCGTCGACGGCGACGATCACGGCTCCCGTCGGTTGGACGCTCCTCCGTCGTGTGGACAACGGCTCGGGTGCGGCCAACTCGCTCGCCGTCTATCGACGAACGGTGACCGTTTCCGAGCCAGGAACGCACGCGTGGACGCTTTCGACTTCGACGGGCTCGGCCGGCGGCATGCTGTCGTTCTTTGGGGTCGATACTTCGAGTCCCGTCGATCCCGAAGCTGGCCAGGCGACCGCCAGCAGCTTGTCGCACGCAGCCCCGAGCCTTACGACGTCGACGCCCAACACGATGCTCGTCGCGGCCTTCGCGTTCTCCTCGTCGGCGACCTGGTCGGAACCGAGCGGCATGACCGAGGCCGTCGACGTCGCTAGTCTGACGCCACCTTCAGCGACGGGTATTTCGATGTGCCTCGACTACCAAGCCCTGCCTTCGAGCGGTGCCACTGGCACGCGCACTGCCGTCGCCAGCAACGATAGCGATACCGGGAACACCGTGATCTTGGCCCTGCGGCGCATGCCGTGAAGCGCTGACCTGGCATGCCAAACGATGTCCGCGAGCTGCGCAGGTCAGGGCTCGAGTCGCAGAGGTAGCCAGCCAAAGGATTGGACGGCTCCGCCAGGGATCTGCAAGGCAACGTGGTGCAGATTCCAAGCCGTGGGGGCGAAGAGCGCTTGCGCCGTTGAGCGTTCGTTTGTGAGGCTTGCGTCGAGGATGGTCGCGACGCCTGGTGCAAAGCGCCCACCGGCTAGTAGGACCAGATACTCGTGGAGGTCGAGTTCGATGGCCGACTCCCAGACGGGCAGCCCGTTGATGTTCATGCCAGTGGTGTAGAGCGGGATCTCGAGCGAGCGCGTGGCCAGGGTGGCAGGGCTCGTCGGTGTTGGCGTCGCGCTGGGGTCGACGCCGAGGATGAGCTTGCAACCGGGCTGCAGTCCCCGAGCCGCAATGCGGAAGCGACGTGGAGCGTCGTGCCGGAAGGATCCCAAGTCGAACGCGCCGTTTGCGTACTGGATTTGCACCGACTGCAACTGTCGGATCTTCTTGAGCGAAGGCGGCGTCGCATAGCTCGTCAGGCTCCAGTCGAAGTCGCAACCAAAGTTCGTCGGTACCCAGTTCTGTGTGAAGGATGGAATGAGGGTGTTCGCCGTGTTGGTGACCATGCCGAGCAGGCGTGCGCCTGTGATCGGTGACGGTGCAGTAGCGCTCGTCACACCCCGCTCGGATTGGCGATCCGTCGCTCACTCCCGAGAGCTGTGCACTGGAACACGGCACGGTCGCTTGCGCTCGCTAGGAGCAGGCCTGACGACATAGAATTCACTCGCTGCGAAACCGGTGAGGGCTGCTCGCACTTCATTGCCGTCCGGCAGGTCGATGCGGGCATGGCCACCACTGCGTAGATTGTGCCGCCGCTCGTGACGGCCATGCCCGCGTTGCGGCCTTGAGCGGCGGAGGTTGGCAGCGCGAAGAGGCTGCAGAATGCGACGCACGCAGTTGCGGCACGCACGGGATATCGCTCATGCATGATCGGCTCCTGGATCAAAGATGCGGGCAAACACTCGTCACCCAAAGTCCGGGCGTCGAAGTGGAGGCCGTCACGCGGACGACGAAGATCTTCTGGGATCGCATCCAGGCAGCGCAGCGCAGAGCGATGCATGCGTGAAGCTCGAGATCCGTAGCAGGAACCTCGTGCGTGTGAACAGCCCCGGGTTCTTCAGAGACTCGGTTAGTTGAGCACCGCCACCGTGG
>CALLZN010000144.1 GCA_937858895.1 uncultured bacterium | reverse complement strand
CTTGCGCACGCGCGTGTGAAACGCACGGTCAACCTCAACGCCGATCCCAGTTGAGCCGCGCGTGCTACAATCGCAGGCGAGCTACCTCCATGACCTGGAACTATCGAGAACGAATCGTCAGAGATCCAAACGTCTGCGGCGGCGCCCCCGTCGTTCGTGGAACACGCGTGACGCTTCGGACCATCCTGGCAAGTCTCACCGAAGGCGCATCGGTGGATGAGATCCTCGCCGACTTTCCGACATTGACCGCGGAAGACCTGCGCGCTGTCATCGCGTTCGCCGCAGCCTCCGCCGAAGAAGATCTGCCGGTGTCTGAATCGCCGCTCGCAAGTTGAGACTCAAGCTCGACGAGAACCTTCCGGCTGCGATCGTGCCCGTCCTCGCCAGACCGCGCCGGGCCGCATGAGCCGCAGCCCTTCGGCACGATCAGAAGGCCCGCGACCGCGCCGATGCAGAGCAAGAACTGCGGCGCTGGCGCGGCTTGCGCACGCGCGTGTGAAACGCACGGTCAACCTCAACGCCGATCCCAGTTGAGGAGGGCGATCCACAAGTCGTCGACTTCGCGGAGGCCAGCTGCGTGGTAGGCCGCACGAGCAGCCTCATTGTCGCGACCGACGTGCAGCCCGACCTTCGTCGACGTGGCGAGGAGTTCGGCTGCGACCGTGGCGACGAGGCGCCGCGCCAGACCGCGGCCGCGATGCGCAGCCTCGGTGTAGACGCCTTCGATCAAGGCACCGGCTGGACCCATGCTTCCGACCTCGAGCTTGCACACAGGGTGGCCACCCTCATCGGCGATCCACGATGTGCCAGCCAAGCTCCGCTCATAGACACGTCGCGTGAGGATCTTGCGGTCGACCTTGTGGCGGGCGAGGTGGAGGTCCTCTTCGTTGAGGCTCAGGCTCGCATCGACGAGCCACTCGACGTCGGCAGGCGTCGCTGTCCTCGCGTGCAGACCTGGACCGAGCACAAGCGCATCTTCGACCACGAGGAAGGCCTGGGACCGTTCGAAGTCGACGCGGACGCGATCGCGAATTGCGCTCAAGAAGCTCTGAGTCACTTCGCGCGGGCCGATCAAGATACGAAAGCCGCGTTCGCTGCCGAGCGCGACGCGGCGCAGCGCGTCGGCGTGCTCAGGGTTTCCCGGACCGATGCAAGCCACGCGGTTGTCCCCGAACCAGGCCGTCATGGTCGGACCATGGGCCGTCATGCGACCCCAGAAGCGCCCGCTCGGCGCTTCGCCGTAGCCCCGCTCGACTCGCGCGATCTCGGCGTGGGCTTGGTTCGCGATGAAAATATGCGCCGGACGTCGCCAGTCGGCTTCTTCGAGGAGCTGGCTCAGGTGGCACGCATCCAGTTCCATGGCCCGCGCGAACATCGTCAGGCACCTGCCTCCTCGTTCGACGCGTTCCGCACGGCCTTGCGTACGGCCTTGCGCAGGATCACGAGGCGCTGCGTGTTGGTCCCCTTCGTGTTGTTCGCGACACCCCAGCAGTTCGCGGTCTTGGTGAAGTCCTGCTTGTGGACCGCCAGCGCGACGACTTCGAGGCCGGCGGCGCGGGCAGCGGGGACGACCAAGTCTTCGAGCTTCAATGTGCCCTTGCGCACTTCACCGACCTCGAAGACGATCCAGCCGCCAGGCAGCAAAACGCGCTTCAGCTCGAGCATGACCGCGGCGACGAAGTCCTGCCACGCATCGGCCTTGCGCGGGGTCGTGATGCTCTGGCTCGTCGAGGCGGCGTCGATGCCGTTGAACCAACAGCGCAGCCAGTTGTCACCCGCATAGTCGACGACATCGACGAAGGGCGGTGACGTCACGACCAGCTGCACGCTCGAGTCTGCGAATGCCTGCATGCGCCGCGCGTCGTCGGTCGACAAGCGCGCGGTGGCGCGCTGGGACGCGAGTCGCTGTCGCGTGGCGGCATCGAGACCACGAAGCAACGAGCGACTCTTGCGGACTAGGAGCGCCGAGACATCGCGCTTTGGCGGCACGAGTCCGTGCTTGGCGTTGAGCTTGCGCTGACTCTCGACACTGACCGCCTGGTTCGGAGGCATGGTGCGCACCGAAAAGAAGCCCGGCGAATGCCCGCTCAGGCGATTCGTCGCGACCATGCGCAACCACGCGTCGACGCGATCCAACGGCGCTTGCGCGAAGCGCCGCCGCAAGGCCTGGAGGCCACGGAGAGTGTCGGGATGGTAGAAGACCTCGAGCTCGGAGTCGTCGACCTCTCCGCCCAATGGCCTCTGGCAGCCGAGCTGCGTCGCGGCGCCATCGAAGATCCCTTCCGCCGCGTAGTCCGCGAGCCTCGCTGCGACCTCGGCGCTGGTCGGCGGGTCGAGGCGCGGCTCGAGCAGCACGCGCGAGAGCGGATTGACATCGTTGCCATAAGGCACGCGACCGAGCAATGCAGCCTCGAGGCAGGTCGTGCCGCGCCCCATGAAGGGGTCGAGCACCGTGTCCCCAGGCCGCGTCAGCCGCTCGATGAAGAAGCGCGGCAGCTCGGCCTTGAAGCACGCCCGATAGCTCAGCTCGTGCAGCGAGTGGCCTTGGCGTTGGCGCGGCGCCCAGAACTCGTTCGTGACGCGCGGCACCTCGACTCCAGCCACGGTGAACGAGTCGAGAACGGCAACCTGCGCCGCCCGAGCCTCGAGCCGAGCGTCGCCGAACGCATCGCCGAAGAGCGACCGCTGCGCGCCCTCGTTGAGCCTGAAGCCTGCCAGGTCCTCGACGATGCTCTCGGCCTTCATCCGTGTGCCGTGCTCGCGTGCCAAAGGAGCTCTTCGCTGTCGAAGACCGGCCCTTCGATGCAGCTCTTGACGTAGCGACGACCTGCAAAGCGTCCAGCGCTTCGCACTTCGACCGTGCAGCCGTTGCAGACGCCGTAGCCACAAGCCATGTAGGTCTCGAGCGAAACGACGCAGCGCAAGCCCCGCTCGCGGCATTCGGCAGCCACGGCCTCCATCATGGGATCGGGCCCGCAGCAGTAGACCGGCGCGGCACCATCGAGGAGCCCACGACCGACGAGGTCCCGGTAGAGGTCGAGGACGGAGCCGCGATGGCCCCGACTGCCGTCGAGCGTCGCGTAGTGAAAGTCGGCGCCGGTCGCCGCGAAGTCCCCCGCTGCAGGAAGGGCCTGGGCGCTGGCCCCGCCATAGAGCAGCGACACAGGCTTGCGGGCAGCGCGCCCCTCCTTGGCCCAGAGCAGGAAGGGAGCCAAGCCGACCCCGCCGGCGATGCAGATCGGCTCGGGACCGCCTTCTTCGACGCTCGGCCAAGCACGGCCGAGTGGCCCGGTGACGTGGAGCTCGTCGCCGACCTCGAGCGCGGCCAGGCGGGCCGTGCCCGGTCCGACGACCTTGCCGAGGAAGGTCGCGGCACCGGTCGCTTCGTCACTGCGCAAGGCCGTATCGCCGGGCTCGAAGACGTCGAACCACGAAAAGGGGCGGGGCAAGAGGAAAAGCCAAAGCTCTGCGCTTTGCAGCATGCAAAACTGGCCGGCGCGGACGCCCTCGAAGGGCCCGGCAACGCGCAGCACGAAGCTACCCCCGCCGAGGGCTCGGTTCTCCGTCACACGATGCAAGCAAGACTGCGGCATTGGTAGATCTCAGGTCTTGAGTAAGAAGATAGCAATCCAACGCCCCACCACCTGAGACCCCCTTTCCAGCCGTGCATGCGGATTGCCCGCACAAGGCTTACCGACGGTCACTCGGGTTCGCGGCATTACGCAGACTCAGGGTATTGAGAACGACGTGCGCCGGCCGGCTTCGACCCGTCCGGGCTTCTTGCATCTTTCGCATCACGGCACAGCATGACGGCAGTGTAACCAGCGAGCGCGTATTCCCAACTCGCTCCCAGGACGAGTTCCGCCGGCATGTCAATGACGTCGTGGCGTTTGCAGAGGCTCGAGTTGGTTCCCCGCCTGAACCAGAAGGGCATTCATGGAAGGGCGCTTGATTGCATATCTCGCGGTCCGAGCGAAACCGTGAGCGGCGCACGAGCGTGCATCCCATGTGCTCCTTCCCGCCCCATCGTCGCCGGGCGCGGCAGGTTACCGTCGCCGCGAATCCGAGAACGGTGTCCTGCACCGTATCGTGCGTGAGCACCTCGAGAGCTTCCTTGCCCTCGTCGCACGCGACCCCGAACGCAGCCTACCGCGCTTCGTCGAGCGAGAACTCCGCGCCCCCATCGACGTGGCGCATGGAAGAAGACGCGGGTCCAGAGACGCCAGCAGACGAGGAGGTCGAGCATGACGACGTGGTTTCGGTCGCGCGTGTGACGCCCTGGGTTTGATGCTCGTCGCTTCGTGCACGGAGGGTGCCATTCACCCAGACGATCGCGAGTCGGGCGAGTACGTGCAACGGCTGAACCGGGATCCCGATAACGACCGCCTCGGGAGCAATTTCTCATCGCAGGAGCCGATCCTTCGACACGTTGCTCAGACGCCAGGTGGACGTTGCCGTTGCGTGAATCACGAGACTCTGCACGTGCAGCTCACGCCCGGCGAGGGCATCGAGATTCGGCAGCGGTACGCGGATACTCACCTTGCCCGTCGGCGCGGGTACGGCGAGTGGGGGGAGTGCAATCAAATCGACGAAACCGAGCCTAAATAACCCAAACGGGGGGAATTCTATGCCCGGGGGACTCGACGCCAGGCCCGCAAAAGGGAGCACGAATTGTCCGGCTGGTGCGAACGAGCTCGTTGCATGGAAGTCGAGCTCGTAGTCGCGGCCCAAGTGCGCGACGAAGGGCGAGCTGCTCTGACGTAGCAGGTTCACGTAGAGCCGATTGCCCTGAAGCATGTTGCCAAAGATCAAGTCGGGATCGCCGTCCCCATCGACGTCGCCGACAGCGATCGCGCGCGTGTCACCGGCGTCTGCCGTGAAGCGCGTGCCTGCTTCCTGAAAGTACGCGGAACCGTTGTTGAGATACACGCGACTTGCGCGCCCGAATATCGATGGCATTTGATTGCCGAACACGACATCGAGGTCGCCATCTTCGTCGATGTCGACGGCGGCGACCGCATACGATTCATCTCTGTCGATCGGCATCCTTACGGCGGTTCTATCGGTGAAGACGCCGCGACCATCATTGTCGTAGTAGCGATTTGCTTGACCGCGATTGGCGACGACCAAGTCGAGATCGCCGTCGCGGTCGAAGTCGCCCAGGGCGAGCTGGGACAAGTAGCCCGGACTCGTCGGCATCTGGGTCGCCGAAACATCGGTGAACCGCCCTCTGCCATCGTTGAGGAAGAGAGCATGTCGCGTGCCTGAATTGCCAAAGACCAAATCCGCATCGCCATCGCCATCGACGTCGCCGGCGACAACAGAATGAGACGCCCCAACGTGGAACGTGGCGCCGACGGTGAAGGCGCCGACGCCGTTGTTTCGGTAGACGAGGTTCTCTCCTTGACCGGCAGTGATCAAGTCCAGATCGCCGTCAGCATCGACATCGATGAGCGTCATTCCAGACGTGACGTTGGGGCGAAGAGGCAGTGGGGTAGTTGAAGGGCGAAAGGACGCCGCTCCGTCATTCAGGTAGAGCCCGTTCGCCTCGAAGTGCGTGCCGCAAGCAAGGTCGAGATCTCCATCACCATCGATGTCGCCAGCTACCATCGACATGGTCGCGTCGCTGATCGCTGGCAGCTTCCCCGCCGTCGCATCATCAAAGCGCCCAAAGGCGTCGTTCAAGAACAACCGATTCTGCTTGCCACTCGGGGCAGCGCCGTTGTTGCCAAGAATGAGGTCGAGGTCGCCGTCCGCATCGAAGTCGGCCGCGACGACGACCTGGGTCCCCATCAAGTCCGACGGCAGTCCACTCGCTGTCGCGTCGACAAAGCCGCGACGTCCAGTGTTGATGTAGAGTTTCGCCCACTGGGAATTGGCAAAGAGCAGGTCAGGATCCCCATCCCCATCAACGTCACCGGCCGCAACGTCGTGGGTTGTTTCTAGGTCGGTTGGGAAGAGGGCCGATGTCACGTCCATGAACACACCTTTGCCGTCGTTCGAATAGGCACGATTGCGCAAGCGTGTCGAGGCTGCTGAGGTGCCGACAACGATGTCGCGATCCCCGTCGCCATCGAGGTCGATGAGTGTCACGGCATGGACGACATCGTCGGTCAGGGGGATATGCGTCGAGGTCACATCCGCGAAGCTGAACAGCCCCGGGTTCTTCAGAGACTCGGTTAGTTGAGCACCGCCACCGTGG
>CALLZN010000143.1 GCA_937858895.1 uncultured bacterium | reverse complement strand
CGTTTATGGCGGGCGCAACATTGGCATCGAGGGTGTGCGCCAGACCGTCACGCGCTTGATCCGCGAGGAGCGCGGTATCCCGGTCATCATCCAGGCCGACAAGGCCTCGATGTCCGGAACGTTGATCCGGGTGATCGACGAGGCCAAGCTCGCCGGCGCCGAGAAGGTCTTCTCGTCGACGATCGTCGGCCGAGGTTGACGGTCGTGCTGGTTTCCCACAAACCCACGTGGCGGAGTCGCTTGCTCCATGCCTTGACCGTGACGGTCGGTGCGCTCGGCTTCACGCTCGTGCTCTTCTTGGTCTTGCCCGTGATTCAAGCCATCACGCAGCAACCCCAGCCCGATCGCACGATCCGCAAGATGGACGCCTCGTTGACGCCCGAGACGGACGAGGTCGAGCCCGAGCCCGAGAAGGAGCCAGAGGAGCAAGAGACGCCCGAGCTCGAGGATCAGCCGATGGAGGCCCTCGACTTGTCCCAGCTCGAGCTGGCGCTCGGCGCTGGCATGGGGAGCGGTTGGGCAGAAGGCGGCTTCGGCATCAAGATCGACGCGATCGTTGGTGCTTCATCCGGCAGCGGTGATTCGGTGGCTTTCGCCGACTTGGACCAAAAGCCCCAGGCCAAGAGGAAAGTCGAGGCGCGGCTCAACGCGGCCATGCGCCGTCAGTTGCCAGGCGAAGTCGTTCTGATCTTCGAGGTCGACGAGCAGGGCAACGTACAAAACGCGCGCGTGCAGAGCTCAACCCACGAATCCTTTGCGGGACCGGCGCTCGAGGCGATTCGCCGCTGGCGCTTCGAACCCGGCAAGAAGCAGGGCAAGCCCGTTCGGTCACGAATGAAGCTGCCAATGACATTCAAGAAGAAGAAGTGACAGGAAGGTCTTCGATGCGATACCCGACCGTGTTCCTCTCCGCCCTCGTCCTCGTGACGTCTTGCACACACCAGCGCGACCTCGAAGCGTCGCGCGTTGGGCTGCGGGCGACTTCGCGCTTCGTCGAGAACGAAGTTGCGCCAGCCGTAGCAGAGCCAGCTGTAGCAATGGCAGCAGCAGCTCTGCCGAAGCCCCAGGACGACTTCTTGACACCCTCGGAGCGCGCGATGTTTGCGAGCCCGGAGTTCAAGAAGCGCGTCATCGCGAGCTGGTCGTCCGAGAGTGACATCGAGCCCGAGCTGTCCGACGACGAGCGCAAGCGCCTCGTCTCGGTCCTCGAACTCGTGTCGAGCGACAGTCCCGACTGGAGTCGCGCCGAACAACTCGCGCGCGAAGCACGGCAACCCGACTGCAGCGCTTCCGTCGACTTCATGTTCGCGCACGTCCTCGCGCAGCAAGGCAAGCACAAGGAGGCCTTGCCCATTTACCAAGAGGCCTGTGACAAGTTTCCGAAGTTCCGTCGTGCATGGATGGCGATGGCCGACGCGGCCGTTCAGGCCAACGAGTTCGACATCGCGATCCTCGGCGCTTCCAAGGTGATTTCGCTCGGCGGCGGGGACGGCATCCTCTGGGGCATCCTCGGCCTCGGTCACTTCAAGAAGGACCGCCCGCTCTCGGCAGAGTCGGCCTTCCGCATGGCGATGGCGCTGGATCCCGCGAACGGAAAGTGGAAGCAAGGACTCGCGGAGAGTTTCTTTGCACAAGAGCGCTACCTCGACGCGATCGCGTTGCTCGAGGAGCTCCTGCGCGAGCAACCCGATTCGGCCGAGCTCTGGCTCGCCCAGGGGCGGGCCTATGCCAATGTGGAGAACTTCGCGCGTGCAGCCGAGAACTTCGAGGTCGTCGACCAACTCGGTGGCGCGACCGCCGAGACCTTGGGTCTCCTAGGCGCGATCTATGCCAAGCAAGAGCTCTTCACTCTGTCGGCTGCTGCCTTCGTCCGCGCCTTCGAGAAGGATCGCCGTGCGCCGATCAGCACGGCGCTGAACGTCGCGCGCTTCATGATCGGCGCGGACGCGATCGAAGACGTTCGCACGTTGCTGCGCGGTATCGAAGAGACGCGCGGCGACGCGCTCGAAAAGCAAGACAAGCAGGCACTCTTGCGCGTCCGCGCGAGCCTCGCCGTCGCGACCGACGCCGGCGACGAGGAACACGCCAAGATCCTCAACGAGCTCATCGAACTCGATCCGCTCGACGGGCAAGCCCTGATCCTGCTCGGTCGTCATCATGCACGTAACGAGCCGCAACGCGCGATCGACTACTTCGAGCGAGCAGCGAGTCTGCCTGAGTTTGCAGCCGATGCAAAGATTCGCCACGGCGAAGTCCTCGCCCGCGAACACCGCTACTCGGAGGCGGCTGTACTCTTGCGCGCAGCGCTACAGATCAAGAAGAGCGACAACGTCGAGGCCTTCTTGAAGGACATCGAGCGCATGGCGCGACTGCAGTCGAACACAAGCAAGTAACGCTTGTAGGTGCGCGATCAGCGAGTTGGAGCCGCCGCCGTCATGACGGCGAGCTTGTCCTTCGCTGCACGGAGCCCCTGTTCGGCCGCGCGTTGCATCCATGCTCGGGCCTCGCCAGCATCTGCGTCGACTTTTATGCCACGCAAATAGACGAGTCCCATGCCGAACTGCGCTGGCGCGAGTCCGCCTTCGGCGGCGATACGCATGTGCTCCACACCGCGAGCGTGGTTCTCGTTGCTCGGATCGGCAGGCGCGTCGGTGTCGACGAAGCCTTCGTTCGGTCCGAGGTAGAGCGTCGCCAAGTAGTAGTGAGCCGTCAAGTCGCCAGCTGTTGCCGCGCGCTCATAGTATGTGCGCGACAACCGTTCATCCTTGGGTACTCCGAGACCCTGCCGGTGCAAGAAGCCGAGGATGCGCAGCGCCTTGGTGTCGCCGAGCTCGGACGCGCGCTCCAACAGGCGTCGTGCGTCAGCGAGGTTCTGGCCCTCGACCGTGTCGCCGTTGCGGTACCCGAAGAGGCGCAAGACGCCGAGGTTCGTGATCGCCGGTGCGAAGCTGCTCGCCGCAGCTTCTTGATAGAGCTCGATGGCGCGACGCGTGTCTTTGGGGACGCCGCGACCGGAGAAATAGCAGAGACCTAGGTTGTTGCTAGCTGCAAGGTGGCCGCGCCGCGCGGCGATCTCGTAGTAACGGACTGCCTCAACAGCGTTGGCTTCGACACCCTTGCCTTCGTCATACATGAGGCCAAGAAAAAACTGCGCGTCGACATCACCGAGGGCCGCTCGCTCCTCGAAGCCTCGCAGTGCGCTCGAATAATCGCCGCGCTCGAAGGCACGGACGGACTGGAAGGTCGTGTGCGCACACGAGCCGAGCACGAGCATCAAGGCCGCGAGCAAGAGCAACTTCTGCATGGTCATGCAGGCTGCTATCGGCCGCCCTCTGCTCGGATCTGAACGCTAGCGCGAGCAGTCGAACGATATCAATCCAGCATGAAGAATCGATCAGGACAGCTGCGCGCGGATGCGGTTGTCGAGCGCTTCTTGATCTCCGGAGAAGCTCGCAAGGCCGGCGAGAGTCAGCAACGTATCCCAAGCGAGTCGACCGCTGCGGACATCCGCGAGCCACGATGCGTTCTGCGGGATCTTGCCCTCGGCGCTGATGCGTTTGGATTCGTCCGCGTGCATGGTCGGAAAGAAATTCGCGCAGCCACGCTCGGCGAGCATGGCCCGCAAGCCGTCGGCGTCGAGGCGCGCCACGTCGACTGCCGCCGCAGCCTCGATGGCCGCGCGCTCGCCCGGCGTGACCTCCCAAAACACTTCTAGCCCATCGCGCTTCGCGTCGCTTCCATCACTCCAGGTGACGGGGAAGTCGTCGTCGACCCCGCGGCCGATGTCACCGCCGTGTGCGAGCCACCCTTCGGCGACAGGCAGCGGCATCGTGTAGACATCGAGGCCGGCGAGCGCCGGAACTTGCTCGTAGCTGCGCATCGAGGCGCCGATCTGCTTGGTGGGGCTCTTGCCGGCAGCACGCAATTCACGGCAGACCTTTTGGCTGGCGGCGGTTGCGCGCTCACCAGCGTTCTCACCGCTGCCGTAACCACTGTCCGCAAGAAAGGCGTTGATGCGCCCCATGAAGACGTTGCACCACTCGGGCTTGGCGAGCCGCGCGACGAGCAAGTTCTGGCGCGCCGAGAAGCCGAGGGTGAAGTTGACCGGGATGCCGTCGTCGGAGAGGCGTCGCGCGGCGATGATGCCGGCCGCTGTCAACGGGACTTTGACGATGAAGTGGTCGGGGCAGATCGCGGCGTAGCGGCGGCCGTAGGCAACGCTGGCCTCCAAGTCGTCCGCGAGATCCGTGTGCAGCTCGACCGAGACCTTGGCGCCGAAGGTCTGCACGAGCTGTAGGCCATGCCGCGCGTTGAGGCAGAAGGCCAGCTCGAGGACGAGGTCGCGCTCGCCGATCGAGGCGTCCGCTCCGCGAATCGCACGCGCCGCCACGGGCACGAAGGTGTCGTAGATGCCCTTCTGCACCTCTTTGTTGAGCAGCGTGTTGTTCGTGGTCAGCGCGTCGAACTCGCGACACCAGAGCTTCGAGGCTGCCGCGATGTCACCGGTATCGAGCCAGAGCGTCGTGCCGCGCTCGCGAATCGGGTCCCATTTGGGCTGCGACTCGGCAGGCTCCGCTGCCACCGCACCTTGAAAGCCGTCGAGGCAGAGGTCGCGGGTGTTCGCGGCGAGCTTGGAGTCCGGGGCAAAGCGAGAAAGGTCGCGAGTCGTCATCGTGCTATCCAGGTTGCGTCGAGCCAGCTTGCGTCGGTCCAGGTTGCGCCGTCTGCGCGCCGCGATCGTATCGCCCTCGGGCCGATGAAGCCGCCACTTTGCGCGCTTCGCGTGCCCACGCCAGCGCGCCGCCTCGAAATCGAGCCGGACCGTGGCGCCGACCTGGCGTCCGCGGTCTGATGTCGCGAAGCGGCTTTGCCGAGTTCGGCCGGCGGGACATGAGTTTTGATTCCGCTTCGAACCGACCCCAGCGAAGCCCTGCTGGCACGGCAACCGACACCAAGCACTCCATGAATCCTTCGACCAATCGTTCCGACGACTTCGCTCCCCGCCACATCGGTCCTCGCCGCAGCGAATACGCTGCCATGTTGAAGGTGCTCGGTGTGACGTCCCTCGATGCGCTCGTCGACCGCGTCATCCCGGCCTCGATCCGCTGGAAGGGCAGCTTCGACCTCGCACCGAAGGGCGAGCAGGCATGCCTCGAGGAGCTCCACGAGCTCGCCGACGAGAATGTCATCAACCGTTCCTACATCGGGCTCGGCTACTACAACAGCCACACGCCGACCGTGATCCTGCGCAACGTGCTGGAGAACCCGGGTTGGTACACACAGTACACGGCTTACCAAGCTGAAATTTCACAAGGGCGGCTCGAGGCCCTCCTGAACTTTCAAACGATGGTGCTGGACCTCACCGGGATGGAGGTCGCCAACAGTTCCTTGCTCGACGAAGGAACCGCGGCCGCCGAGGCCATGACCCTCGCGCATCGATTGCAGAAGGGCGATGCGAACCGCTTCTTCGTGGATGCGAACACGCACCCGCAGACCATCGCGGTCGTGAAGACTCGCGCCGAACCGCTCGACATCGAAGTCGTGGTCGGCGAACTGAGCGATACCGACTTCGATGGCTGCTTCGGAGCGCTTATCTCATATCCAGGAAGTGACGGTCGCATCCCGGACCTGGCGGCGCTCTGTACGCGTGTTCACGCTGCCGCTGCCCTTGCGGTCGTGGCCAGCGACTTGCTCGCGCTGACGCTCCTCGAGAGCCCAGGCGCATGTGGTGCGGACATCGTGATCGGTTCTTCGCAGCGCTTCGGTGTGCCGCTTGGCTTCGGCGGACCGCACGCTGCCTTCATGGCTGCGCGCGACGAGTTCAAGCGCCAGCTGCCTGGCCGCATCGTCGGAGTGTCGGTGGACGCCGAAGGTAAGCCCGCGCTGCGTTTGGCGCTGCAGACCCGCGAACAACACATTCGACGTGACAAGGCGACCTCCAACATCTGCACGGCGCAGGTCCTCCTCGCGGTCGTGGCGTCGATGTATGCCGTCTATCACGGGCGAGAAGGATTGACCGCGATCGCGCGTCGTGTTCGCGGGGTGACCCATGCTTTGAAGGTCGGGCTCACGAAGCTCGGCTACACGATCGATGATGGACCCTGCTTCGATACGTTGACCGTGAGCGGCGGTCCGCGCAGCGTCGCTGAGATCCATGCTCGCGCGCGCGACATCGGCATCAACCTACGTCACATCTCCGACACGGCGCTGGGCGTCAGCTTCGACGAGACCGTCGACGACGGCGATGTTCGTGACGTCTTCGAGTGTTTTGGCGGCGCCGCGATGGAACTCGACGTCGAGGCCCTTGTCGCGAACACACCTGACTACCCTGCGGGCGTGAAGCGGACAGCGACGTTCATGACGCATCCTGTCTTCGAGCGCTACCGCTCCGAAACCGAGATGTTGCGCTACCTCAAGCGCCTCGAGAACAAGGACCTCTCCCTCACATCCGCGATGATCCCGCTCGGCTCGTGCACGATGAAGCTCAACGCGACGTCGGAGATGATCCCGATCTCGTGGCCGGGCTTTGCAGGCTTGCATCCCTTCGTCCCGCCCGAGCAGGCCAAGGGCTATGCCAAGTTGCACGCTCGCCTCGAGGACTGGCTTTCACAGTTGACAGGCTTTGCAGGTTGTTCGTTGCAACCCAATGCCGGCTCGCAAGGTGAATATGCGGGACTCCTAGTGATTCGTGCCTACCACCTTGCTCATGGCGACAGCCAGCGGCGCATCTGTGTGATTCCGAGTTCGGCGCACGGCACCAACCCCGCGAGCGCCACGCTCGCAGGCATGGAGGTCTCGGTGGTCCGTTGCGACGACGACGGAAACATCGACCTCGCGGACTTGAAGGCCAAGTGTGCAGCAGCTGGCGAACGACTCGCTGCCCTCATGGTCACCTATCCGTCGACGCATGGTGTCTTCGAAGAGACGATTCGCGATGCCTGTCGCATCGTTCACGAGCATGGCGGCCAGGTCTACCTCGACGGCGCCAACATGAACGCCCTCGTCGGCTACTGCCGACCGGGCGACCTCGGTGCGGACGTCTGTCACCTCAACTTGCACAAGACCTTCTGCATCCCACACGGCGGCGGTGGCCCCGGTATGGGGCCGATCTGCGTGGCGGAGCAGCTCGTGCCTTATCTGCCTGGACACCCGCTCGTCGCGCTCGGCGGCGACAAGGCGATCGGCGCGGTCTCAGCAGCTCCGTGGGGCAGCCCTTCTATCTTGCCGATCAGCTACGCTTACATCCGCATGATGGGCGGCGAGGGGCTCAAGGAAGCGACGGCGCTCGCCATCCTCAACGCCAACTACATCGCCAAGCGTCTCGAGGCGCACTACCCTGTCCTCTACAAGAGCGTCGATGGTTGGGTCGCCCACGAGTGCATCCTCGACACGAGACACTTCGAGGAAGCGCACGTCACCGTCAATGACATCGCGAAGCGTCTCATGGACTACGGCTTCCACGCGCCGACCATGTCGTGGCCGGTCTCTGGCACCTTGATGGTGGAGCCGACCGAGAGCGAGTCGAAGCAAGAGCTCGATCGCTTCTGCGACGCGATGATCGCGATCCGCGACGAGATCCGCGAGGTCGAAGAAGGGCGCGCCGACCCGGAGAACAACGTCCTCAAGCACGCGCCTCACACGGCCGAAGTCGTCACGAGCGACGCCTGGGATCGCCCCTATGGTCGGACCAAGGCGGCCTTCCCCGCCGCGTGGTCGTCCGAGGGCAAGTACTGGCCGACCGTGTCCCGCGTCGACAACGTCCACGGTGACCGCAACCTCGTCTGCGCTTGCCCGCCACTCGAGAGCTACGCGTAGGACGGCGTCTCGCCAGGGGGACAGGCTGTCCGGCGAACATGCACGGTCGGCGTCGCCCCGCGACGGCGCGGACCGTGTCGCGCTTGGTCCGCATCTTGCGTTCGGGCGCAGCATGAGACTACGCATCAAAGCCGGGCGCTACGGTCGCCTTCTCCTCCTCGCCGTGATCGCAGTCACCGTTCTCCCGCTCTCGGGTTGCATCGTGACGGACTGCTGGAGTCCTTGCCGTCCGCGGCGTTGGTCGCGCTTCTGGCGCGGCGTCTGTCGATGAGGTGAGTTTGGATCAGCTGCCGATGCGCCACTCGATCCCGTTCGACATCCCGTGCGCGGGCGTCACGAAGTCGAGGGCTACGGCTTGCCAGTTGACCACGACGCCGCGCAGCCGGTCATCGAGGGGAATTGCGAGGTCGAAACGGCCCGTGCCTGACGGAATCGGGATCACCAGTTCGAAGGGCAGAGTGATGTTGAGCCGGCCGTAGGGCGTCGGGATGTAGTCCAAGCGGCCGCTGCCGAGCAGGAGCACGCCGACTTGAGTCGTCGCGATCTGCGCAAACATGTCGAGCTGCGCCGTCGTCCCGAGCTTCGGTGGCCGCGGGCTCTCGAGCTGGGGCGCGGGACCGTGCGACGACTGCCCGAGGACGAGGAGTCGGATGCGTCCGCACGGACCGTCACCGGCACCTTCCGTCGCGACGCCGAGGCCGACGCCGCGCGCGACGCTGTCGCGCAGCAGGTTCTCCGTCAGCAAGCGTCGCGCGACGATGTTGTGGCCGAGCACGTTGCTCCGCATCGGGCCGACCGAGTACGAAGCCCAAACGCTCGGTGACGAGCCGTCGCCGCCGCCGCCGAGGACGCCAACGTAGTCGCCTTCACGCACGAGGACCGGCGCGAAGCTGAGATCGACGTCCGCCTGCGCATCCATCGCGAAGAAGCGCAGCTCGTCTTTTGTCGTGTAGTGGCGGGTCGGCCACACGGTCGGCGGCGACGAAAATACGAAGAGCGCTGCGCTCTGCTTCGTCTGTCGAGCTTCGTTCTCGACTCGCAGTCCCGTGATCGCGAAGGACGTCGGCGCGCGGAACCAATATCCCCGCGTCGTCCCGCTCGTCGACTCGAAGCTGTTGGAGTAGGGCGCCACGGGGATGTGAGGCAGAAAGCCGCTCGTTGCGGACGAACGACCGTACTCCGTCGTCGTCGCGTTTTGAGCCAGCGCTTCGCGGGCAGTGAAGAGACAGAGCGCGGCAAGGCAGCAGCGAGCAGGTGTGGCAAGCGTTTTCATGATGGCCGCATGCTACAGAAGTCGCTGTGGCTCGGTACCGTGCCGCGCCATGTCGGGACCTTCGCGAACCACGATCCTCGTTGTCTATGCGGTGCTTTGCTTGGTCTGGGGCAGCACTTGGGTCGTCATCAAGCAAGGGCTCGACGACTTGCCGCCGCTCGGCAGCGCTGCAGCTCGCTTCGTGATCGCGGCGCTCGTCCTCGTCTTGCTCACACCCTTCGTCGCGCGGCGCGAAGGTGGTCAGCGTCCGCCGCGGCGCGTCGTCTTGATCCAAGGCACCTGCAACTTCGCCTTGTCCTACGCGATCGTCTACCAGTCGGAGACGGTCTTGCCGTCGGGGCTCGTCAGCGTGCTCTGGGCCGTCTTTCCGCTCATGATGGGGGTCGTCGGGCACTTCTTCGTCCCGGGTGAGCGCCTGCGGCGTCTGCAAGGCTTCGCGCTCGTCGCTGGCTTCGTCGGCGTGGCGCTGCTCTTCAGGACGGACCTCGTCGGCATCGGCGACGAAGCCTTGCGGGCAGGCGCGGTCCTTCTCTTGTCACCGCTCGTGTGCACCTTTGGAACCGTCGCTGTCAAGCGCGCTGGACCGGGCATCTCGGCGACCTACCTCAACCGCGACGGCCTCGTCCTCGGTGCTGTCCTGCTGGTCGCGGCGGCCTTCGTCTTCGAAGGCGGATTGCCGACTGTGTGGACCAAGCCCGCCTTGGCATCGGTGCTCTACCTTGCGATCGGCGGCACCGTCTTGACCTTCCAGCTCTACTTTTGGCTCATGCGTTGGGTGCCTGCTTACAAGATGAGCCTCATTGCTTTCATCACGCCGGCCATCGCGCTCTTCCTTGGTGCCATCGTGCGCGGTGAAGTCGTACGCGGCACGACCTTCGCGGGTTTGGCGCTGATCCTCGTCGGCTGCCTTGGTGTGGTGCGTGGACGCAAGCCTCGCGTCGCGTGAAGCGAGTCACTAGGCTCCCCCCAATGTCGGCGTGGAAGCGCACGTACATTGTCGTCTTCATTTCCAACCTCGTCACCGCGATCGCGATGATGAGCTTCTTGCCGTTCTTTCCGAGCTTCCTCGAAGAGCTCGGACTCGAAGAGCGCGAAGACGTCGAGTGGTGGTCGGGGCTCTGCTTCGGCGCCGCGCCTTTTGCCGCCGCCTTGATGGGGCCAGTCTGGGGTTCGCTCAGCGATCGCATCGGCCACAAATGGATGATCGTGCGCGCGATGTTCGCGGTCACGCTCTTCGTCGGGGCCATGGCCTATGTCACGTCGCCGATGCAGCTCTTCGTGATGCGGCTCTGCCAAGGCGTCTTCTCGGGCTTCATTCCACCGAGCATTACGTTGGTCTCGATCTCGGCGCCGCAGCATCGTCAAGGGCGCGTTACTGGGAACCTCCAAGCTGCCCTCGCCGCGGGCAGTGTCTTCGGCCCCTTGCTCGGGGCAGCACTCGGGCCTGCCTATGGGATGCGGGTGGTGTTCTTGGTCGTTGCAGGCAGCGCGGCCTTGTCGGCGCTGCTGGTCATGGCCTTTGCGACCGAGGACCCGCGCCTCCTCGAGAGCTATGAGCGTTGGTCACCCGGCTCGGTGCTGCGTGGCGTCTATCGTGACTTCGTGCGCATCTTGCGCATGCCGGTCTTGCGGCGCGCCTTGCTCGTGCTCGTCGTCGTGCAGTTCGGTCTCGGTGCGACGACGCCGCAGCTCGAGCTCTTCGTGCGCGACGTGACCGGTTCGACCGACAGCGAAGAGGTCAAGGCGCGCGCCGCCTATCTCTTCACCGTTCTCTCGATCGCGACGCTGCTCGCGACGCCGTTCTGGGGACGCTTGGCGGATCGCTTCGGTGCTTGGCGGGTTCTGCTCGTGAGCACGGTCGCGACCGGCGTCTTGCTCGGTGCGCATGCCTTCCTGAGCGCCTTTGCTTGGCTCATCGTCTTCCGCGTCCTCTTGGGGGCGGCGGTCGCTGGTTCCAACACGGCGGGCTTCGGGCTCGCGGCGACCGAGACCAAGGTCGAGAATCGTGGGGGGGCGATGGCCGGGACCTTCTCGGCGAAGGCCTTCGCAGTCGCGATCGGCGCGATGGTTGGCGGCGCGCTCTGCTCTTGGATCGGCATGGCCATGGTCTTCGTGATCACGGGTCTGCTGACTGCGCTCTTCGCGGCGGGCGTGATTGCGTTCGGTGCACGCGGGGCCGCGGTGACTGCGGACTGAGTTCGCGACTTCGCATCTCGACATCACTGTCGTTTCTGCGGTGGCGGCTCGCGTGACCCAGGAGGACACTGGGCTGATGGTCTCCGATCCGCGCACCGATTCACAAGCAAAGGCTCCGCTCGTGCCGCCTGCACTACAGCCGGCTCTACCGCCTGCAGACGAGATGTGGGATGCCTTTCGCCGCCGCGACTCGAGCTATGTCGGCATCTTTTGGATCTGCGTCCGGACGACGGGGATCTACTGTCGCGTTGGCTGTCCGGCGCGCTTGCCCAAGCGCGAGAACGTCGACTTCGTCGCCTCGTCGATCGACGCTCAGCGGCTCGGCTATCGCGCGTGCAAGCGTTGCCGACCCGAGCTCGCCGCTGCGCCCGGTGACGCACGGCTCGGGCCCGAGCCGGAATGGGCACGCGCGCTGCGGCTAGAGGTCGAAGCGCAGCCCTTCCGGCGCGTCGGTGACAGCGACCTGCGCGCGCGCGGCATCGAGCCTGCTCGCGCACGACGCTGGTTCAAGGCACGCTTTGGTGTGAGCTTCCACGGCTACCAGCGAGCCTTGCGACTCGGTGCTGCGCTGCAGAGTCTGCGCAGCGGCGAAGCGATCTCGCATTGTGCTTTCGATGCCGGCTTCGAGTCCGAGAGCGGCTTTCGTGACGCGTGGCAGCGCGTCTTCGGGCGTCCGCCTTCGCAGGTGCGGGCTGCGTCGTCGACGCTCGTCACGACGCGCTTCATGACGCCGCTCGGTGCCATGATCGCGATCGTCGCGACCTCGCGTGATGGTGAAGGTCAGGGCGGCTGGATCGTGCTCTGCGACTTCCTCGATCGTCGCGGGCTCGAAGCGCAGCTCAGCGTCGTGCGAAAGCACCACGGCACTGCCATCGTCCCCGGGCGCCACCCCTTGCTCGAAGCACTCGAGCGCGAGCTCGGCGAGTACTTCGACGGGCGGCGCGAGGTCTTCGGGTTGCCGCTCGCGCCGATCGCGACGCCCTTCGAAGAACGCGTCTGGACAGCTTTGCGTGACCTGCCCTACGGCACGACCACGAGCTACGGCGCGCTCGCCGAGCACCTCGGTCGCGCAGGCGCGAGCCGCGCCGTCGGTCGCGCCAACGGCGCGAATCGCATCGCGATCCTCATTCCCTGCCACCGCGTGGTTGGGGCCGACGGGTGCCTGACGGGCTACGGCGGTGGTCTGTGGCGCAAGCAGCGCTTGCTCGAGCTCGAAGCGCGACCTCGCGGCCTACCACTCGACGGACGGGCCGAAGCCTGAGTCGTCGCGTGAGTCGGCGGGCGCACGCTGCGGCGCGGATGGCCGCGGCGACGGGGCTGGGGCCGAAGGCTGGTGGCGTGAGCGCGTCCCGAAGTCGACGTTGCGCGGCAGCTCGAGCGGTCCGCGGTAGCGACGGTGGCCGGACCACTCCGTCGTCGCCTGGCGGAAGATGTCCCGCACCAGGCCCTCGACGTCGATGCCGCCGCTGCGACCGAAGGGGAAGCCACCGCGCGTCGAGCGCGACGGCACGGACGCGCGACTGCGTTCGGCCATCGCGATCGCGTTGCGCGCTTCATCGACGGCGGCCTGCGCCATGTTCGAGGCTTCGGCATAGCGCCCGCGCTCGAGGAGTTCT
>CALLZN010000142.1 GCA_937858895.1 uncultured bacterium | reverse complement strand
TGAGATCCCCCCCGGAGCAGAAGGCCTTGTCGCCCGCGCCGGTGATCACGATGCCGCGCACGACGTCGTCGAGGAAGGCCTCGGTCACGGCGTCCGCGAGCTCTTCGAGCACGTCACTGTCGAGCGCGTTGAGCTTTTCGGTGCGATCGATCGTCAGCAGGGCGGCGTGCTCGTGCAAGTCGACGCGGAGGTAGCGGTAGTCAGACATCAAGTTCCTCGTCGGTATTCAGACCGACTTCCATGTCCACAGGTGGCTCAGCGATGGGTTCGGCGCTTTGCTTGGCGTCGCGAACCTCACCAGCGCTGGAAGCGGGCGGCGATGCGGCCTCGACGATCTCGATCGAACGAATCCGGACCTCTTCGACCGGTACGCTGCGCTCACCGGTCGCGCTCGCGATCTTGGTCGGCACCGATGCGATCGCGTCCAGAACGTCGAGCCCATCGACGACCTTGGCGAAGGCCGTGTACTTGCCATCGCAGTGCGGCACTTCTTCTCCGTGGACGATGAAGAACTGCGAACCCGCGCTGTTCGGATGGCGCCCGCGCGCCATCGACACGATCCCGCGCACGTGCTTCGTGTCGTTGAACTCGGCCTCGATCGTGTGACCAGGACCGCCGCTGCCGTCACCACGCGGACAGCCACCCTGGACCATGAAGTCTTTGATCACGCGGTGGAAGCCGAGCCCGTCGTAGAACCCGTCGCGCGCGAGCCGCACGAAGTTCTGTACCGTGTTCGGCGCCACCTCGGGCAAGAACGCGAAGCGCAGGTCGCCCTTGTCGGTCTTGACGAGGGCCTCGGCGTTGAGTGCTGCGTCCGCGGCGGTGACGTCCTCCACGGTCTGGACGCTGCCCGACGAGTCGCCCGGCTCTCGTTGCGCGCCTTCGGCTTCTGGGCCTTGGCTCGTCACTTGTCGGCCTTCTTCGGGTCCTTGGCTCCACCCTTCATCACGCCCAGCACGATGGCGCGGCGCAGCCAAACCGTCTTGGTCGGCGAGGACTGCTCCATCGAACCAGGGCTGCGCGTGACCTCGATGCTTGCGATGCGATCGAGGACGTCGAGCCCGTCGGTGAGCTTGCCGAAGGCCGTGTAGCTGTTGTCGAGGTGGGGCGCGACGCCGTGCATGACGAAGAACTGACTGCCGGCCGAGTTGGGGTCCTGGCTCCTCGCCATCGACAAGACACCGCGTTCGTGCCGAATGTCGTTGAACTCGGCGTCGACGCGATAGCCGGGTCCACCCTGACCGTCGTTGCCTGGGTTGTCGTCCTTCGTGTTCGGATCCCCGCCCTGGATCATGAAGCCCTTGAGGATGCGGTGAAAATACGTGCCGTCGTAGAAGCCCGACAGGGAGAGCTTGACGAAGTTCTCGACGGTCTTGGGTGCCTTGTCCGGACGGAAGCCTACGACCATGGTCCCGAAGTCGGTCACGAGCGCGACCTTGGTCTCGGTCAAGTCGAGTTCCCCCACTTCGACCATCCCCATGTCGCCAACGACCTTGAGGTCGGTGCTCACGGCATCGAAGGCCGGCAGCGCAAAGCGCACGGTGAGTGGCTCTGCGGCAGGGCTCTTGTTGCCGAGATAGCGCTTGAGCTCGATCGGCAACTCGATGTTGAACTTCATGCCCTTCTTGACGCGCACCATCTTGGCCGAGCCAACGCCGGCGTCCTCACCCTTGGCCTTGACCTCTTTGCCGTCGACCAGGACCTGGAGGCCCGCGCCGGTCAGCGCATTCGCGTCGACCTCTTTGTCTTCCTCGACTTCGAAGTGAAGCACGACGTTGACGGTGTCGGTCGTGCGCGCGTAGTCGCCCAAGAACTCGATCTTGGCTCGAACACCCTGCGCGGACGTCGGGCCGCCAGCAGCAGAAGCCATCGCGAACGAGGGCGCGAGCAGGCTCGCGACGAGAGAAAACAGAAGGGTCGGCAGTGGTCGCATCATCTTCCTTTGCACCGATGGGTCGTTACGGACTTCTCGCATCAGAAGGCCCGCGGCTGATCTTAGCAGCCGATCAGAATGCATCGAAAGAGCGCGGGCCCGGCTTTTCTCCGATCACTCCGAGCCGACTGCGTGCGCCGCGTCAGAACGTCGTCAGCGTGAACGAGAAGAACTCGAGCCGGTCCGTCTCGCGCCGCAGGATCGGCACCGAGAAGTAGAGCGCGATCGGCGCCTGGTTGAAGCCAGGAATGACGATCTTCAAGCCGAAGCCCGCCGACACGCGCAAGTGATCGAAGAGCGGGTCGCTGAAGCCGTTGCCGAGCATGCCCCAGTCGACGAAGAGCGAACCGCGCAGGATCTCGGTTTCGGCCAGGCTGCTCTGGAGCTTGGTCGATGCGCCCGGGATCGGGAAGCCGTACTCGACGCTGCCGTTGAGGCGCGCCGAGCCGCCCGTCGGCCGATTGAACTGCGTCGGACCCGCACCGCGGAAGCGGAAGCCGCGCAGCGACCCGACCCCGCCCAGGAAGAGGCGCTCCGAGACATAAAGGTCTTCGTTACCGTCGATGGCTTCGCCGTAGAAGATGTTCTTGCGCACGGAGAGCACGTGGGCACGCTCGCGAACGTCGGTGTAGAGCGGCACGAGGCCGGTCCCGCCGAGGTTGAGCATGTAGAAGCGCGCTTCGCTGTCGAGCCATTCGGGCGCGATCGTCGCACCCGCCGACACCTCGTAACCCGAACGCGGCTGGATCACACGATCGAGGTCGCTGACCGACAGGGTCGCGCCGATACCACGAAGGCGCGTCTTGCCCTCGGCCAACCAAATGATGCGCGGCGCGTCGGCGACGACGTCGCGGATCTTGATGCGTTCATCGCGGTAGCGCAGGCCAACGCGCACGTTGCGCCCGATGCGCCTGTCGAGGCGCAGCCCCAAGCCGATCTTGTTCTCGTCGTAGGACTCGAAGGCCCAGAGCCGCGTAAAGGCATCGACGCCGAGGCCGACCGTGTCGAGGTGCTTGCCGAAGGCATCGGGCTCGTAGAACGAGAGCGAGGCTTGACTGAGCTGCGTGCCGGGCGACACGTCGAAGGTGAAGGTCTGACCGCCGCCATGGAAGGCCTCGTTCGCGAGGATCTGCGCAAACCAATCGACCGGGTTCCAGCCGCTCGGCGGCTGGCGCCAGTCGAAGTTGGACTTGCGGTACTGGATGTTGGCGAAGGGTCCGTTGTTCGACGAAATGCCAGCACCCCACAAGAACTGCCCGGTCGACCCTTCCCGCACGGAGACCTCGAGGTCGACGAGGTCGGCTTCACCCGGCACCGGCGACAGGGTCATGTCGACGCCGGGATCGCCGGTAGCGCGATCACCAAAGTACTGCAGACCGAGCAAGCGCTCGGCGCTCCGCGACAGCTCGACAGCATCGAGGACCTCGCCCGGGAAGACCGAGAGCTCCCGGCGGATGACAGCATCGCGCGTGCCCTCGTTGCCGACGATCGCGATGTCGCGCAGGCGCTTCTTGGTGCCCTCACGGACCATGAAGACGACGTCGACGACACCCTGCTGGTCGTCGACGACTTCGATCGGCGTCTCGATCGACAGCGACGAAGCCGCATCGAGGCGCTGGTGCTCCGAGCGCGAAGGGAAGCCCTGGCGGCCGTAGAAGCGCACGAGCCGCAGCACATCCTCGTCGATCGTCCGCTTCGAGTAGACCAAGCCTTCGCGGATCTTCATTTCCTTCCGCAGCTCGTCAGGGGCGAAGGACGCCGCGGTCCCGCGTGGATAGCCGTCGACGCGCACTTCGATCTTGCCGAAGCGATAGCGACGTCCCTCGACGATGCGAATACCGAGCTCGACCGAAGAGAAATCGCGATCGAAGTGCACCCGCGTGAGCTCGACGGCGGCGTCTTTGAAGCCCTGGTCGCGATAGAAGAGCCGCAAGCGATCGAGGTCGGCCTCGACAGTCTTGCGCGAATACGGCGTGCCCTTACCGATGAACCACGACGCCGGCGCCGACTTGATGCCGGCCGATCCGAGGAGATTCCAGCCGAAGCTCGAGAACCACGCATCGCCGGCCGGGAAGGATTCGTTGCCGAAGAAATCGATGCGCTCGACCCGGCAGTAGCCGCCCTCGTCGACGACGAAGTCCAGAGTCGACTTCGCGAGGTCCGGCCGCAGCTCGACTTTGACGTTCGGGTAGCCCTCCTGGCGGTAGAGGTCTTCGAGCCGCCGCGCGAGGCTCTGCCCGGTGAGCTCGGTCATGCGCTCGATGTCGTCGACATTGAGCCGCTGCAGCAGGTCGGCGCGCCCGACGGTCGTCTCCGGCTTGAAGCGCTTCATTCCGGAGAAGGTCATGCGATCGAAGAGGAAGAACTCCTTGACGACCTCGAAGCGGACCTTCACGCCTGCGCTGGCATCCGTCCGCGACGAAGGCTCGACGAAGACACGGCACTGAAGCTTGAAGCGACTCCAGAGGAAGGCGAGGTCGTCGCGCACGGCGCGCGCGCGCAGCCTGGCTCCAGCCCGCGTTCGCAACTCCGAGAGCACGACCTCGGGCCGCAGCTTCTCGAGGCCGGTAATGCGCACCGATAAAATGCGCCGATCCTCGAGTTCGTCGAGCTTGGCGCCGCTGTCTTGCGCAGCAGCTGCGGGTGCGCCTTGGACGAAAAGCGGTGCAAGCGGCAGCGACGCTCCCGACACGGAACGCGCGACAAGGGCCACGACGCCGAGCTGCAAGAGCAGTCGGGCGCAGCCCCCGTCGACCTCGATCGCACCCAGCCGCAGCATCTCAGGCGAGGGGCTCCGGGACGCCGGCGTAGCTCTCGAAGCGCATGTATTCACGGAAGAAGCGCAGACGCACGTCGCCGGTCGGCCCGTTGCGCTGCTTGGCAACGATGATCTCGGCGAGGCCCGCGTCCTCTTCCTTGCGCGAGTAGTACTCCTCGCGGTGGACCATCATGATCACGTCCGCGTCCTGCTCGATCGCGCCGGACTCACGCAAGTCCGACATGCGCGGCCGATGACTGTCACGCTGTTCGACCCCGCGGTTCAACTGGCTGATCGCGATCACGGGCACCTGGAGTTCTTTGGCAAGGCTCTTCATCGAGCGGCTCATCACCGCGATCTCTTGGGCACGGTTCTCGACGCGCGACCCGCTGCTCATCAACTGCAAGTAGTCGATGATGACAAGCTTGATGTCGTGCTTCTGCTTGAGGCGTCGCGCCTTCGCCCGAAGCATGAGCGGCGTCAGCATCGTCGTGTCGTCGATGAAGATGTTCTTCTCGCGCAGGTCTTCGCCCGCTTGGATGATCGCGCGGTAGTCGTCACTCGTGACGTAGCCGCGTCGCAGGCGGTGCGCATCGACGCGCGAGCGGCAACAGATCATGTTCTGAAAGACCTGCTCGGCCGACATTTCGAGGCTGAAGAAGGCAGACCCGTAGCCCTGGGTCGCTGCGCGTTCCATGACGTTGAGCGAGAAGGTCGTCTTGCCCATCGACGGCCGCGCAGCGATGACGATGAGCTCGCCAGGCTGGAGTCCGGCGGTCAGCGCGTCGAGGTCGGCGTAGCCCGTCGGAACACCGGTGGTTCCGGCCTTGCGATTCAGGTACTTCTCGACGCGCTCGAGCGTGGCTTGCAGGAGCTCTTTGGCGCTGCGCGGCTCACTGACGTCGCCCTTGCGAGCCATCTCGAAGATCTGGCGCTCGGCGTCGTCGAGCAACTCCATCGCCTCTTCTTTGCCCTCGAAGGCGCGAGCCGCGATGTCGTTCGACACGTGGATGAGGCGGCGGAGGATGCCGTTGTTGCGCACGATCGCCGCGTGGTAGCGCGACGTCGCGGTCGACGGGACGAAGCCGGAGATCGTGAAGAGATACGGCCGTCCGCCGATCTCCTCGAGCTTGCCGTCACGGCCGAGCTGGTCGGCGACCGTGACGTGGTCGACTCGTTCGTGCACCTCGGCGAGGCGCTGGATCGCGCTCGCGATCGCCTGGTGAGCCGGCTTGTAGAAGTCGTCCGCGTGCACGAGGTGGACGAGTTCGGCGAGGGACTCCTCGTCGATCATCATCGCTGACAGCACGCTCATCTCGGCTTCGAGATTGTGCGGCGCCATGCGCGCCGCGAGCTCTTGGACTCCGCTCATGCAACCTCCCCCCCTTGGTCGCCGTGCTCATGTGTCAGCCTAGGAAGCCGGTCGACAAGAGGCAAGGAGTCGCCGCGATCGCAGCCACGGAAGGCATGCGCGCGGCAGAGCCCCCTGCACGGCCCCTGCACGCCCCCCGCACCGCCCCTGCTCCTCGTCGTTCCGGCTTCGGGTCGCCTCGGCTTCGGGGAGCTTAGGGCTGGTTGACGACCCAGAGGCGAGCGTTCACCGTCACGTCACCGAAGACGTGGACGGGCACATCGAACTGACCGATCTCCTTGATCGGCTCCTCGAGACGGACTTGCTGAGCGTGCACGTCGAGACCGGCGCGTCGCATCGCTTCCGCGATCATCTGCGCGGTCACGGCTCCGTAGAGCTTGCCTTCGGACGAGGACTTCATCTCGAGGGTGACGTTCGTCGCGGGGATCGCCTCGGCCAAAGCTGCGAGTTCGCCCTCGCGCTGCTTCATGCGTTCGGCCTCGCGCTTGCGCTTCGTATCGAGGAGACGCAGGGCTTCCCTCGTGGGGAAGGCCGCGTGTTGTCGGGGCAGGAGGCAGTTCCGCGCGTAACCGGGCGCAACCTTGACGAGTTCTCCAGCCTTGCCGAGCTCGCCGATGTCTTGCATGAGCAAGACTTCCACTTGTCGCTTGGATCGCATTGCTGTCTTGGATTCGTGTTCGTGGATTGGAGCGCTCAGGCCGTGTAAGGCAGGAGTGCAAGAAAGCGAGCTCGCTTGATCGCGGCGGTGAGTTCGCGCTGATAGCGCCCGCTGAATCCCGTGCGCTTGCGCGACAAGATGCGGAACTGCGGCGACATGTAGTTCGCGAGGTAGGTGATGTTCTTGTAGTCCAATGGCTCTTCGGGCTTGACGTTTTTTACGTCACGTCCAAAGCGGCGAAACTTACTGGTGGTCGGATTCCGGTCGGTCTTTTGTGTCATGTTCATCGCCTCTCCTTGTATCACTCTTCAGCGCGTGTCACTATTCAGCGTCGTCGCTGATGGCGTCGGGTGCAGGTGGGAACTCGTCTTCGAGTTCATCGGCCACAGGCGGAGTGACCTCTTCTTCTTCGACCTTGTCGTCATCGACGCGATCCAAGTCGAACTCACGCTCAGGCTCGTAAGCCTCGCCCGGAATCTCCTCGCAAGCGAGGACGAGGTGGCGCAACACGGGACCCGAGAGCCTAAGCATGTGCTCGAGCTCGGTCATCGACTGCGGATCCGCTTCGAGGTAGCTCAAGTAGTAGGTCGCGCGACGCTGCTTCTTGATCTCGTAGGCGAGCTTGCGCTCATCCCAACGCTTGGCAACGACGATCTTGGCGCCGTACTTGGTCAGGATCGAGTCGATCTGGTCCTTGAGGGCATCCCAACCCTTCTTCACCTCTCGGTTGTCCAAGAGGAGCATGCATTCGTAGGTCTTCTTGCGTGTCGTCATGTGTTTCGGCTTCGAGTGTGCACCCGGCTCGAACTCGCGTCCGCGCCGGTCTTCCGTTCTCCGCGCTCCATCGCGCGCTCAGGTAGCAGGACTGGAAGGCTCGTTGCCGCTGCCGGATGCGCTGGACGGCGACTCCTCGACTCTCAGCGCGTTGTAGTGCGCCATGATCTCATCGAGGGGCCGATCGTCGATCCAAGCACGAACAGCCTGGACTGCGTGAGGGATCGCCTTGTCGAGGAGCAAACGCTCCTCGACGCTGAAGCGACCGAGCACGAAGTCAGGATCTGCCATGTCGGAGGCATCGAATCCGGTGACCGCAATCCCCATCCTGAGACGGGGATAGCCTTCGGAACCCAAGCAGGCGGTCAACGACTTGATGCCGTTGTGCCCACCTGGGCTACCTCCCGGTCGGATGCGGATCCGACCCAGAGGCAGGTGGAGGTCGTCGTAGATGACAAAGATCGAATCGGGACGAATCCCGAAGAACCTCGCGTAGGCCGCGACGGCCTCTCCACTGAGGTTCATGTAGGTCCAAGGCTCGACGAGGTAGACCGCGTCGCCGCCTTGATCTGAACGGTATTCGGCGACCTTGGCTTTTACGGGGCCGAGCCCGCGCGTTCGCTCTTGGCGACTGAGGCGCAGACCGAGCGTAGCGGCCAAGCTCTCCAGGACCTCGAACCCGACGTTATGCCGCGTCCCGGCGTAATCTGGACCGGGATTCCCGAGGCCGACGACGAGTCGTCGGCGCGCTTCCAGTTCTTGCCGAGAGTCGACCAACGGCGGAGGCCCTCGTTAACGGCGAGACAGGATAACGAAGAAACGAGCCGGCGCAAGCGGGCGACTCAAGAGTCGGAATCGCCGCTGCGCTTGCGGATGACCTCGGGTTCGGCAGCATCGCCACCGTCGGCGTCATCTCCGCCGGCATCGCCGCTCGCGAGCTTGACGAGGCAGACGACTGCGTCGGCTTCAGCGAGGGCCTCGACGCCCTTCGGCAGCTGCAGGTCCTTGACGTAGACGTGGTCACCGAGATCGAGGTCGTTGATGTTCACGCGGATCGACTCGGGGAGGTCGACCGGCAAGCACTCGACGTCGAGCATCTTGATCGGCGCGTCGAAGAGGCCGTTCTTGGCAACCCCCTTCGGATTGCCGACGAAGCGCAGCTCGACCTGGACGCGCATCTTCGCCTTGAGGTCGATGCGCTTGAAGTCGACGTGGACGAGCTCGTCGCGCAGCGCGTCCCACTGCATCGCGTGCAGGTAGGCCTCTTCTTTTTGGCCACCCGGCAAGTGCAGCTCGAACAACTTGTGATGCGAATGCACGAGCTTGGAAAACTCACGGCCCGCGAGCGTGAGCATGAGGTTCTCACCACCTCGACCGTAGATGACGGCGGGGATGTCTCCGTCCATGCGGACGAGACGGACGCTGTTGCGTCCGCGCTCCTCGCGGACCTTCACGTTGATGTTGGCTACTTCCATGTTTCCTCGGTCGCCACCTGGGCGTCTCAGACGTTTGACTTGGTTCCGATCAATGGCGAGTCGGGCGCTCGAAGAGGCGACTCACGGATTCACTTCGATGAATGCTGTCGATGGCCTTGGCGAGCATCGGCGCCAGCGAGACGAGCTCGAGGCGCTTCGGCACGCGGTCGGCCGGCATCGGAATGGAGTTCGACAAGAAGATTCTCTCGACCGGCGCGTCATCGAGCCGCTCGATGGCCGGGCCACAGAGCACGCCGTGCGTCGCGAGCAAGTAGACGCTCTCCGCTCCGTTGTCGCGCACGACCCGCGCCGCGTCGGTGATGGAGCCGCCGGTCGAGATGAGGTCGTCGACGACGAGGGCGATCTTGCCACGAACGTCACCGACGAGGTTCTCGACCTTGGTCTCGGATCCGGAGACGCGGCGCTTGTCGACGATCGCGAGGCTCGCTTCGAGGTCCTTCGAGTAGGCGCGACAGAGCTTCACCCCGCCGACGTCGGGGGAGACGATCACGACGTTACCAGCTGGCAACTGGCGCAACGGTCCCAAGAAGGCCGGGCGCGCATAGAGGTGGTCGACCGGGATGTCGAAGAAGCCCTGGATCTGCGCCGCGTGCAGGTCAACGGTCAAGACGCGATCCGCACCCGCCGTCGTGATCATGTTGGCGACGAGCTTGGCCGTGATCGGGACCCGGCCTTCGTCCTTTCGGTCCTTGCGCGCATAACCGAAGTAGGGGATGACCGCGGTGATGCGATCCGCCGAAGCGCGCCGCAAACAGTCGATCATCACGCAGAGTTCGACGAGGTTCTCGTTGACCGGCGGACAAGTCGGTTGGACGACGAAGCAATCCGCTCCGCGCACGTCACAACCGACCTTGAGGTCGATCTCGCCGTCCGGGAAGCGCCCGACGAGCGCCTCTCCGAGGTCGATGACGAGCTCGTCGCAGATCTCGCGTGCGAGATCACGATGAGCGTTGCCAGCGAAGACTCGGAGACGCGAGAAGCTCACTTGCTCGGCCCCTCTTGGCCAGCAGAACCATCTGCCCCTTCTTTCGAAGGACTGCCTGTCGAAGGACCGCCTGTCGAAGGACTGCCGGTGGAAGGACTGCGCTTGTCGAAGCGGCGCGCGGGAACGCCGACGTAGACCTCGCCCTGCGGCACATCCTTGGTCACGACGGCGCCAGCGCCTGTGATCGCAGCATCGCCGACCGCGACCGGCGCAACGATGATGGTGCCCGATCCGATGAAGGCGCCGTCGCCGATCACGGTCTCGAACTTGTTCTTGCCGTCGTAGTTCGCGGTGATCGTGCCAGCGCCGATGTTCGCGCGCTTGCCGATCGTGGTGTCACCGAGATACGTGAGGTGCTTGGCCTTGCTCTTCTGGCCGAGACGGCTCTTCTTCATCTCGACGAAGTTGCCGACTTCGGCTTGATCGTCGAGGGTCGCGCCGACGCGCAGGTGCGTGAAGGGGCCGACCTCACAGTGAGCCCCGATGCGGACTCCGTTCCGAATCACCGTGAACGGCAAGATGCGGGTCTCGGGCCCGATCTCGACATCACGCTCGATCAGGGTCGTCGCCGGATCCTCGATGATGACCCCGCGCGCGAGGTGGGCGTCGTGGATGCGTTCCTGCATGACCCAACGCGCCTCCGAGAGCTGGCGCAGGTCGTTGATGCCGAGCGCCTCGTCCAGCTCGTGCGCAAAGACGGTCTCGACCTCGAGTTCACGACGCAGCACGAGCGAGAAGGCGTCGGTCAAGTAGAACTCGCCCTGGTCGTTCGACGACTCGAGTTCGGGCAGGACATCGCGCAAGACCGTCGCGTGGAAGGCGCAGAAGCCCGTGTTGACCTCGGTGATGTCGAGCTCGTCGTCGCTGCAATCACGCTCCTCGCGGATGCCGACGAAGTAGCCCTGCTCGTCCCGGAGAATACGGCCCATGCCCTCGGGAGGCATCTCGTCGGACACCAGCAGCGCCGCGCCCGCGCCCGCCTTGGGGCTGCCGTTGCCGAACTGCATGCCGGTCGCGGGACGGTGCAAGGCCGCGACGAGGTCCCGCAAGGTCTCGACCGTGATGAGCGGCGTGTCGCCGTAGATCACGAGGACGTCGCCAACGAAGGGAGCCCCGAGCGACTCGTCGAGGGCCTTGAGCGCGACCCGCACGGCGTGGCCTGTGCCCTTGGGCGTGCCCTGGTCGACGACGAGCGCCTGCTCGCGCGCGAAGCGCGGGCCGAGTGCGGCTTCGATCGTCTCCTTGGCGTGGTGCAGCACGACGACCGTGTGCCGCGGCTCGAGCGCCGCCGCGGCATCGAGCACGAAGTCGAGCAGCGGGCTCCCGCACAGCGGCAAGAGCACCTTGGGCGTCGAGACTTTCGTGCGCGTGCCCTTACCCGCGGCGAGGACGATCACGGCCAGAGGCTTGTCGGACATGGCGCGGTGCTTCTCTGAAGACCTTGTTGGGCAAACGCTTGCGGAGCGCCGATGCGGCTCGGTCGGTGAGGACACCGAGGAGGGCACCGGACGAAAAATCGGGCAAGCTTCTTACCAGAGCTGCGACGGCGCTTCCAGCCCGTGGCGGTCGTCAATTCAGCGCGGCCGCCGCGTCAGAGGCCGGCGGCCGCGGCTTTCAGCACGCTGCGGGCGATGACGAGGCGCTGAATCTCGCTCGTGCCTTCGTAGACCCGGTTGACGCGCGAGTCGCGGTACATGCGCTCGACGGCGTACTCGCGGCTGTAGCCCATGCCACCGTGGATCTGCGCCCCGCGGTCGACGATGCGGTCCAAGGCCTCGGACGCAAAGAGCTTGACCATGGCCGACTCCGTCGAAAAGGGCAGCCCCTCGTCGCACATCCAGGCCGCGCGGTAGATCATCGCCTCCATCGCGTAGATCTCGGTGGCCATGTCGGCAAGCATGTGCTGGATGGCTTGCTGCTCGGCAATCGGCTTGCCGAAGGCGCGACGCTCGAGGGCATAGCGCGCCGAGATCTCGAGGCACTGCTTGGCACAGCCGAGGCAGTTGGCGCCAAGGGTCAGGCGGCCGCGATCCAAGGTCTGCATCGCGACCTTGAAGCCCTCGCCGACTTCGCCGAGGCGGTTCTTGTCCGGCACCCGCACGCGGTCGAAGGAGAGCTCGACCGTGCGACTTCCGCACTGCCCCATCTTTTCCTCGGGCTTGCCGGGCTTGAAGCCCGGACTGTCGGCGTCTACGACGAAGGCCGTGACCCCGCCTCGAGCACCCTTGTCACGATCGTTGGCAGCAAAGACCACGAGGGCGTCGGCGATGTCGCCGTTCGTGATCCAGATCTTCGAACCATCGAGGATCCAGTCATCGCCATCGCGGGTCGCGGTCGTCGCCATGTTCGCGGCGTCCGACCCCGAGCTCGCCTCCGTGAGGGCGTAGGCAGCGATCTTGTCGCCGGCGCACATGGCCGGCAGGTAGCGCTGCTTGAGGTCTTCGGAGCCACCGAGCCAAATCGCATTCATGCCGATCGACATGTGCGCGCCGCAGTAGACCGCCGTCGAGTAGCAGCCCCGCGTGATCTCCTCCATGAAGATGCAGATGCCCAGCTCCCCCATGCCGGCGCCGCCGTAGCTCTCGGGCATGTGCACGCCGTACATGCCGAGATCCTTCAGTTGGGACAGGATCGACGCCGGAATCTCGTGGTCGCGATCGATCTGGCCAGCCAGCGGGAGCAGCTCCGCGCGCGTCCAGTCGCGGATCGTCGCGCGCAACATGTCCTGTTCTTCGGTGAAGCGGAAGTCCATGTCGCTGACGATCGGCGCCAGACGCGCGAGGGTCAAGCGCGCGGTCCAGAGGATCGCGAAGCGCGTCGGCTTGCAGCGGCTCAGGCTCAGGCGCCGACGAACTGGCGCAGGCGTTCGCGCGTCTTCGGCAGCTTGAGGCGCTGGATCGCTCCCTCCTGGAGCTGGCGCACGCGCTCGGCCGAGACGCCGAGGATCTCGCCGACCTCGAAGAGCGTCATCGGCTCTTTGCCGCCCAGCCCAAAGCGCAGCTCGAGGATCGTGCGCTCGCGCTCGGGCAAGCCCGTCAGCACTTCTGCCATGCGATCCGGCAGAGCAACGTCCACGACCTGCTCGTGGACGGGACGCACGCTGGCATCCACGAGGAGGTCCGAGACCGTCGCGTTGCCGTCCTCGCCACCAACCTCGGCATCGAGGCTGACGGCATAGCGCTGAGTCTTGAGCAGCGACTCGACCTTCTCGGCCGGCATGTCGAGCTTGCGACCGACCTCGCTCGAAGACAGCTCGCGCCCGCTCTTGTTGACCGCCTCCGCCTGCAGGTCCTTGATCTTCTTCAAGGTCTTCTGCACCCAGACCGGCACGCGGACGGTGCGGACGTTGTTGTAGAGCATCTTGAGGAAGGCCTGGTTGATCCAGTACTCCGCATAAGTCTTGAAGCGCACGTCACGTCGCCAATCGAAGCCCTCGGCGGCCTGGAAGAGGCTGATGTTGCCTTCTTGCACGAGGTCGAGGGTGTCGATGCCGAGCTTGCGATACTTGTGCACGCCCTTCATGACGAGGTAGAGGCTGCCTTCGAAAAAGGCGTTGCGCAGCTCTTCGACCTCGCGCAAGCGCGCGAGCGCCTCCCGCATCTTGGCAGGACTGCGCTTGGCCTTGGCGGGCAGGGGTGCTGCATCGACGCCATGCAAGAGGACTTCGCGCAGGGCCGCGTCGTCATAGCCGACGCGCGCCCAAGCGAGCTGCATGCGATGGCGCAAGAACTCGTAGCGCCGCGCCATGCGGAACTCGCCGATGCGGCTCAGGCGCGGCAGCAGCTCGAGCTCTCGCTCGTAGCTGAGCGCACCGTCGGCGCGCAGGCTGTGGTGGAACTGGTAGGGCGTGTCGAACTCTTCGGGGCGAGCTGCGCCCGGGGCGACTGCCAGCTCGAACTTGTCGAGCAGCTTGACGAGACGACGGAGCTGCTTCGGGAAGGCGTCGGCGTCGCCGTCGATCCAGGCGTCGAGTTCGGCCCACGTGACCGTGGCTCCGCGCTTCCATCCCTTCGAGAACTCGGCCCAGGACTGTTCGCGGTCATTCTGCAGCATCTTCATCTTCTTCACCTCTCCCACGCGAGTTCCGCGCGGCGCCCTGTTACGCGACCCTGGGCCAAGAGTTGCCGTTCGGCCACTGTCAATGCGCTGCGTCCGGGTGCCAGATTGGCAGTCAAAGGAAGCGCAGCGCCGCGCTGCCCGCTGGATCGCAAGCGGCGTTCCACCGCATGAGAAAGCCGCAGACTCCCGCTCTTTCAGCCTGGAAAGCGCCGGCCTGGGCCAAAGTACTCGACCGAGTTGTCGCGCGTCTCTTGGATACGGATGCGCCAGAGCCGCGCACTCCCAGGCAAGTCGGCGATCGGCCCTTCGAGCTCGCGCCAGAACGCGACGCAGAGATTCTCGGTCGTCGTGACGACACCACGCAGAAAGTCCACGTCCTCGTTCAGGTGGCGATGGTCGCACTTGTCGACGACGCGCTCTTCCATCACGCGGCGCAGGTCCTTCAGATTGATGACCATGCCTGTTTCTGGGTCAGGCTCGCCGACGACCGTGACTTGCAGCGTGTAGTTGTGACCATGACCACTCGGCCATGAACAATTGCGGAAAATGCGCTCGTTGTCGGCAGCATCGAGCCGCGGATTGAAGAGCCGATGGCTCGCCGAGATCTCGGCCTGACGCGTGATGTAGAGGAGGTCCGCCATGACTCAGCTTCAAGATCTTGGGTCACCTGGGGCGCGATGACCACGCGCGACGCAGTGAGCCGAAGCTTCGTCCTTAGTGCGCCTTCGACCGTGCTTGCAACACAAAGAAGAGCAAGAGCAGCACGGCGCCAGCTGCGAGGACCACCAAGAACACAGTGCCATCGCTCGAAGGCGTCACCTGTGGATCGAAGCCTCCGTCGAGCTTGCTCCCCGAATCGGCGCGCACCCCGACGTCGAGCGGCTTTTCGGTCTTTGCATTCGGGGCTGTGCTATCCGGCTCAGTCTCGCCGGGCTGGCCGCTCACCTGCGAACTATCGGCGGCGCCAGAACCCGTGCCCACGCGGGGCGTGGCGTTGCGCGGCGCGGCTTTGGGGACGGGCGCGCCAACGACGATGCGGCCGGCCCACGGCACCGAGGCCTGGTTCGTGACAGTTGGCGCATGGACGACGCCGGCCGGATTGGATCCATCGGCGATCGAAGCCACGCGAGCTTCGGCTCCTTCTTGCCCGTCAGCGCTCTCGTCGCCGCCAGGCACCGAGCCCCCGAAGCGGCCCTGCAGCTCGAGGCTGCCCACGACGTCGTAGGAGCCGTACTTCGCCTTGCTGTCGACGCTGACGGGTAGGCGCACGAGCATGGAGCGGAGCTTGGTTGCACCAGCGGGCGGCGGGTCGAAGCTCGCCACCCCGAGTCGCAAGACCTGCTGGGTCGCCGCGTGCTTCGACGTGCCACCCGGATAGACATCGACGGAGCCATCGCCCGGGATCTGCACGTGCAGGAGGATCAAGCCCGACTCGCCAGGCGCAATGCGGATCGGGTCCTGGAGGACTCGCACATAGATCGGCACGCTGGGAGCGAGACGTGGACGCGCCGCTCGCGCGTTCTCTTCGGCGGCGACATCAGCTGGATCCTGGACCCGCCCATCCGCATCACCGGTCTCCGTGCCGTCTTGCGCGCAGAGCGGGACGGGTGAGACACAGAATAGAGCAAACAGGACGAGACGGAGGACAAGCAGGACAAGCGGTGACAAAGGCAGGCTCCTCAGAAACATGACGCCACCCGAGTCTAGACCTCAAACGAGCGCCGGGGCAGAACTACGGCGCTTCGCTATGGGCAGGGCTCGAGGCGAAGCGCCTCGGACGCCGGCGAGGCGCCCAGCTGCCAAGAACCTTGGAGATTTTTCCGCGCTGCGGGACTGGCCCGCAGGGCTTCAGAAGGCCTTTGACGGCTCGTCGACGTCCCAACCACGCGACTTTTCGTCGGCCTGGATCTCTTCGAGCGTCTTGGCGCCATCCAAGGCATCGCGCTTCTCGGAGATCGGCTCGCCTTCGCTGTAGAGCTCGGCGTTGCGCGTGAGCCACTCAGCGTAAGGGCCAGGCAGTTCATCCTCGGGGAAGATCGCATTGATCGGGCACTCCGGCACGCAGAGTTCGCAATCGATGCAGGTCTCAGGATCGATGACGAGCATGCGCGGGTCTTGGATCTCGTAGAAGCAATCCACGGGACAGACAGCAGCGCAATCCGTGTAGCGACAGTCGACGCAGCGACCAGTGACGACGTGAGTCATGGGCAGGAAGATACTTCAGTCGCCCAGCTCATGCATGGCGTTTTCGAGAGCTTGGACCTGCAATCTCATTTCTTCGAGGCGGGACCGTTCCTTCGCGACGACATCGGGCGGCGCGCGCTCGACGAAAGTCGGGTTCTCGAGCCGCTTCGCGAGGCCGTCGACGGCGCTCCGGAGCTTGACGGCTTCTTTGTCGAGGCGAGCGCGCTCGGCCTCGGCGTCGAGCACGCCCTCGAGGAAGAACTCTCCGCCGGCGACGACGAAGGTTGCGGCGAGCTTCGGTTTCTGGCCATCCACGACCACGCGGAACTCGCTCAAGCCAGCCAAGTGGCGGACATGCGCGCCGAGGCGCCCCAAAGCGGCCTCGAGGTCGGCGTCGACGCGAGCGCTCGCGACGAGTTGCTTCTTGGGCGGAACCGAGTACTTGGCCCGCAGGTCGCGCAGGCCGCGGACGACTTCTTGGGCCCGAGCGAAGTCCGCCTCGACATCGGCGTCGAGCCAGGTCGCTCGCGGCTGCGGCCACGCGGCGCGGATCAAGAGCTGCGACGGCTCGAGCGCCTCATCGATGCCTCGGACCGGCGCACGCTCGGCGAGGTGTTCCCAAAGCTGCTCGGTCAGGAAGGGCACGAAGGGGTGCAGGAGGCGCAGGGTCTGGTCGAGGACGAAGGCCAAGACCTGCGACGCCACGCGCGCACTCGCTCCGCCCGCCGCGAGGCGCGGCTTGAGGACCTCGAGGTACCAATCACAGAACTCGGTCCAGAAGAAGTCGCGCGCCGCGCCGATCGCCGTCGCGGGGTCGAACTTTTGGAGCGCCTCGTTCACGGCCATCGTGCAACGAGTCGAGCGCGAGAGGATCCAACGATCCTCGACCGCCAGATCCTGCGGCGCCAGCGCTTGGTAGGCGTGCCCGTCCTCGACGTTGAGGAGGGCGAAGCGCACGGCGTTCCAGAGCTTGTTGCAGAAGTTGCGCCCGACCTCGAAGCGGTCGCTGATGACCTTGGCCTGCGGCAAGTCCTTGCGCATGCCGATGACATCGAACTCCCTGCCGTTCGCGGGGTCGATGTAGACGCCGCGCGAAGGCGACTTGGCCTGCGCCAGGTCTATTAGCCGCTCTTCACCCTCGGGCGCGAACGGCGACAGCGCTTGCACCGGCAAGCGAATGTCCTGCAAGCCGGTCTGCATCTCGCAGAGCACGAAGCGCATGGCGTCGGCGCCGTAGCGATCGATGATGTCGACCGGATCGATGCCGTTGCCGCGCGACTTGCTCATACGCACACCCTTGCCGTCGAGGATGGTCGCGTGGATGAACACATCGGTGAAGGGCAGGTCGCCCAGGTTGTAGAGCCCGGCGATGACCATGCGCGCGACCCAGAGCGTGATGATGTCGCGGCCCGTGACTAGACAAGAACCCGGGTAGTAGCGCGCGAGACTCGTCGCGAGCGGACGCTGCCCTTCGTCGATGCGAGCCGCGGCGGGATCGGGCCAACCGAGTGTGCTCTGCGGCCAGAGCGCGCTGCTGAACCAGGTGTCGAGGACATCGGGGTCCTGGTCGAGCCCTGCGAGTTCGAGCTGCGGCGCGAGCTGCGCCGTCGCGGCCTCGCGCAAGCACACCTGGATCTCGACCTCGGTCGAAGGCTCTAGGAGGCGCACAGCCTCGCGCGTGATACGCTCACCCGAGGGCAGGTCGATCTGCAAGCAAGCGACGTCAGGATCGAGCGGCGGAAGCGCATCGAGGGCCGCGTCGACTTCACTGGCGAGGAGGGCCTTGCGCCAAACCGGGATGCGGTGCCCCCACCAGAGTTGGCGACTGATGCACCAATCGCGCTTCTCGCCGAGCCAACTGCGGTAGCTGCTTCGGTAGCGTGAGTCCGGCCAGAACTCGAGACGCAGGCCCGTTGGAGAGCGCCACGCGTCGTCGCTGGCGTCGATCGCCGCTTGAGCGAGGCCTGTCGCTCGGTGCTCGTTCTCGGTGCCGCGTCCCATGACGATGCCGCCTTCGACATCACCCATGCGGACGAACCACTGCTTGCTGAGCCACGGCTCGACGACGGTCTTGGAGCGGTCGGAGTGGCCGACCTCGATCTCGCGATCTTCGACGCGATCGAGGAGCCCCAGCGCTTCGAGGTCGGCGACGACGCGCTTGCGCGCGTCGAAGCGATCGAGGCCCACGTAGGCGCCGGCATTCGCATTCAGGCTGCCATTCGACTCGAGGATGTTGATCGGGTGCAAGCGCGCCTTGTGCCGCTGCCAGACCTCGTAGTCGTTGGGGTCGTGCGCGGGCGTGATCTTGACGCAGCCCGACCCGAGGGCCGGCTTGGCCCACTCGTCGAGGATCAGAGGGATGCTGCGTTCTTGCAAGGGCAAGCGAAGCATGCGTCCGTCGCGCGCCATCGCCGCGAGTTGCTCGAGGCGCGCCACGTCGTTCTCGAGGCGCGCTTCGAGGCGCGCGAGTTCGGCTTCGACTTCGGCGCGCTCCTTGTTCCCTGCCCGAGCGACCCGCTCGCGCTGCGACGCGACCAAGCGTTCGAGTTCGGCGCGCGGCTCGGGATGAACGGCGACGGCTACGTCGCCGAGCATGGTCTCGGGCCGGGTCGTCGCGACGACCACGTAGCCAGGCTCGCCGGCGCGAGCGTCGAGCACGGGATAACGCAGGTGCCAGAACTGCCCGTTGACCTTCTTGTGCTCGACTTCGTCGTCGGACACCGCCGTCTGCAGGAAGCAGTCCCAGTTGACGAGTCGGTTGCCGCGATAGATGAGTCCATCGCGATACATGCGGAAGAAGAACTCCCGCACCGCCGCCGTGCAAACAGGGTCCATCGTGAAGCGTTGGCGCTGCCAATCGCAGGAACAACCCATCTGCTGTTGCTGGTGGATGATGCGCGCTTGGTATTCTTCCTTCCACGCCCAGATGCGCTCGACGAGGCCATCGCGACCTAGGTCGTTGCGTGTCTTGCCTTCGAGGTCGAAGAGTCGCTGTTCGACGAGGGACTGGGTCGCGATTCCCGCGTGGTCCGTCCCAGGCTGCCACAAGGTGTCGTCCCCCAGCATGCGATGCCAGCGCGTCAGCAGGTCCTGCATGACGTTGTCCATTGCGTGTCCCATGTGCAGCGCGCCGGTGACGTTCGGCAGCGGCATCATGACGACGTAGCTCGCGCCGTCGTCCTTCGGCACGGCGGCGAAGCAGTCTTGGTCGAGCCAACGCGCGTAGACGCGCTCTTGGGTAGCTGTGGGGTCGTATCGAGTCGGCAGTTCGGCCGTCATGTCGTTCTCGGGTCCGGAGGGTCGGAACAGGCGTGTTGACCCTGACGATCCAGGTTCCTGACTGGCATTTCAAGGCGGACCCCGGGCGCGCCCCCCTCAGCGCACCAACTCGAAGGCGCCGGCATCGAGGCGACCCACGGTCGGGCGCTGTCTGAGACCCTGCGTTTTGTCGAGCTCGAACTTCGGCATGAGGTCGAAGCCCGCGCCGTAGCCAGGAGGATCGACGGCGTCGAGGCCAGGAGAACTCGGCGACAGCCGGTAATCGTACCCGTCGCGGTCGATGAAGGCCGGCGCCGTCGTCCGCACGTCACCGCTGCTCGTGCCTGCGCCGTAGATGAGTCCGCCCGCGCCGACGATCAGGTTGTTGCGCATGAAGACGGTCGCGCCCGGCCAAGTTCGCACGAAGGTCCCCGTCGCCTTGTCGTTGACGATGGTGTTGTGCACGAGGTGCAGCTCATTGACGGGGTGAATCGCTCCCTCTCCACCGACAGCGATGACGATGTCGTTGGGAACGCCTGGGCCCTGGTGGATCTGGTTTCCGATCACGATGCCAACTCCAGCATGAGGCAGGTCGATCGAATAACTCGAGTCGCCGTCCTCGGTGTCGAAGATGCGCGAGTAGAGCACGAGGGTTCGTTCGGCGCGGCTTTTGATCTGATGACCGATCTTGGCCTTCTCGAAGCTGCTGTAGAGAATGGTCAGCGACTTCACGATGTTCACATAGAGATTGTGTGACTGGCCGTCGCCGAAGCCGTTGCGCTCGAAGCGACACTTCTCGACGAGCACGTTGCTCGCGGCGTTGTTGCCGACGAGGATGCCATTCTCATTGTCATGAAAATGACAATTGCGCAGCGTCAAGTTGGTCCCTTCACCGCGGATGCCGGCGCCGTTGCGGTCTTTGACGGTCGCGCCCGAGAACTCGATGTTCTCGATGCGCGTGTCATTTCCTTGAACGACCCAGAGCGCCTTGCCTTGCGCGCTCGCGCCCGTACCGACGATGTGTGCTTGTCCACCGATGCCATGCAAGACGAGGTTGTTGGCGCGCCAGACAGCGACATCGCCAGGATAGTCAGCGGCGTCGATCGTGATGATGGCGCCGTCCGCGGCGATCGCGGCGGCAGCACTCGGCGTAGCCAAGGTCCGACCAGGTCCGACACGATGGGTCGCACCAAGATCCGCGACGACGATGGTCTGGTCGGGTTCGCTTTCGTTGACGCCGTCGTGCACGACGAGCTCGATCGTGTACGAACCGAGGAGGTCAGGGACGATCGTCGCGGCGGAGCTCGAGGCCCCAGTCAGCGTCGCCGTGCTGCCGCTCGGCTTGTCGACGATGCGCCACGCGTAGCGTAAGGGCTTGTTCTCAGGATCGCGGCTCTTGGAACCGTCGAGGATCATGAGCTCGGAGACCGAGACTCCGCGCCCAGGTCCCGCATCGGCGAGAGGAAGCTCATTGCCGTCAGAGCCTCCTGTCGTCGGCCCGCCCCCGGAGCACGCCGCCATCGTCAACATCGCGAGAGAAACCAATGCCGGTCGTCCACGCACTCGAAGCCTCCTTGCCACTTGCCGTGAACGTCATCGACACGCTGCGCTGCATGGAGGTTCGAGCGTCGATCTCGGGGACTGGACCCAGCCATCCCATCGAGGCGAGACGCCCGCGCTTCAGCTCGAGCCGACCTCAAGTCGTCCCGGTATTCTCGTCGAGCACGGCGTCGTCACTGAGGCCGCGCATGCGCCGCAGCGCAGCCCGCGCCGCCAGCAAGAGCAGGACGATGGCAGCCGCGCTGCCGACGACCGACGCCTCATGGCCATGGTCCAGCGCCGTCTGCACCGGGACCTGCATGGCGTCGTAGGCCCAATCGGTGAGAGTTCCGAGCGCAATCGCCGTCGTGACGAGGACGAGCAGGTAGACCACTACGAGGCGCCGACCGAACTCGCGCTGCAGCACGAGCAGCGAGGCCACGTTCGTCGCCGGCCCGACAAGTAAGAAGACGAGGGCCGCGCCCGGACTCAGCCCTTTGGCGAGCAACGCCGCCGCGACGGGGGTCGAAGCGCTCGCGCAGACGTAGATCGGCAGCCCGAGCAAGGCCGCGAGCAGCAGCCCGACCCAGCCTTGCCCGAGTCCACTCGCCAGGATGTCGGTCGGCAAGAGCATCGAGAAGGCGGCCGCGATCATGATGCCGACGAGCAGCGAAGGGACGATGTCGTCGAAGAGCGGACCGAAGCCGAAGCGACAGGCCGCCGCGAGCTTGTCCTTCGCCGAAGCTCCAGGCATCGAAGCTTCATCCTCGTTCGAGAGGTCGTGCATGTGGTCATGGCGATGCTCGGCCGCCTTGTCGCCGACGTCGACAACGACCTCAGCCGCAGCGCCATCGTGCTCGCAACAATCCGCGACGCTTTGGCGATCCGCGGACATACGAGCCTCGACGACGCTTCCACCGCCTCCGACGAGCATCGTCGCAACACCGACGGCCGTCGCGGACACGACGGCGCCGACCGGACGCGCAACCGTCAGATAGGGATCGAGGAGGGCCGCCGACACGGCGATCGAGTCCACGCCGGTCTCGGGCGTCGAGACGAGGAAGGCCATCGTCGCGCTCTTCGACGCCCCGCTCCGTCGCAGGCCGATGGCGGTCGGCAGGACCGAACAAGAACAGAGCGGCAGCGGCGCGCCGAGCAGCGACGCACGCAGGATCGACGGCAAGTCCTCGCGCCCCAAGAGGCGCGTCAAGAACGCCTTGGGCAAGTAGACCTTGATGAGCCCGGCGACGAAGAAGCCGAAGAGCAAGTAAGGCGCCGCCGCACAGAGCGCCGCCCACCCCGCTTCGATCAGGCCGAGCACGAAGTGACCAGGGCTGCTCCCGACGACCTCGTGCACGTGGTCCGCGCCAGCATGTGACGCGTGGTCATGTTCGACTTCGTGGTCGTGGCCGAGCGAAGCCAACGCCGCGAACGCCGTCCCAACGAGCAGCAGGACGATCTTGGCCGAGCGATCGCGCGCTTCGTGAAAGACCTCGGGCAGGATGTCGCCGACCGCGACATAGAGAAAGCTGCCGGCCGCGAGCGCTGAAACGACGCGGTGGAAGCTCTCCGGCACCGAATCGCGGATGGCGCTGCCAAGCAGCATCGACAAGGGCGTGACCGAAGCAAAGAAGGCAAGCAAGGCCAGGAGCAGCGGACGACTGCGCACCGACAAGCGCAGCGCCGAGACCAGGGAGAAGGTCTCGCCGAACTTGTGCGCGAACATGCCGATCGCAAAGGCCATCGACACGGTCGGCAGCATGCCGAGCCCGAGCCCGACCATCGAAGCATGGACCGCAAGCCCGAGCAAAGTCGCCCAGCCGACCGCCGCGTGACTCTGATGACCGAAGATGCCGAGATCGAGGATGAGGACCCCGAGCAAGCCGACGAGGACCCAGGTCCACACCTCGGAGCGATCGACCGCGATGTGGTGCAGCTCCGGCATGAAGTGCAGGAAGACCGTGCCGAGGAAGAAGCCCGCAGCAAGACACAACAAGAGGTGCAGCGCACGCGAACTCTCGCGCACCGCGAGCGGCAGGAGGCCACCGAGGACGGCGACCGCCGTGAGCGTCAACAAGAAGAGTGGCAAGGTCACGCGTGCACTTGTACCCGCCCGAGCGTCGCGCCCTTGCGTGAACTTGCGGGAAGCCGACGAAGCCGTCGGCACCAATCGACTGCGCTTCCCGAAGAACCCGCGTGGACCGCCACCGGCACGCAGGGTCGCGACGGCGAACGCCGCTCGACCACTCGACCTACATCCGCGCGATTTCTGCCAACGCCGCCTCGACGTCACGCTCAGGATTGAGGCGCTTGACCCACTCCGCGGTGAGGGGCGTGCCTGCGAACACCTTCTCGACGATCTCCAGCTCTAGCGGCGACTCGTAGTAGTCGGTCGCCCATTCGTGGAAGCCGGCAGCGTCCCTCGCCGTCACCGGCAGCAGATAGGACGAGCCGTCGTCTTCGCCTCCCGGATACTCGACCGGCCCATGCCGCCACGCGCCCCCCTGCCACCAAACGCAAAACGTGACATCGTCATCCATCATGCAGGGATCAGCCAAGAGCGTGGCAAGGTGCGGGGGAAGGCCATCGTACATCCCCCTCCAAACCTGCATCGCATCGCTCGCGTGTTGGCTCACCGGCGACTCGTGATCGAAGCCCTTGATGACCGCGTCGCGGACCGTGAACAGCACAAACACGTGGTCTCCGCTGCCATTGTCGAACTTGGCGAATGCGACGTCGTCGCCATCCGCCCCCCAGAGGGGATCAAAATGGAAGCAGCGGTAGTACGGCTCCTCGCTCAGCACCACACTGAGGATCGCGCTACAACGCATGGAATGCCGCATGGCCGCAGGCTCTGGCAGCGTCGATAGATCGCGAAGGGACAGCATATGAGGCGCTCCGGGAGGATTCCCCTTTCGGCTCAACAGCCTACAGGAACGTTGTTGAGGACCGAAACAGGCCTTGAAGTCGGCTACCGTGAGTGCCGCGGCAAGGACCATCACATACCTTCCATGACGAATCGCGCAGCGGCGACCGACTCATCGAATAGCAATAGCAAGCCCGCGAGTGAAGGCTATTCCGCGAGGATCATCCAACAACAGCCACTGGAAGTAAACCGTGGTGTTCTTCAGCACCGAGTTATTGGGAATTTCGATGGACGCGTGTTGATAGCCGGCGAGCGGGGAGCCGATCTGCCAGAGGACGTCAAGAGAGACATTGAGGTAGCATCCCGCCGGGAAACCCAGAGCTGATACATCGAGCGGCAGCGTGTAGGGACCCCAGGACTGAGAAGATGCGCCCAACACTAGGAAATTCGACTTGCTATTAGATCCTCTAGCACTGACGAGGATCTTACCTCCGACAATCGACTCGCCAATCGCCTCTATCTCTGGCGGAAAGGCGTAGTTGCAGGGGGTCCCGACCAACGTCCCGATACGTGTTCGTGCACGCCGTGAGAGATAACTGCCAGCACTCCCGGCCGTGACATACAGTGGCGATTTTCCGCCATTTATGTTGACCGTGGCTTCTGCGTAGGTCATCGGAAATACGGTGGTGTAAATGGCGACTCGCCCTCCACCGCCTCCCCCGCAATCTGCCCACACGGCATCGCCACCCTTGGCGCTGATGAGACCACTGCCCTTGACATCGTTGCACTCGACAAAGAGACTGCCCCCTGAGCCACACTGGAGCCCTGCCACCGTCAAGACGCCCTCCACGATCAAGTCTCCTCCAAGTTGAAGCCGTATGGCACCTGCCCCTGGCCAGTGTCTGGCGCCGCTACCGAGCCATGTTGGGTATTCCGGCACCCCATAAGCACGTCCACCCGCACCTGATGGGTAGCCATTGCCGCCTGGACCTCCATACCCAGAACCTCCGCGGGCGGACCTGACACCCGGCCCCTGACCCGCGGGATACCCTCTGCCTGCGGGATGACCATACTTCAATCCCCCTGTCACTACGCCATCTGAGGCAATCGTGAGCGTGCCGGTAAGCGCGAGGAACATCAGTTGACCCTCGACTGGGCCAACTGCCGCACGCCCAGTGATCAGCATGTCAGCGTCGAGTGAAGCGTTCGGCCCGAACTCGGTCAATGCGGGATTCATACTCCCCGACCGGTTGTGGTTGTCGATCACCACGGTGCCACGCGATGTTCCAGAACGCACGTACACGGTGCCGGCCCCACCAGGCCACGACGGCACGGAGTGACCATAACCACCTCGAGCCATGATGTTGCTGCGCGGTAGCCCTAGACTGACGCGCGCAACAATCGCAATTCGTCCACCACCGCCTCCGCCACGATTCGCATATTCCCCTGGCGCCCCATCCGCCTGGATCACGCCAGCCCCCGAAACGGATTCGGCCTCAACCCAGATGCTTCCGCCTGCGGACGCAACACTGGTTGCGTTGGCCAGTATCGATCCATCTACAACGAGTTGCTTGCCGACGACGAGCCTCACTGCACCGCCACCAAGCCCCCCCCTGTTTGTAGTCGAACTACCTAGTAGGGTCGGCTCGACGACGGATCCGCAGGAGTAGCCGCCTCGAGCCCCGGTGTTGTACCCCTTACCCCCCGCACCACCGTGACCACATCCCCCCAGACTGCTGAGGAAGCCCGGTCCCTGACCCGCGCTAAAGCCCCGACCTGTGACGTCTATGGAAGTCCCAGCCGGGATCAGCAGGTCGTTATCGATGTCGAGACGGAGGCCATCTTGCTCGGGCCCCCTGAACCCCTGCGTGTGCTTTACGCGCGCTCCACTGCCACGCAATTCGAGACGCTGAAACCGATGCCTGCCATCAATCGTGAGGACGCAGCCTTGCACTACGATCGACTGGCCGTCAAGCGCTCTATCCATCGGCCCGACGTAAGTGTCCGAAGTAATGACAACTTGCGCCGCTATAGGCGACACTGCAGCCATCAGAGAGAGCGCCGCAACAATGGATCGGATCATGCTAAAATCCCGTGGACCGGTGGCAGACGATTTACTTCAGCTACGAAACAGGCTGGCGGCAACCTAGCTGCGTGATTGATAGTGTCAAGCGCCACCCAGACATTTATGATCGTCGTAAAGATAGTGCGATCTGACTTCCGCGTAGCCGGAAAGCACGGGTCAGCGGCGATCGGCGCGAGGAGCACGCGCTTTGGCTCGCCGCCCGTTGCAGCAGCGGCGCGCCGCGCGCGCGATTCGTCCGCCCATGAGCCGCGCGAGTCAGTGGACTTGCAAGAAGCCGACGAAGCCATCCGCGCCGAGCTGCTGCAACTGGTCGGAGGCCCGCCAGCGCAGGAGCGCACGGCCTTTGACGCCGGGGGCTGACAGCAGGTGCACTTGCCCCGACGCGTGGAAGGCGAGCACATCGCCCGCGGCGCCAAGCGACGCAGCGAGGCGCTGTGAGCCACCCTGGCCATCGACGACGAAGAGCTCTTGCGCGGACGGCGCGCCGAACGTCAGCGCCACGACCGCCTGCCCCGGCGCGCTCGACAGGGCCTGCACGCTTCCCGTCCCGAGCGTGAGCGTCGCAGCTGTTCCTTGGGAAAGGTCGGCAATCACCACGCCGTTCTGGTCTTCGAGCAATACGCGTTGCGTCGTCGGCAGAGCCGCCCCGCGCCCCGCGAAGGCGCGCGAGAGCACGCGCCCTCGCTGGGCGCAGGGCTCGAGCCACCAGACTTCGTCGCTGAGCGCCCCCTGACGGCGCGCCTGCAAGAGCCACGACTCCTGCGTCGACGTCGACCCCATGTCGACGATGCTGAGCTTGGCACCGAGCCCCCACGGGGCCGCTGTCGCGTTCGCGGTGTTGGTCAACGGCCGGATGTCGTGGTCACGCAACGCCGGCGTGAAGAAAACATCGATACTCGCCTCATCGAGCCCAGCGAAGACGATGCCCCCACCCTTGACCGGGAAACGCGAGGTCGACCCAATGTCGATCGAGTCCACGAAGGCCCGCGTCGTCGTGATGTGCACGGGATTCGGAAAAGTGACAGGCGTCACATAGCCCTCGGGCTCCTGCCCGCCGTCATCGACGTAACTCACGATACTTCCGTCGTGATTGAGCTCGATCTCGGTGCGGCGCCCGATGTTGCCATAACCGACTTCCTGGTAGTCCGTGGCACGTTGCGTGACGTTGACGGCGGCACCGTCGTCGCGCAGCACGTAGATGTCCTTGACCTTCTTGTCGCTTCCGGCACCGAAGGCAAAGACGCGCCCGTCGCCCGAGCGGGCGATCTCTTCGTCGTGGAAGACAGGACTGCGGCCTCCCGACGGTGGGAGCACGGCCCTTGTGGCAGCTCCACCATCGAGCGGCACGAGGTAGACCCCGCGCGCCTTGTCCGACAACGCAAGGACACGCGCGCCCATGCAGAGACTCATCGGCTCGATCACGACGCCACCGCTCGGCGTCGCGTCGCGCAACGCGCTGTTGCTCCCCTTAAAGTTGCCGCTCGTGCGATAGATCCACAGCCGCGGAACCAAGCCCTCGAGGAGGGCGACATGCTCCGCGCCAGCCGCGACCACGCCCTGCAGCGAAAAGGGCCCGAAACTCGCCACGACCTCGACACGCCCGCTTGCGTGCGCGCGCAGGACGAGGTCCGCCGTGTTCGACCTTGCTGCGAAGAGCGTCGAGCCGTCGGCGAGCTGGACCGCACGCTTCTGAGCCACGACACAGGGTCGACTGACGCCGGGCGTGAAGCGTCGCAGCTCCGAGATCGAAGCCATGTCCAAGTCGAGCAGCGCGAGCCCACGCAAGGCACCTAAAGTCACGCCGGCACGCCCGTCACTGCGCACGCGCACGACGTCCACGAGCCCGCCGCCCGCGTCTCGCGCGAGGACGAGCTCGGGATCGTCGGTGCCGACGACGAGGGCGCGAGAGTCCGTCATGACGAAGGGCGGTTGCACGCGGTCGTCGATGACGACGCACTGCACGTGCACCTCGAAACCGTCCCAAGCAGGATCGACGCGCAACTCGAACTTCGCGGTCCCGCGAGCATCGACCGGAACGGGAGCGGAGACGACGAGCGCTGCCAAGTCGAGTCCGATCACCGCGCCATGAACAAAGGGGATCTCCGCCTTGGTCGGCGACAGCAGGAAGAGCGCCACCACGTTCGGCGTCGCCGGCGACGGCAAGCCCTCGACCGTGAAACTCATGAGCTTGCCCGCCGACGCCGAGGCGACTTTGAGCGTCGGTTCGACCCCGTTGGACGCGAGGCTGCCGCGCCCGAGGTCTTGTGCGCCGACGGCCGCGAGCATCGAAACGAGCACGACCGCGACGCTCACGGCTCTCGTGGTAGTTTTCAGCATCGACGCTGCTGCGCGGCGCTGGCGGCGCTGCTCGGGCCGTGCTTCGGGCTTGGACCTATCGACGAACATCAGGGGCTCCTGTCAGTCGGACGCGGTGAGGCTGTACTTATGAATCTTGACGAAGACGGAGGACCGCGAAATGCCAAGCAGCTTGGCGGCTTCACCGCGATTCCCGCCAGCGAGTTCGAGCGCGCGGACGAGCGCGATCTTCTCGAGGTCCTCGAGGCGCACCGGCATGGACGCGCCGAAGCCGAAGCCCTGCGCCGCTCCACCCAAGGTGCTCGGCAGGTCACTGGCCGCGATGCGTGCGCCCTTGGCGAGCACGCACGTGCTCCGGATCGCGCTCTCGAGTTCCCGGACGTTGCCAGGCCAGCTGTACGACTCGAGCCGCTGCATGGCCGAAGCGTCAAAGCTCTGGCCGGCGCGACCGAAGCGCTCGAGGAAGTGTGCAGCGAGGACACGGATGTCCTCGGGCCGCTCGCGCAGCGGTGGCAAGTCGACGCTCGCGACGACGACGCGGTAATAAAGGTCCTCGCGGAATTCACCCTTGGCGACCATCTCGCGCAGGTCTCGGTGCGTGGCGGTCACGATGCGCACGTCGACTCGTTCGACCACGTCGCCGCCAACCGGCCGAAGCTCGCCCTCTTGCAACACACGCAGGATGCGCGCCTGCAGAGCCAGCGGCATGTCGCCG
>CALLZN010000141.1 GCA_937858895.1 uncultured bacterium | reverse complement strand
TGCCACTCGTCGTCGACACGATTGGCGTGGACGAGGTCATGGCGGTCATCGACACCCTGCTCGACCGGCACATCACGATGGGGCCACGCGTACGCGAGCTCGAGGCCGCTTGGACCTCGTGGCTCTTCGATGATTCCGCGTTGACGGGGGACTCCGCGTCGACGGGGCGTTCCGCCAAGCCTGCCTCGCTCATGGTCAACTCGGGCTCTTCGGCCAACCTGATCGGCGTCGCGGCGTTCGCGAGTCCAGAGGTCGACGGTGGCCTGCGGCCGGGCGACGAGATCCTCGTCCCCGCCGTATCTTGGTCGACTTCGGTCTATCCGATTTTGCAGGCCGGTTGCCGGCCCGTCTTCGTCGACGTCGACCCTGACACTCTCAACCTCGACGCGGCGAACTGCGAGGCGGCGCTCAGCGATCGCACGCGTGGCATTCTACTGATCCACTTGCTCGGCAATCCCTGTTCGATGCACGACCTCGTGGACCTCTGCACGCGCAAGAACCTCTTCTTGTTCGAGGATTGCTGCGAGGCCCACGGTGCCGAGTTCCAGGGGCAGAAGGTCGGCACCTTCGGCGACATGAGCTCGTTCAGCTTCTACTTCTCGCACCACATGACCACGGGTGAAGGTGGCATGCTCTCGATTCGTGACGAGAGTCGCTTCGCGGACATCGCGCGTTCGTTGCGGGCACATGGTTGGGTGCGTGAACGCAGCGACCGGCAGGTCTTTCTCGACGCAAATCCCGAGCTCGATCCGCGGTGGCTCTTCGTCAGCCAAGGTTACAACGTGCGCAGTATGGACCTGAACGCGGCGATTGGGCTCGTGCAACTGAGACGCCTCTCGGCTTGGGTCGAGGACCGCGTGCGGATCCGTGCTGCGATGGCTGCCGCGCTCGAGCCTTATGCGGACAGGCTTCGCTTTCAACGCGTCACCGAGGATGGACTGCACAGCGGTTTCGGCTTCTCGATGATCCTGCGTCCCGAAGCGGGGCTCGATCGCAAGAGGTTCATGGCTTCGCTCGAGTCGCGCGGCATCGAGTGTCGGCCCCTCGTTGGCGGCAACATGGCTCGCCAACCCGTTGCACGTCATCTCGACGCGCGAATCGCTGGCACCTTGTCCGGCGCCGACCTCGCGCACGATCACGGCCTCATGATCGGCATCCATGCTTCGGTCACCGACGCGCAGATCGAACACCTCGCGTCAGCCGTTGGCCGTGCGCTCCAAGAAAACGGATAAGCAGGCCGTCGACGTCAGTTTTTTCTGCGGGAGAGGCACCGAGCTTCTCTAGAGTGCGGCGAGAAGGGAGTATGTGACATGACGAAAAAGGCGATGATCTCCGGGATTACCGGGCAAGACGGTTCGTATCTCGCCGAGTTTCTGCTGAACAAGGGTTACGAAGTTCACGGGCTCATCCGCCGTACGTCTCTCTTCAATACCGCTCGGATCCTCCACCTCTTCGAAGAGCCGACGAAGACCGACCGACGCCTCCACCTGCACTACGCCGAAATGGCGGACTCGAGCACGCTCGCGCGCCTCGTGCACCGCATCGCGCCGGACGAGATCTACAATCTCGCGGCGCAGAGTCACGTCAAGGTGTCCTTCGACATGCCGGAGTTCACAGGTGATGTCGTCGGGATCGGAGCGCTGCGCTTGCTCGAGGCGATCCGCGAGACCGAGATCGACACTCGTTTCTATCAAGCGAGCTCCTCGGAACTCTATGGCAAGGTCGTTGAAGTTCCGCAGACGGAGACGACGCCGTTCTATCCTCGCTCGCCCTATGCCGTCGCCAAGCTCTACGCCTATTGGATGACCGTCAATTATCGCGAGGCGTACAATCTGTTTGCTTGCAACGGCATCCTCTTCAATCACGAGAGCCCGCGGCGCGGCGAGACCTTCGTCACGCGCAAGATCACGCGAGGCTTGGCGCAGATCTGTGCTGGTCAGCGCAGCAAGATCCACCTCGGCAACCTCGACGCCAAGCGAGACTGGGGTTACGCCGCGGACTATGTGCGCGGTATGTGGATGATGTTGCAGGCCGACAGGCCAGACGACTATGTCCTCGCCACTGGCAAGACTCACAGCGTTCGTGAGTTCTTGCAGCTCTGCTGTCGCGTCGTCAACCTCGACCCTGCGCGAGTCGTCGAGATCGATCCACGCTACTTCAGGCCGACCGAAGTCGACATCCTGCTCGGCGATCCGACGAAAGCCAAGGAGGAGCTTGGCTGGAGCACCGAGGTCGACTTCGAGGGGCTCGCGCGCATCATGATGAGCAGCGACCTCGCCGCCGTCGGCATCGATCCGCGCGACTTCGACCTCGCTGAGGCAGAGCCAGCCGTCGTCCTCGGTCAACAGGACTGAGTGCCGGACGCGGTCACATGCTCGCGGACGGCACCGAGGCCACGATGACCACTGGCCGTGAGCGCAGGCATCGCCACGTCCTTTGGGTGTGCAGCCTAGCCGTCGTCTTCTTCGGTGTTCGAGCCTGGTACTGGAGCCTGACCGAAGAAGAACCTTTCTCGGACATGCTGGACTACCTCACGATCGGTCACCGAGTGGCCGATTCGTGGACCTTCGATCAATCGCCGTTTTGGCAGTCCTACAAGCCGCCGACGTTGCCGATCTTGATTGCTGGCGTGGTGACGCTCTTCGGGAAGAGCCTTGTGGCGTGGCGCATCTTCGCGGCGGTCTTCGTCTTTGTCGGCGCTACCTGCGCCGCGGTCATGATCACTCGGGCCACGAAGAGGTCTTGGCACGGCTACGCGCTCTTGTTGATCGTCGCGATCAGTCGCCCCTCGATCTTCTGGAGCTACAAGGTCGCGACCGAGAGCATCGCTGAGGGCTTTGGGTACTTCTGTATCGCCGCGACCTTGTGGGTCTTTCGAAGGCCGAGCGCGATCAAGCTCGCAGTCCTGGGAGCTCTGTTTGCGGCGGCGATGCTGAATCGACCGCAGACTGCGATCGTTCTGCCGCTGATCGCAGGCGGTGTATTCCTGATGCGGCCGCGCGGCTCGAAGTTGACGTTCGCGCGACGATGGCTTCGCAGCGCTGGCCTCTCCGCAGCCTTCTGCCTCGGGGCGCTCTTGCTGTGGTCACCGTGGCTCGTGCGCAGTTACAAGCTCTACGGTCATGTGCTGCCGCTGACGAGCCAGGGGCCCTATTCGTTCCTCTGGCTCCTCGACGACGTCACGGCAGAGATCGACGGCGTTCGCGTCACGAAGTCTCGCATTGCCCTTCAAGAAGAAGCGCCACAGCACTTTGCCAATGACTACGAAGCGCAGGCTCATGCGAGCCGCTTCGTCAAGTCTTGGCTGGCCGAGAACGGAGATCGGTATCCACGACTGATCTTGTCACGCTTGTGGAGCACGCTCTCGGATCGCAGGATTTACTTGACGCGCGTTTCGCGTGAAGACCTGCTACCGCATCCCGTCAACGACCTCCTGCTCGACAAGTCGGTCTTGTCGATGCTCGTCGGGGTGCTTGGGCTCATCGTCTTGGCCCTGCGCTCGCGTTCGGCCTGGGTCATTGGAGTCGTCACGATGGGACCGTGGGTCTTCGGGCATTTCTTCCTCGATTATCCCCGCATCATCGAGCCGGGGATTCCCATGGTCTTGTTCGGCGTCGCGGTGATCTTGGGCGTCCTCGCCAAGTTTGCATGGCGGCGCTGGGGCCTGCCCTACGCGCGCCAAGAACTCGAGCGCATCGACGAGTCGGCGCTGCCGCCGGAGGCGGAGTTCCCGCAGCAGTGAGCGTCGGGACTAGCCCGGATTCGTAGGGTCAAGGTCGAGCGTCGCCGTGCCGAAAAACACGACATCGACCACGACAGCCTGTGCGAGGCAAGGACCCTTGAAAGCTCACACCATCACGGCAGCAGCCCTCACGACTTTCGCCTTACTCACTTCTTGTGCAAGCAAGTCGATCACGGAGGGGCCGGCGCGGGTCGACGACCTCGTCGGTTGGATCGAACGTGTTTACGTCGAGGCGGAGCTCTCACGAGAGCGCTTGCACGAGGCGGTGACGAAGCTCGAGGCCGTCGTGGGTTCGAGCTATGCGAGCGACCCCGTGTCGGCCTACGCGGCCTTCGTCGAGGCCCTGCGACTGTCCGAGGCGCAAGGAACGCGGCTGTCCGAGCAGATCGAGCCGATGAAGAAGGCCGCGACGCCGGTCTTCGAACAATGGGAAGCCGGGCTCAGTGAATTCCAGAGCGAGTCGATGCGCGAGCGGAGCGCGGCGCGCCTTGCGGCGACCAAGGAGCGCTACGAGCGCATCCTCGCCTCGGTCGAGCCGGCGCGGGAGCGCTTCCAGAAGATCAATGGCGCGATGCGCGACCACGCGCTCTTCCTCGGCAATGACTTCAACGCCGAGGCTGTCGCGAGCCTCGCCGACGACGCGCGCGAGCTCGTGACGCAGGCAAGCGACCTGGACCGCGGCTTCGAAGAGTGCCTCAGCGCCGCGCGCGCCTATGTCGAGACCGCGGCCCTGCCGATGCAAGCGGCGCCAGCGCCCGGCGGCGCCGCCGCCGGGCCCGGGGCCCGCTACCGCCGCTGATTCGACGAGCCGCGTGACCGGGGCCGGGCAGGGGGCCGAGGCCGGCGCCATCGCTTTGCCCTCGGGCTGATGCGCGCCTGCTGCCGAAAGAGTCCGATGCCCCATGAGCTGGACTCTCCTCATAGGCATCGTTCTGGTGCTCGGTCTCGCTCTCGCGACCGCCATCCTGCGGCGCGGCGAAGTTCGTCGCATGCAGCAGGTCGTCGGCGATCGCGATGACGCGACCCGCATCGGCGCGCATCGTGCCAAGCTGCAACATCCGATCATCGATCTCTCGCGCTGCCTCGGCTGCGCGACCTGTGTCGCCGTCTGCCCCGAAGACGACGTGCTCGAGATCGTGCATGGTCAGGCCGTCGTGGTCGCGGGATCGCGCTGCATGGGAGTGGCCGCCTGCGAGCGCGCGTGTCCAGTCGGCGCGATCACGGTCACGCTCGATCAGCACGACGAGCGCGACGACATCCCGGCGCTCGATGGCCTCGAAGCCATCGGCCAAGAGCGGGTCTTCTTGGCCGGTGAAGTCACGGCCCAGGCCTTGATTCGCAGTGCCATCCTCCAAGGCACCGAGGTCACGCGGGCTGTCGCCGATGGCCTGGCACGCGATGCGCGCAGTCGGTCGCACGGCGCGCTCGACCTCGTGATCGTCGGTGCAGGGCCGGCCGGCCTCGCCGCTGCCCTCGAAGCGAAGCGTCGCGGCCTCGACGCCGTCGTCCTCGAACAAGAAGCCGAAGTCGGCGGCAGCGTCGCCAAGTATCCGCGGCGCAAGCTCGTACTAAGCGAGCCCGTCGATCTCCCGCTCTACGGCCGCATGAAGCAGCGGACCTGGCTCAAGGAAGAGCTGATCGAACTCTGGCAGCGGCTCGCGCAGGAGCACAGCCTGGCCATTCACACCGGCCGCGCCTTCACGGGCCTCGCTCGCGACGAGGACGGCTGCCTCGTCGTCGAGACTTCGACGCACAGTTATCGCGCTCACGCCGTCTGCCTCGCGCTCGGGCGGCGCGGCAGCCCCAAGCGCCTCGGCGTCCCGGGCGAAGACCTGGCCCATGTCGCTTACGCCCTGCTCGATGCGGCGAGCTACGCCGGTCGGCGCGTCCTCGTCGTCGGCGCCGGCGACTCGGCGGTCGAGGCGGCCGTAGCCCTCGCCGAACAAGACGCATGCGAGGTCACGATGGCGGTGCGCGGGCGCGGCTTCCCGCACGTGCGCTCCAAGAACCTCGCGCGCCTCGATGCCGCTGTCGCCGCGGGCCGCGTCCGTGTTCACCACGAGACCGTCGTGCGCGAGCTGCATCCTGACCACGCCGTCCTCGCAACCGAGCCGGTCCATGCCGAAGCTGCTTCGCGGACCGACCAGGCCAAGAGCGCCGTGAGCGCTGTCCATAGCGTGCCTGTGGACGACGTCTTCGTGCTCATCGGCGGCGTTCCACCCTTCGAGCTCTTGAAGCGCGCGGGCGTGTCCTTCGACCCGACGTTGCGTTTGCGGACAGCTCCAGTCGAAGAGCAGGGCAGCGGCGCCGTGCCGGCCCTCGCGCTCACGCTCGTGCTCGCGCTCGCGACGCTCGGCTTCGTGCTCGCCAACCTCGACTACTACGGCTTGCCGCTCGCGGAGCGTCCGCCGCACGAGAAGCACGCTTGGCTGCGCCCCGGCCTCGGCCTCGGGCTCTGGTTCGGGATCGCGGCGACCGTGCTCATCGTCGTGAACTTGCTGTACCTCGTGCGGCGGCGACAGGTCTTTTCGCTCGGCTTCGGCTCGCTGCGCGCGTGGATGACGAGTCATGTCGCGACCGGCATGCTCGCCCTCTTCGTGACGCTTCTGCACGCGGGCCTCGCGCCGCGTGACACATCGGGTGGGCATGCCTTTTGGGCCCTCGTGGTCCTCGCGTTGACGGGCGCCGTCGGTCGCTACTTCTATGCAGCGGTCCCGCGGGCCGCCAACGGGCGTGAGGCCGTGCTCGCCGACGTGCGCGCGCGCTTGCGGGCGAGCTTCGCTGACGGCCGCGCTGACCGAGGCTTTGCGGGTCGCGCGGCAGCGCGCATCGACGAGCTGGTGCGTGCGCGGCAGTGGGGCTCGAGCTTTGTGAGCCGTGTGCTGGCCCTCCTCGGTTCGCGCGTCGACCTCGCGCGTGTGCTGCGTGACCTTCGACGTGAAGCCCAGGCCAGCGCCACGCCGCGCGCCGAGCTCCTGAGCACGCTCGCGCTCGCGCGCCGCGCGCACCGCGACGCCCTCGCCGCCGCCCACCTCGAGGACCTTCGAGCGGTCATGAGCACGTGGCGTTGGCTGCATCGTTGGGGCGGCGCCCTCCTCGTGCTCTTGCTGGTTCTGCACATCGTCCACGCGCTCGCCTACGCGGCGCATTGAGAGGGGCTGCATGCGACGCAACAAGGCGGCGGTCTTCTTGGCGCTCTTCTCGATCATCGCGGTCGTCGGCATCGCGAGCCTGCGGCTCAACAAGTCGTCTCCAGGTCCGCTCGCCGCCGTGCACGCCCGCCTGCCCGAGCTCGCCGCCTGGAACGGCTGTGCGCAGTGTCATGGTGGACTCTTCGGTTCGATGACGCAGTCCTGCTTCGAATGCCACAAGGACGTCGCGCAACAAGTCGAAGACGGGCACGGCCTCCATGGTGCTGTTCAACGTCGCGACGGCGTCGAGGCCGCCACGCAGTGCGCACGCTGTCATAGCGAGCACCATGGCGAGGACTTCGCGATGGTGCACCGCGGCAGCTTCGCCTTGGCCGGCATCGCGGATCGGGCGAGCTTCGACCATGTGTTGATCGGCTTCGAGCTCCTTGGCAAGCACCGCGAGCTCGCTTGTTCGGCTTGCCACGAGCACGCCGACGCGAAGGTGCTGCCCGAGGGGGCGAAGCGCTTCACAGGCCTCGCGCGCGACTGCGCGGCGTGCCACGAAGACGTGCACCAAGGCCGGATGCAGCGCGCTTGCGCCGATTGCCACGTGCAGACGAGCTTCACGGACGTGCGCGCACCGTGGCACGACCGTCACCTGCAGCTGACTGGCGGACACGGCGACGTCGCCTGTCGTGCCTGCCACGAGAAGGACACGGCCCACGCGTTGGAGCTCGAGCGACAGTCGCCGACGACCCCGCGGGCTTGTGCGCAGTGTCATGCATCGCCGCACAGCGACGCCTTCGCGCGCGGCAACGCGCAGGCGGCGAACAAAGGCATCGCGGCGGCCTGCGTCCTCTGCCACGAGGCATCACACACGAGCTTTCGCGACGAGCGCCTCGTCGTGACGCCGGCGCAGCATGCGCACGCGGGCTTCGTGATCTCGGGTCCCCACGCGACGGTCAGCTGCGCGCAGTGTCACAGTGCGGAGCTTGCGAGTCACGCGCTTCGGCACCCCGGTCGTTCCCAGGACGCCTGCCAAGCCTGTCACACAGATCCGCATGGCGGCCAGTTCGCGGTTGCCGGCGGCGCGAGCACGTGTCGCGACTGTCATCGCGACGACAGTTTCAGACCGCACCTCTTCGACGCCGAGCGTCACAAGGAGACGCGCTTCGAACTCACGGGGCACCACGCGACTTTGGACTGCGCGAAGTGCCATGAGGGTGATGCGCATGGGGTGCGTCGCTTTCGTGGCACCGAGCATCGCTGCGACGCCTGCCACCGCGATGCACACCGAGGCTACTTCGAGCTTCGCGAGCCCGCGCTCAAAGACGAGGCTGCTGGCACTTGTCGCCGCTGTCACGACACGGCGAGCTTCTCGCAAGGTGCGCGGGAGCGCTTCGACCATGGCGCGTGGACGGGCTTCGCCCTCGAGGGCGCCCACGCGGCCGAGCGCTGTGAGACCTGTCATCGATTAGCGGTGGTGGCAGACGAAGCTGGGCGCAGCTTCGGTCGTTGCAGTGACACCTTTGGCGATGTCAGCGCTGCTGGGCGCACGTGCCAGCCTTGCCACGTCGATCCCCACCTCGGACGCTTCGACCGCGAGGAACGTGAGCGCGTCGTCGATGGCCGTGAAGGCTGTGCGCGTTGCCACGACGCGAGCTCGTTCCGCAGCCTCGTTCGAGCCTTTGACCATGGCCAGTGGACGGGCTTTTCGCTCGATGGGTCGCACGAGAAGCTCGCATGCACGGAGTGTCACGACAGCGCGGCGCGACCTGCGGCCGCTGATCGTGGGCGTGCTGTGACCTGGGGGCACGCGAAGGGCACGGCATGCGCCGACTGCCACGTGGACCCGCATGCGGGCCAGTTCGAGGGTGGGGGAGTCAGCGACTGCGCCAAGTGCCATCGGCCGACGCGCGGCTTCAGCGACCTCGTCTTCAACCATGAAATCCACGCGCGCTTCAAACTCGGTGAAGCGCATCGAGGGCTCGCTTGTGCGGCTTGTCATCGAAGCGAGCGCAAGGGTGAGGTGGATTTCATCCGATACAAGCCGCTGGGCCGTGCTTGCTCGGATTGTCACGCGACGCGGCCCCGTCCCTTCTCGCGTCGGACCTCGAAATGATGTCGGCACCGCGCTTCTTGCTCGTGATCGCAGCTGCTGCTTGGACAGCGCTCGCGCTGCCGGCACAGGAGCAGACCGGCATCCTCGTGATGTTTCGGGTGACCTCGGTGAGTCCTCGCGGGCGCGTCGTGATCGACCGCGGGAAGAGCGACCGCCTCGCGATCGACGACGTGGTCGTCGTCTTGCCGCGCGACGGCAAGCGCCTCGCCGGCCGCGTCGCCGAGGTCGACGAACGGACGGCGGTCGTGCAGCTCGATGACGTGACGGCGGCGCCGCCGGCTGGGACCCGCGGCGAGGCTTGGCTCGAGGCTGCGCGCTTCGTCAAGCCGCGCAGCACGGACCTGCCGCGCAGCGAAGACCTGCCGCGCAACGACGAGCTACCGCGCAGCGAGCCGCCAAGCGGAGCGCAGGGCGCAGACAAGGAAGCCCAACCGAACGTCGGTGAACGAACGAAGTGGACGAACCGCGACGAAGCCTGGAAACCCGGCATGCCGCTGCTCACGCGTGTGCGCCCGCAGCGACCCGAAGACCGCGCCTGGAGCATGACGGGACGCGCCTTCGCCGTGACGGGGCTCTCGCACGTGCCGCGCAACGGGACCGACAACTCGTTTTTCAGGAGCGGCGCCGACCTCGTCTTCCAGAATGCCTTCGCGATGGGCGGGGACCTGCGCGTCGACGCGGAGATCAACCACAAGTTGGGCTTCACCGAGAACCGGGCCTCGGACCTCCTCGTGCGACGTTTGCACTACACGGTCGGCGGCACGCGCTTCGCGCGCGACCGCGTTGACGTCGGTCGTTTCCTGCACAGCGACCTGCCTGAGTTTGGTGTCCTCGACGGGCTCGCGTGGCGGCAGCGCACGGAGGCGGGGCATCGCTACGGTGCGAGCATCGGCTTCTTGCCCGAGCCGAACGACGACTTCGAGTCCTTCAAGGACTTGGCGTTTGCGGGCTTCCTCAGCTACGCCTTCGACGAGAAAGAAGAGTTCGTCGTGACCGGTGGCTACCAGAAGACTTTTCATCGTGGTCACGCGGATCGTGACCTGGTCGTTGGCCGCTTCAGTTACACGCCCGAGGACAGTTGGCAGTACTTCGGCAGCACTTGGGTCGACTTCTACTTCGGCAACGATGCGACGAAGAAGGACTTCGCTGAGTTGACGCAGGCGCTGCTCACCGCGACTCGTCGCTATGACGACGGTGCGCGCCTCGACATCAGTCTTTGGCACCAGATGTTTCCCGACGTGCTCATGGGGCTGCAACGACCGCTGCCGCAAGGCCGCCTGCGTTCGGACCGCCACGACCGCCTGACGCTCAGCGGCTGGCTGCCACGCGGCGAGGACGTGAGCCTTCGCGGAACGGCGACGCTCTGGAACGACGAGGACGAGACGGGCTCGTCACTCGAACTTGGCGTGGAGCGCAGCGCGCTCTTCTTCGACGACGGGACCTCGGCCTTCACCATCTTCGTGGCCGATGCCGCCTTCGAGACCTCGTTCGGCTTCGGAGTCCGCGTCGGGCGCGCGTCGGCCGAGCGACGTTGGGAGCTCAACTATGACTTCGGCTACCACCACCGTGTCGGCTTCCCTTCGAACTTTGCGGACATCGTCCAGCACCGTGTCTTCGGAGAATACGAAGTGCCGCTCTACAGGGCTTGGGACCTGCGCACTTGGGTCGACGCCAATGTCTTCGACGACGATGCTTCGATCGGCGTCGGCTTCTGGGTCCAGAGGCGCTTCTGAGGGCCACAGTCGATGAAGAAGCCTGCGATCCACGCTCTGCTGCGCATGACGCGACCTGCTTGGGGGAGCGTCGCTGTGCTGTTGGGCTTTGTCTTCTTGTCGGTCGTCCTCGGATGCGTGACCGCGGGTCCGCCCGACGGGAGTC
>CALLZN010000140.1 GCA_937858895.1 uncultured bacterium | reverse complement strand
TCCCCGGGGCTTCCGAAGCCCGCAAAGTCCACGAGGCCAGCGAGCTCATCACGAATGCCCGCATAGTCACGCGGCTGCGACTTCCAGACGAAGACCTTCGGGCAGCGCGTCGGCAGGTTCTCCTCGCCGTCGATCGACAGCTCTTCGAAGAGCTTCTCCCCGGGCCGCAGCCCAGTGAAGCGCAGTTCGATATCGATGCCCGGCCGCAAGCCCGAGAGACGGATCATCTGCTTCGCCAAGTCGACGATCTTGACAGGCTCGCCCATGTCGAGCACGAAGATCTCGCCACCTTCTCCGATGCCGCCCGCGTGCAGCACGAGCTGGCAGGCCTCGGGGATGGTCATGAAGTAGCGCTGCATCTCGGGATCGGTGACCGTGACCGGGCCGCCGCGCGCGATCTGGTCACGGAAGGTCGGGATGACCGAGCCAGCCGAGCCGAGCACGTTGCCGAAGCGCACGCAGACCATCTTGGTATTGCTCGACTGCGCGCGCGCTTGGACGTAGAGCTCGGCGATGCGCTTGGTTGCGCCCATGACCGAGGTCGGGTTCACCGCCTTGTCGGTCGAGATCATGACGAAGCGTGCGACGCCGTAGTCGTGGGCGGCGTCGACGACGACGCGTGTGCCACCGGCGTTGTTCTTGATGGCCTCGCCGGGGTTCGCTTCCATCATCGGCACGTGCTTGTGCGCCGCGGCGTGGAAGACGGCGGCCGGGCGGTAGGTCGCGAAGACCTCGCGGATGCGCGCTTCGTCGCAGATGTCGGCAATGCAGGGCACGAGCTCGGTCGCGCTCTCACGCGCGCAGAGCTCGCGGTGGATCCAAAAGAGGCCGTTCTCGGACTGCTCCAACAAGATGAGCTTGCTCGGGCCGCCACGCAGAACCTGGCGGCAGAGCTCGGAGCCGATGCTGCCGCCGGCGCCCGTGACGAGGACGACCTTGTTGCGGACCATCGGGAGCCACTGCTCGTCGTCGAGGTCGATCGGATCGCGACGCAGGAGGTCCTCGATCGCGACGTCGCGGATCTTGGAGATCGGCACCTCGCCGCTCGCGATCTCGCGCAGCGAGGGAATGATCTTGGTCTTTATGCCGGCGTCGTTGCAGAGCGAGAGGATGCGACGCACGGCCGCGCCATGGGCGCTCGCGAGCGTGATCAGAGCCTGGTCGGCGTCGTAGCGACTCGCGATCGCGGCGATCTCGTGCGTCGTACCGACGACCTTGATGCCGCAGACGATCATGCCAGCCTTGGCTGGATCGTCGTCGACGAAGGCGACTGGCTCGATGCCGAGCTGCGGGTTGGCTACGACCTCCCGCGCGATCATGTGCCCGGCCCGACCAGCGCCGATCAAGATCGTGCGCGTCCGCGGCTTTTGCCGCAACGCCCGGTCGAGGCCCGAACGCTCGGTCTGCATGCGCAACAAAGTCCGCACGCCGATCATGCCGAGGGCCGCGAGCGCAAAGTCGATGAAGAGCACGCCGAGCGGCAGAAGGGGGAAGCGCCGGACGCCAACGACGTCGGCCACGATCTCGATGAGACCCGGCGTCGCGATCCGCACGATCAAGAGCAGCGCCGCCGCGATGCCGAGCGCGGTCGAGATCGCGCGGACCTCGTGCAAGCCGACGAAGCGCCAGCTGAAGCGCGGCACGCGCAGCAGCGCGAGGCAGCCATACTGCAAGGCGACGACGTAGGGCGCGGTCAGGAAGAAGTCGCGCAGGACGACAGGCGGCAGGATCCAGTCGAAGCGCAGGCAGAATGCGAGGAGCCAGGAGGCAGTGAGGATCCCGAGATCGATCGCCAGTCGAATGGCTCGAATGCCGCGTCGAGATGAGCGCGGCGCAGCGAGGCGACCGGGTAGAGGCGCAGCCGCGCCGGTGCGATGCTCGCGAAGTCGAGCAGTCGGTCGCCGACGATCTCATCCGGTTCGCCGACCAGCGGATCGCCGAAGCCGACGTCGACGCCGAAGCGACGTCCGTAGATCTTGCCCGCCAGACGGCACTCGGCGGCGAAGCGGTGGCCGGCGTACTTCATGCCTTCGCCGCGGATCTCGGGATGCTGCCGGTCGCGCTGGATCTCGAAGCGCATGAAGTCGCCGAGGTCGAGCCGACCGGCCGTCTGCAGGAGATCCAGTAGCTCGGCCGGCGTGCCCATCATGCGCAGGTCGACGTCCTTGGTCGTTCGCGCGCGTTGCAGTCGCAGCTCGAGGACCAGCCCGCCCTTGAGGATCACGGTGTCGCCGGCCAGCTGCTGCACGCGGGCCAGGAAACGCTCGAACACCAACAGCTGGCGGCGGCGTGCCAGATCGCCTCCGGAGGACGATGCGTTCCGCAGGCGCTGTTCGAGCGCTTGCTTGAACGCCGCCGGGGTCGCGTATCGAGGGTCGGTCACGCCCGCGTGTCCCGTTGCCGACGAAGTTGGTTGGCGAGGCTACGGCGTTCCTCGCTGCTGATCAGGCCGCGTTGCTTCGCCTGGCGGATGGCCTGTTCGGTGAGCTCCGGTGCGACGTGCGCGAGGATGCACTCGTGGATCCCTTGTCGCGGAGTGGTCACCGGAACGACCTCGACCCAGGTCCGGTCTGACTCGTCGAGGTCGCCGTGGTGTAGGACGAGTCCCTCCGGAACCCGCAGGCGTCGCCTCCGCCATGCAGTTGGCACCGTCATGTGGGCCCGGGCAGGCAGGACGTCAGACAGGTCATGGAGGAACAGGCTCGTCTCGTGCGAGAACACCCCGGCGCGACCCGACCACAGCCAGAGCGCGACGAGTTCCTCGTGCTCGCCGGCCGGGAACTGGGTGAGCCGGTAGATCCCGCGTTGGACGCGGAGTATCCGCCCGGCGCGCAGGTGCTTCTGCAGGTGCTGGGAGGAGTAGCCGCAGGCCTCTGCTTGCGCGAGGGTGAACAGGCCTGCCTGCGTCTCGGCGGTCTGGTACAGCCGATCCCATGCTGGCGAAGGCGGGATCGGGCGTGGGCTGCTTCGGTGCGTGGGCGGCATCGCACAAACCTCAACCAGAAGTTTAGGATTGTGCAAGCGCGTCCATCGCCAGTCCGAGTAAGTCGCGCCTGTTCTCACCTGCTCTCCGCTGGTTGCGCGACTACAACGAAACACCCGAGATCGGGCAGGACCTGGGGCGACAGCTTGCGACTGCGTGGTCGGGCGCCAAGCTCCGGCCACTACGCCATCTCCTTCTGCATCAACGAGATGCGGCAACAGCCAGGTCGCCTTTCCGGAAACACTGCGAAACAGTGGATGGGATCGTTTGGCCGCGAGGTTCGCGGTCATCGCAGCCCTCGTGATCGGCGAACGGCCACCGCTTCGCGTGTTTCGATTCGGTGGCGAGTCGTTCAGCGCCGGAGTCGAACGGCACGAGATCGATGGGGCCGAGGTCAACATCTACAGCGCGGCCAAGACCGTCGCCGACTGCTTCAAGTTCCGCAACGCCGTCGGCATCGACACGGCGCTCGAGGGGCTCGAGCTGTACTTGGCAAGCAGGCGAGGCAACGTCGACGAACGGATGCGATGCGCACAGGTATGTCAGGTTGCGGCCGTCATGCGCCCCTGCGTCGAGGCTCTGCTCTGATGGCGGGCTGATTCCGCCATCGACAACGCCATCGACAACGCCATCGACATCGAGCCCAAGGTCCTCCGCGCTGACGACCACGGGATCGCCCACGCTGCAGCGCGCAGCACGGCGCGGGCTAGCAAAGCTAGCCCGCAACAACCGCGTTCCACCACCGCAAGCGCAGCGAGTTGCCGATCACCGCCAGCGTCCCGAGCGCCATCGCCGTCGCGAGCAACCCCGGCGTCAGGCGCAGCCCGAGACCGACATAGAAGAAGCCCGCGGCCACCGGGATGGCCAGCGCGTGGAAGAAGAACGCGAAGCTGATGTTCTGCTTGATGTTGCGCAGCGTGCGGCGGGACAGGTCACGGGCGCGGACGATGGCGTGGAGGTCGCCGCCGACGAGCGTGATGTCGGCGCTTTCGATCGCGACGTCGCTGCCGGTACTCATCGCGATGCCTACGTTGGCGGCGGCGAGGGCGGGAGCGTCGTTGACGCCGTCGCCGGCCATCGCGACGACCCAGCCTTCGAGGCGCCAGCGATCGACTTCGATGGCTTTGTGTTCGGGCTTGACCCTCGCGTAGACATCGGTGATTTGGAGCTTGCTGGCGACCGCCACTGCCGTTGCTTCGGAGTCGCCTGTCATCATGATGATCTCGCAGCCTTGGCGACGCAGCGCGTCGACGGCGATGCGGGCCGAAGGCTTGATCGTGTCGGCGATGGCCAAGAGCCCGATGCAAGCGCCATCGTCGAAGACCCAGACGGCGGTCTGCCCTTGCTCTTCGTAGTCGGCGGCGTGCGCTGTGACGGCCGACAGGTCGAAGCCGTGGTCCTCGAGGAACTCGCTGCTGCCAAGGCCGATCTCGCGCTCGAGATATCGCCCGGTGACGCCGAGGCCGGGCTTCGATGCAAAAGCCGTCACTTCGAACGGCGCGACACCCAGTTCGTGTGCGGCGCGGCGGATCGCGGAGCCTAGGGGGTGCTCGCTTCCCGCTTCGAGGCCCGCGGCCATGGCGAGGACTTCGGCCGCCTCGTAGCGGTCATCGAAGGCGTCGACGCTGATCACTTCGGGATGGCCGGTCGTGAGCGTGCCCGTCTTGTCGAGGATGAAGGCATCGGCGATCGCGAGCGTCTGCAAGGCGGTCGCGTGCTTGATGAGGACGCCTTGCTTGGCCGCCTCGCCGGTGCCGACGAGCATCGACAGCGGCGCGGCGAGGCCGAGGGCGCAGGGCGTGGCGACGATGAGCACCGACATCGCGTGCTGCATGGCGTAGGCGAGTCCCGATTCTTCGGGAACGACGGCCCAGTAGCCGAAGGCGCAGAGGACGATCAAGATGACGAGGGGGACGAACTGCCCGACGAGGCCATCGGCGTAGTCCTGAATCGGCGCGCGACTCTCTTGGGCCTGCTCGACGAGCTGCACGATGCGGGCGAGGACGCGATCCTTACCGACGCGGGTGGCGCGGATGGTGAGCGAGCCGCTGATGTTCATGGTGCCGCCGACGACACCGTCGCCATCGAGCTTCCTAACTTGTTGAAACTCGCCGGTGAGCATGGACTCGTCGACCGGGCTCGATCCCTCGACGACGATGCCGTCGACGGCGATGCGATCGCCAGGTCGAATGCGGATCAAGTCGCCGACGCGAAGGTCGCTCACGAGGGCGCTTTCTTCGACCCCAGGCGAGCGGATGCGGATCGCGGTCTCGGGTGCAAGCGAGAGGAGACGGCGAATCGCACCGGCGGTGTTGCGGCGCGCACGAAGCTCGAGAACCCTGCCGACCAACATCAAGCAAACGATGACGGCGACCGAGTCGAAGTACAAGGGCAGTCCGGACTCACGGCCATCCATGGCGGTGCGGAAGGCCATTGGAAAGAGTTCGGGCGCGAGGGCTGCGAACGAGCTGTAGACGTAGGCCGTGCCGACGCCGAGGCCGAGCAAGGTCCACGTGTCCGCACGCAAGCACCGCAGGGATCGTGCGAAGCCTGCGAAGAGCTCGCTTCCGCCCCAGAGCGCGATCGGTGTCGCGAGGGCGAACTGCAAAAGGTCGGCGTTGGCCCACGCGAGCTCGATCCAGAGGAAGTCGAAGACCTGCGAGTGCGCGAGCAGGACGAGGGGCACGGCGAGGAGGGCGCAAACCCAGAGGCGCCAGTAGGCGTGCGTGAGGCCGCTCGTAGCTTCGACCGCCTGGGGCTCGGCGAACGCCGAGAGTCGATCGTTTGGCTGTGGATCGACTTCGGTGCTCATGGGTCGACGTGTGCGGAGAGGCTTGGAAAGAGGGCCCGTTCTATCCTGGGCACGTCATTGCGTCACGCACCGGTCTCGGGGCGCACGATCGAGATTCGCGTGCTTCGCCGATGGGATTGGTCGTTCGTTAGCAAGTTGTGCCGCGTCGCAAATGGATGCCGCAAATGAAGAGTCGAGCGTGGCGCGGATGACACCAGTCCGTGCTCGACCGAGGTCGCTTGGAACGTGCGCGCGCAAGCGAGCACTGCGCTCGAGCGCACCACCTGAAGGACTTGACGATCGAGGTGGCACGAGTCTGGGGCTGACGCGGCGACGAAGTCCACCGACACGTGGGAGCCACTCGCGCGATAGAGAGCCGCGGCAACGCTGTCGCGGACGCGCTGGTCAGGCTCGGCGACCGAGCGCCAGCGGCCCGAGGCGGCTATCCTGCGAGGACCATGGACATGTTCGGAACCAAGCTCGGCTACGCGGAATACTGCGCCATCCCGGAGGACGGGTTGCGCCATGAAGTCATCGACGGGGCTCACTTCGTGAACCCCTCGCCGTTCTGGCGGCACCAGCTCGCTTCTATGGCACTCGCTGTTGAGCTCTTCAACGCGATCGATCTTCGCAAGCTCGGACGGACCGTCACCGCACCGATGGACGTTCAGCTAACAGATCATGACATCGTTCAGCCCGACATCGTCGTCGTGCTGAATGATAATGACAGAATCACTACCGAGACCCACGCAGTCGGTGCGCCCGACTTGGTCATCGAGATCATGTCGAAGAGCACGCTCCGTCACGACCGCGAGCGCAAGTCCGCGCTCTATGAGCGCAGCGGCATTCGCGAGTACTGGATCGTCAACACGGAGGCGCAGGTCATCGACCAGTTCGTGCTCGTGAATGGCAGCTATGAGCTGCGCACGCAGGCGAGTGCTTCGCTCCAGCTCGCCATCCTCCCGGGTGTGACGATCGAGCTCGCGCGCGTCTGGGAATAGCGCTGCGACGAAGTCCACCGACACGCGGGAGCGACTCGCGCGATACAGAGGCGCGGCAACGCTGTCGCGGACGGTCGCCGGTCAGGCTTGGCGGCCGATCGCCTGGGGCGCGAGGCGGCTATCCTGCGAGGACCATGGACATGTTCGGAACCAAGCTCGGCTACGCGGAATACTGCGCTATCCCGGAGGACGGGTTGCGCCATGAAGTCATTGACGGGGTTCACTTCGTGAACTCCGTCGCCGTTTTCGCGGCACCAGCTCGCTTCGGCGCGGATCTTCGGAGAGATCTTTATCTCGATCGATCGCGCCAAGCTCGGACGGGCCATCAGCTCGCCGATGGACGTGCAGCTCTCGGAGCATGACATCGTACAGCCCGACATCGTTGTCGTGCTGAACGACAGCAAGATCATCACAGAGACCCACATCGTCGGTGCGCCCGACTTGGTCGTCGAGATCTTGTCGAAGAGCACACGCCGCTACGATCGCGAACGCAAGTTTGCTCTCTATGAACGCAGCGGCATTGCTTGCGCAGCAGTTTCCGTTCGATGGCGAGTGCTGCCGGCGTGACGTTCGACGACCTGCGGGATCCACGGGGGCCATGGCGCAAGCGGTCTGTTTGAGTCGTAAACGTCGTGGCCACGCCGCCCGAGACTGAACTGGCGGTTTGCTCGGCTAGCGTGCGGTCGCGTCATGAGGCGCGATGACCATGACTCCCCGGGACCGGCGCGCCTTCACAGCTTCAATCCCAGCCGCTTCGCCAAGTGATGCAAGTTGCTTCGGTGCATCCCGAGGCTCCGCGCCGCCTCGGCCCAGTTCTGCCCCGCGCGCTCGAGCGCCGCTTCGATCAAGGCCCGCTGAAACTCGATTACGGCTTCGCGCAGCGGCACGGCCTCGCGAGCCTGCACTTGATCCGGCCGCGGCTCGACGCTTGCCCCGCCATCGACATCGCCATCGACATCGAGCCCAAGGTCCCCCGGGCTGACGACCACGGGATCGCCCACGCTGCAGCGCGCAGCCGCGCGCAGCACGGCGCGAGCTAGCACGTTGCGCAGCTCACGCACGTTGCCGGGCCAGCGGTGGCGGGCGAGGGCGCGGAGCGCTTCGGGGCCGATGCGGATGCGGCCGGTGCCGAGCTGGCGGCGCAGGGTATCCGCAAAGTGGCCGGCCAGCAGCGCGACATCGCCTGCGTGGTCGCGCAGCGGCGGGACGTGCAAGCGACAGACGTCGAGGCGGTAGAGCAGGTCTTTGCGGAAGCGGCCGTTCTCGACCTCGCACTCGAGGTCGCGGTTGGTGGCGGCGAAGACGCGCACGTCGACGTGGATGGGCCGGTCGCTGCCGACGCTCTGCACTTCGCCCTCTTGCAGGACGCGCAGCAGCTTGGGCTGGACGTGCAGGGGCAGCTCGCCGATCTCGTCGAGGAAGAGGCTCGCGCCGTCGGCGACTTGGAACTTGCCGAGTCGCGCTTCTTGCGCGCCGGTGAAGGCGTGGCGCGCGTGGCCAAAGAGCTCGCTCTCGACGATCGACTCGGGGAGCGCTGCACAGTTCACATAGACGAGGACCTGGTCGCGCCGCGAAGACTGGGCGTGCAAGGTGCGGACGATGAGCTCCTTGCCGACGCCAGTCTCGCCGGTCACGAGCACGGGAAACTGCGAACGGGCGATGAGCTGCACTTCGTCCCGCAGCTTGGTCATGGCCGCGCTGTTGCCGACCAAGATGCCGCCTTGGCGGTCGAGCTCGTCGCGGACGAGGTCGCGGGCGACGAAGCCCTGGCGCTTTGCGCTCTGCTCGAGGGTCGCGATGAGCTCGCTCGTCTGCAGCGCGGCCGCGGTCAGAGCAGCGAGAGCTTCGAGGAAGGCGTCATCGATGGCGTCGAAGCGATCCGGCGAGAGCGCGTCCAGCGTAAGGACGCCGAGGAGGCGATCGTCGACGCGCAACGGACAAGCGAGGCAGGAGTGCACGCGGCCCGTGAGGCTGTCGACCCCGAGGACGAAGCCGTCATAGGGGTCGCGCAAGTCGCATTCGGCCGGGAAGCGCACAGGCCCCGACGCCGCGCAGGCGATGTCCAAGCGCGGCTCGTCGCTGCGCCGAAAGCGATGCCCGAGCAAGTCAGGCGCAAGGCCGACGGCCGCGATGGGTCGCAGCTCTTGCGCTTCGACGAGCAGGAGGCAAACGGCGTCGCAGGGCAGGGCTTGGTGCACGCTCACGGCGAGACGCTCGGCCCGGTCGCGCACCGACAACGAAGTCGTCATCGCGACCGCCAAGCGGAAGAGCAGGCTGCTGTCGGAGTCCGATGTCATGTCGACAACATGTTGTCATTCCAGCAGCATGTATGCGCTGCAAAAACGACAACGCCAGCCCGCGCGGGCGCGTGCTACCGCGCTGCCACGGCCGGCACGACGCGTGCTATGCACCCGGCGAAGCAAGACACAAGCACCAAGGAAACCGAGAACATGCAGCCATCCACGAATCCGACCGTCCGCATCGACGCCTCCGACCACCTAGCAGACTTGGCGACGCGCCACGCGGGCGCGTCGCGCGTCTTCCACCGCTATGGCCTCGACTTCTGCTGCCACGGCGCCATCTCGCTGAAGGACGCCTGCGCGAAGAAGGGCTTGGACCTCGAGCAGGTCCTCCGCGAGCTGCGCGCCGAGGTCGATCGTGACGGCGATCGCGACCCCGCGCCGAGCGGCTGGCAAGACGAGCCGCTGCCCGAGCTCATCGACTTCATCGTCGCTCAGTACCACAACGGGCATCGGCAAGAGATCGTGCGCCTCGTCGAGATGGCCCAGCGAGTCGAAGCCGTGCACGGCGACAAAGCGAGCTGCCCGAATGGCCTCGCGGCACTCGTCGCGACGATGCGCGAAGAACTCGAGCAGCACATGCAAAAGGAGGAGCAGATTCTCTTCCCGATGCTGCGCGCCGGACGCGGAGCTGATGCCAACGCGCCGATTCGCGTCATGGAGGCCGAACATGAAGACCACGCGGCCAACCTCGAGCGCGTGCGCGCGCTCACGAAGGACTTCGTGCCGCCGGAAGAGGCCTGCGGCACCTGGCGCGCGCTCTACCTCGGGCTCGCGGACTTCGAGATGGAACTGATGCGGCATGTGCACCTCGAGAACCATGTGCTCTTCCCGCGCGCCCTGCGCGGGGCGTGAAGCGCCAGCTGCGCGCTCGCGGGTGTGACGGTCGAGCCTGTACGCGTCTTGGCCTGGTAGGGGCGCGGCGACGGTTTCGACCGACACGTGTGGGCGACTCGCGCGATACAGAGGCGCGGCGACGCTGTCGCTAACGGTCGCCGGTCAGGTTTGGCGCCCCTCCGCAAGCGGCCCGAGGCGACTATCATGCGAGGACCATGGACATGTTCGGAACCAAGCTCGGCTACGCGGAATACTGCACGATCCCCGAGGACGGGTTGCGCCATGAAGTCATCGACGGGGTGCACTTCGTGAACCCCGCTCCGACTCCGCGGCACCAGAGTGTCTCGTCGGCACTCAACGCACTGCTTTGGCAAGCGATCGATAGCCCTGGGCTCGGGCGCGTGATGGCCTCGCCGCTCGATGTCGAACTCGCCGACCACGACATCGTTCAACCCGACATCGTCGTCGTGCTCGAAGACAACATGGACGTGATCACCAAGTCGCGCATCGTCGGTGCGCCCGATCTCGTCGTCGAGATTCTGTCCGCCAGCACGGAAAAGCACGATCGTGAGCGCAAGTTCGCGCTCTACGAGAAGAGCGGTGTCCGCGAATACTGCATCGTCGACACGGCCGACCGCGTCGTCTTGCAACACGCGCTGGTCGACGGGCGGTACGAACTCATCGCGAACGCACGAGAGAAGTTGCGCCTCCACGTGCTGCCGGAAGTCGAAATCGAGCTCGCGCGCGTCTGGGCCTGACGCTTCGGACGCCTCGACGATTTCGGTCGCTTGCTCGACGAAGACGAGGCTAATCCCGACACGTGTGAGCAACTCACGCGATACAGAGGCGCGGCAACGCTGTCGCGGACGGTCGCTGGCCAGGCTTGGCGACCGAGCGCCAGCGGCACGAGGCGGCTATGATGCAAGGACGATGGACATGTTCGGAACCAAACTCGGCTACGCGGAGTACT
>CALLZN010000139.1 GCA_937858895.1 uncultured bacterium | reverse complement strand
GCAGGCCCCCCTCGTCCCCGAGCGCGACCCGCTGCTCGGCGAATCCCTGGCCTTCGAGAACATGTGAGGTCCCGATGACCGCCGCAAAGGACAACGTCAACACGAGGCTCATCACGCTCATCACCTTGGTCAGCGTCATTTTCTTGGCATTGATCATCATCGCGACCGACGCCGCCTACTCATGGAGCCACACCGTGGTCAACCGTGACAACCCGGCCGGCGACGCGTCGATGGTGCGCAACGCGCGGGCAGCCTGGGCGAACGAAGCCGAAGCGCTCCGTTGGGCCAACGAACAGAAGACCCACGCGGTCATCCCCGTCTCGCGAGCGGCCCAACTGGTCCTCGAAGAGCGCAAGCAGAAGTGACCCGTGAAGCCAACCGTGCATGAAACACTGCGAGAGGCAAGCCGGCGACGCGACGTCGTCAGGCGTGGCTCGAGTTCTGTTTCGACTTGCACGGCCTTGGCGTTGCTCCTTACTGTCGCGCCGCTGACGCTCGCTGGAGCGGCTACCGCCCAGCAGAACGTCGAAGCTGAAATGAGCAAGGGCGTCAAGATCGTCGAGAAGCTCGGCGACAAGCTGCCCCTGGACTTGCAGTTCATCGATGACCGCGGGCGGCCGACCAAGCTCGGTGACTTCTTCGGCAAGGGCCACCCGGTCATCTTGACGATGAACTACGCCGACTGCCCGATGCTCTGCAAGCTGCAGCTCACGGGCTTCATCGATGCTTTGAAGGACCTGAAGCTCGCAGCAGGGCAAGACTTCGAGGTCGTGACGGTGAGCCTCGATCCCGAAGAGACCCGCATGCGCGCCCAGGACGTCAAGCGTGCCCACCTCGCATCGTGGGGTGACGCGCGCGGTGAGTCGGCCTGGCATTGGTTGCGGGCGACGCCGGGAGAGAAGGGCAACGTCAAGCTACTCGCGGATGCGCTGGGCTTCGGCTACCGCAAGGACCCGAAGACCGGCGACTACTCGCATCTCGCCTGCCTCATGCTCGCGAGCCCCGAAGGCGTGATCACACGCTATCTCTACGGCATCCAGTTCCCCGAGAGCACGCTGCGACTTTCGATCGTCGAGGCGGGTCGCGGTGAGGTCGGCTCTACGGCTGACAAGGTCTTCCTCTGGTGCTTCTCCTACGACAGCGAGACCGGGCGCTACACGCCCGCGCTCTGGCGTCTCATGCGCATCGGCGGCCTCTTGACGGTCGCCTTCTTGGCTTTCCTGTTTTTCGGGTTCCGCAAGCGTTCGGCTGCGGAGCGCGCCGTGCGGCCTGACTGAGTTTGCCCGGGATGAGGTTGCTTCCATGACTTTGCTGAACATGAACATGCTCCTCGCGTCGGCGGCACTGCCGCAGGACAAGAAGGACATTTGGATGCCCGAGCAGGCGTCGACCTTCGCACCTGGGGTCGATTGGCTCTTCTACGGCATCTTGTATGTCTGCATCTTCTTCTTCGTCCTGATCACGGCGTTGACGCTCTTCTTCGTGGTCAAGTACCACCGCAAGAGCCCGACGCAGGAGACAGGCGGACCGACGCACAACTGGTTCCTCGAGATCACCTGGTGCGCCATTCCGCTCGCGATCGTTGGCTGGATGTGGTTCGAGGGTTTCCGTGGTTTCATGGAGATGCGCACGAACCCCAAGTCCGGCGACGCGATGCGCGTGATCGTCAATGCACAGAAGTGGAGCTGGGATTTCACGTATTCGAACGGCGCTGTCACACCCGATTTGCACGTGCCGGCGGGAGCCAAGGTCGTCTTGTCGATGAACTCGCTCGACGTCTTGCATGCCTTCTACGTCAACACGTTCCGCGCGAAGATGGACATCGTGCCTGGGCGCATCAACGAGATGTGGTTCGAGCCAAACTTGCCGGGCGAGTATTGGCTGCAGTGCGCCGAGTATTGCGGCGACGAACACTCGCGCATGCGCGCCAAGGTTTACGTCTACGAGGACCAGGCGGCCTTCGACGCCTGGCTCGAGTCCTACGACCCCTACAAGGGGCTTGAGCCGATTGCCGCGGGCAAGCTCGTCTTCGAGTCCAAGGGTTGCACGCAGTGTCACAACGTAACGGGCGTGAACGGCATCGGGCCCTCGCTCAAGGGTGCCATCGGCCGCGAGCGCGCCTTCACGGATGGCTCGAAGCTCGTGACGGACGCCAACTACATCCGCGAGTCGGTCCTCGATCCGAAGGCCAAGATCGTCGAGGGCTTCGAACCTGTCATGCCGAGCTACAAGGGCCGCATGGCGGACAAAGAGATCAACTTCTTGATCGAGTACCTCCTGGACGCGAGCAAGAACTGAACGGGAACGCCGAGCGAAGAGAGCAACGACCATGACCAGCACCAGCGTCATCGACAAGACCGCTCAGAGCGGCGACCACGGTCCCGAGAACTACTTGACCTGCGCGTCAGGCATCAAGTCCTGGCTCGGGACCCTCGACCACAAGCGCATCGGGCTCATGTACCTGATCTGCATCACCTTCGCCTTCACGGCGGCGGGGTTGATGGCGCTCGTGATCCGCGCCGAGCTCTTCGCCCCTGGCGAGCAGCTCGTGAGCCCGTCGACTTACAACCAGCTCTTCACGCTGCACGGCGCGATGATGGTTTTCCTCTTCATCATTCCGGGCATCCCGGCTGCGCTCGGGAACTTCGTGATCCCGATGATGCTCGGCGCCAAAGACGTGGCCTTCCCCAAGCTCAACCTCACGAGTTGGTACTTGTGGGTGACGGGGGCGGTCTTCTTCGTGATGGCGCTCGGCTTCGGCGGCCTCGATACGGGCTGGACGCTCTATCCGCCCTACTCGACGACGACGAGTTCGGCGGTCGTTCTGTCGGTGATGGGGGCCTTCATCCTCGGCTTCAGCTCGATCGCGACGGGCATCAACTTCATCGTTACGATCCAGAAGATGCGCCCTGAGGGCATGGGATGGTTCCAGATGCCACTGTCGCTCTGGGCCTTCTATGCGACCGCGGTGATCCAGGTCCTCGCGACGCCGGTGCTCGGTATCACGTTGCTCATGTTGATTGCCGAGCGCACGCTCGAAGTCGGCTTCTTCACGCCGTCGATGGGTGGGGTCCCGGTGCTCTTCCAGCACTTCTTCTGGTTCTACAGCCACCCGGCCGTCTACATCATGATTCTGCCGGCGATGGGGGTCATCTCCGAGCTGATCACGACCTTCAGCCACAAGCGGCCCTTCAGCTACTCGTTCATCGCATATTCGAGCATTGCGATCGCGATCTTCGGCTTCCTCGTTTGGGGACACCACATGTTCACGACGCAGTCGCCGGTCGCGAACATGGTCTTCAGCCTCTTGACCTTCTCGGTGTCGATCCCGTCGGCCGTCAAGGTCTTCAACTGGCTGACGACGATGTACAAGGGCTCGATCAGCCTCGCGACGCCGATGATGCACGCGCTGTCGTTCTTGCTGCTCTTCTCGATCGGTGGCTTGACGGGTCTCTTCCTCGGCACCTTGTCGGTCGATATCCCGTTGCACGACACCTACTTCGTCGTCGCCCACTTTCACTATGTGATGATGGGCGGCACCTTCGTGGCCTTCCTCGGCGCGCTCTACTACTGGTGGCCCAAGATGTTCGGCCGGATGTACAACGAGTTCTGGGGTCGCATCGCCGCGGTCGGGGTCTTCATTGGCTTCAACCTGACCTTCTTCCCGCAGTTCATTGCCGGGTCGCAGGGCATGCCGCGGCGCTACTTCGACTACCTGCCGCAGTTCCAGATCTACCACCAGTGGTCGACGGTCGGGGCCTTCGTGCTCGGTGGTTCGATCCTGATCGCGGCCCTCAACCTGCTGTCCTCGCTGCGCAACGGCAAGAAGGCGCCGGCCAACCCGTGGGGCTCGCCGGGCCTCGAGTGGGTCGCCTCGTCGCCGCCGTCGCACTACAACTTCGACGAGGACGTCCCGGGCCGCGACCCCTACGACATGGAGCTCGTCGAGTGGGGCGGTAGCCCAGAGGTTGGTTACGTTCCGAGCGCGAAGGCGAAGGCCGCCTTCGAAGAAGCGCGCAAGAAGGCCTCGGCCCACGGCCGAGCCCACTGAGGTTGGTGAGAAGCATGACAGCAACACACGACGCACCGGCCAGCCACGCAGCGCACGGGCACGACCACCACGATCCGAACCTCGCGCACCACTTCGACACGCCAGCGCAGCAGTTCGAGAGCGGCAAGTTCGGCATCTGGACCTTCCTGCTGACCGAAATCCTCTTCTTCAGCGGGCTCTTCTGCGCTTACGTCGTCTACCGCTACCTACACCCGGAGATCTTCACCTACGGGGCGCAGTTCCTCGACGTGAAGTGGGGGGCGATCAACACGATCGTGCTGATTTGTAGCTCCCTCACGGCGGCTTGGGCGGTGCGCAATGCCCAGCTCAACCAGCAGGGTTGGCTCAAGATCAACTTGGCGTTGACGATCCTCTGCGCCTTCGCCTTCATGGGGATCAAGGCGGTCGAGTACAACCACAAGATCCACGAAGGCTTGTTGCCTGGCAAACTCTACGTGCACGAGGCCGAGCGCGAGGCACGGCACGCACAGGAGCATGGCGGCGCGGCCAAGCACGAGACCGCGGCGACAGCGGTGACGAGCGAGGCAGCAGCGGATGCGCACGCGACGGAGGCACGCTTGCCCGAGCCTGAGAACGCCGCGACCTTCTTCGGTATCTACTTCTGCATGACCGGGCTCCACGCCTTTCACGTGCTCGTTGGGATCGCGGTCTTCTTCTGGGTCTTGCTGCGAGCGATGAAGGGGCACTTCGGGCCTTCGAATTTCGCGGCGGTCGACTACTCGGCGCTCTATTGGCACCTTGTCGACTTGATCTGGATCTACCTCTTCCCGCTCCTGTATCTCATTCACTGAGACGCCACGGATTTTCACTGCATATCGGAGCCAATAACATGGGGCACGACTCTCACGAACACGCGGATGACGGGCAGGTCCACGCCCACGTCATGCCGAAGAGCGTTCTCGTTGGCGTATGGCTCTTGCTCGTCGTGATGACGGGCTTGACCGTCTTCAGCGCTCAGTTCCACCTCGGCTTCCTCGACATGTGGGTCGCGATGGGCATCGCGACGCTCAAGGCGGTCGCGGTGCTGCTCTTCTTCATGCACTTGCTCTACGACAAGCCCTTCCACACCTTCATGGTGGCGGCGACGATGGTCTTCGTCTTCCTCTTCTTCGGGCTCTCGCTGCTCGACACGAATGCGCAGCAGGGACAGATCGAGAACTACAAGATCTTGAACCCCAAGAACTGATCGCGAGCACGACCCTTTGATGTTCTGGACCTTCGGCTTCCTGCGCGAGCAGAGCGGTGGACCTGGAGGTCCGCGCGCGCCGTTGGGTCCGCAGCCGAGCGACGTGAGGGCTGGGCGCTTCGCGTTCAAACTCGCGCTCTTGTCGATCGCGTCGCTGTTCGTCGCCTGCCTCGTCGCCTTCGTGACGATTCGCACGCGCGCCGAGACCTGGCGCGAAGACGGCATGCCGGGGCTGCCGATGGTCCTGTGGTTGAGCGCGGCCTTGCTGTTGCTCGTCAGCGTGCTTTGTGAGGCGGCTTATCGCGGCATGCCAGTGCGGCGCGCTCAGCGCGTGCGTTGGGCATACTTCGCGGGCATCGCCTTCTGCGTGGCGCAGGCTGCTGCTTGGATCCAGTGGACGGTGCAAGGATTACCGCCGAACGCTCCGACGCTCTACGCCTTCTCCTTTTACATGTTGACGGCGGTCCACGCCCTCCACGTCCTCGCGGGCGTCGTGCTGCTCCACATCGTCAAGCGTCGCGAAGAGTCCAAGCGGCTCCGCCTCATCGATGGGCGCTCGGAGTTCTTACGATTGACGACTCAGTATTGGCACTTCTTGGGGCTCGTTTGGATCGTCATGTGGATCGCCCTCGAGGTCGCCAACGGATGAGGCGTTGATGCAGAAGCGCATCGAAGTCCACGATGCGCGGAGCCTCGAGCAAGCGCTCGCCTCCGTCAAGCGCGCGCGCATCACGCTCAACTTCTCGTGGCTCTTGAAGCTGCGCTGGGCCGCCGTGCTCGGGCAGATGCTCGCGGTCGCGGTCGTGCACTACTTGTTGCGCGTCGACCTCCCGCGCGTTCAGTTGCTCGGGATCATCGTGATCGCCGCGACCAGCAACGTGGGCCTCGTCTGGTGGTTTCGGCGCAGCACCCGCAGCGGCGCCTGGGACAACTTGGAGACGAGCGGAGAGTTCTTGATCGGGTCGATCATGACGCTCGACCTCTTTTTGTTGACGGGCCTGCTCTATGTCACTGGCGGTGCCTCCAATCCCTTCACGATCTTCTTCATCGTCAACTGCACGTTGTCGGCGGTCGTGCTGCGCCCGATTTGGGGTTGGATCCACGGCATCGTCGCGTGCTTTTGCTACGCCGGCCTTTTCTTTGGTGCCGAGCCGCTCGAGAAGATGATCGCTTCGGGGCGCGCACCCGCGACCTACGAGAGCCTCGTGCAAGCCTGGGAGCTGCACCTTGTCGGCATGTTCGTGGCGTTTGTGACGGCGTCGGGCATCCTGCTGTACTTTTTTTCGCGCGTCTTCGTGGAGCTTGCGCGCCTCGAGCAGGAGCTGCTCGTCATGCGTCAGCGCCACGCGAAGGGCCAACGGCTCGAGGCGATGGCGACGCTCGCTGCTGGCGCAGCGCACGAGTTGAGTTCGCCGTTGTCTACGATCGCGGTGATCGCCAAAGAGCTCGAGCGCGACGCGAGCACGCCCGGCGTCCCTTCGACAATGCTCGAGGACACGCGCTTGATCCGTGAAGAGGTGAAGCGTTGTCGCCGCATCCTCGATCGCATGTCGGCCGACGCGGGCGAGAGCGCAGGCGAGGCCCTCGTGCCGACGACGCTCACGGCACTTTTCGAAGAGATCGTCGCCGAGCTGCCCGCCCGCGATCGCGTCCGTGTCACCGTGGCAGATGGCGTCGCGCAGCAGCGCTTTTCGCTGCCGCACATCGCCTTGAGCCAGGCCCTGCGCGGCATCGTGCAGAACGCCCTCGATGCCTCCGCCGCGGACCAGCAGGTCGACCTCGTGGCCGAAGCCGCCATGCTCGCCGACGCCGATGGCCTCCGCATCCTCGTCAAAGACAGCGGCGCCGGGATGGAAGCCGATACGCTCGAGCGCGTCGGCACGCCCTTCTTCACGACCAAGGAGGTAGGAGCTGGCACGGGCCTCGGGATCTTCCTCGCGCGCACGGTCGTCGAGCGCCTCGGCGGGGCGCTCTGGATCGACTCGAGCCCTGGGCGCGGGACCCTCGTGAGCATCGAAATCCCGGCGCTTGGTGCTCCGAGCGGCGAAACGCCCTACACTTGATGAACGCGCTGCAAAGCGGCGCACGCGAACGACTTGATACCTGAAGCACGATCCATGACCGGACCTTCCAACAACGACCATCCCGAGAGCATTCTCCTCGTCGACGACGACCAGGTGTTCAGGAACCGTCTCGCGCGCGCCCTCGAGGCCCGTGGCTACGAGGTGCGGCAAGCGAGCGACCTCGACGAGGCCGTTGCGCTCGCGCGCGAAGACTCGCCCGAGCGCGCCGTCGTCGACCTCAAGATGCCCAAGCACTCGGGTCTCGAAGTCGTGCAAGCGCTCAAGGCGATCGACGACACGACCAAGGTCATCGTGTTGACCGGCTACGGCAGCATCGCGACCGCGGTCGATGCGATGAAGCTCGGCGCCACGAGCTACCTCGCCAAGCCCGCCGATGCCGACGACGTGCTCAACGCCTTCCGCCGCGATGACGAGCACCCGCTGACGCCAGGCAAGCCGCGCTACGACCCCCCGAGCCTCGCGCGCGCTGAGTGGGAGCACATCAACCGTGTCCTCTCCGACTGCGGCGGCAACATCTCCGAGGCCGCGCGTCAGCTCGGCATCCACCGCCGCTCGTTGCAGCGCAAGCTGCAAAAGTACGCGCCGCGCTGAGCGAAGCTCAAGGCGCCCCGGCAGCGACAGCCCGGCCCAGAAGAAAGCGACGCTCGGCCTCGTTCTCCGTGAGCGACCCTGCGTGGACGAAGGCACGCCTCGCCTCCTCGAGCCGGCCGCTGCTGAGGCAGATCTCGCCGCGCGTCGCCCAGTAGTACGAGTAGGCGCCGAGACGTCCGTCCGCTTCGAGTTCGTCGAGGAGGGCCGAAGCGCGCTTCGCGTCGCCGCTCGCGAAGACCGCAGCGCAGCGATTGAGCCGGATGACCGGGCTGTCTTCGAAGCTCAGCAAGCGGTCGTAGAGCCGCGTGATCGTCGCCCAGTCGGTCTCGCCGAAGCTCGCTGCGCTCGCGTGCGCGTAGGCGATCGCCGCTTGGATCTGGTAGCTTCCGGCCTGGAACATGCGCGCCGCGCTGTCGAGGATGCGCGCAGCTTCCTCGATCTCGTCGTGCCGCCAAGCCGTGCGATCCTGGTCGCGCAGCAGCACGACGGAACCGTCGCCGGCGATGCGAGCATCGCGGCGAGCGTGCTGGAAGCGCATGAGCGCGAGCAAGCCCTTGGCTTCGGCGGCTTCCTCGAAGGCGTCCACGACGCGCGTGGTCCACAGGATCGCGTGCTCGCAGACTTGCGTCGCGATGTGCTCCTTGCCGCTGGACGTCGCGTAGCCCTCGTTGAAGAGCAAGTAGAGCGCGCGCAGGACGGCGAGTAGGCGGGTGCCGTGTGCTTGTTCTGCATCGATCGCAGCGGGCACGGCGATGGCGATCCCGCTGGCCTTGATCTTGTTCTTGGCGCGCAACAGGCGCTGGGCGATCGTCGCCTCGCTCGAGAGAAAAGCTCGCGCGATGCGCGCCGCCGTCATGCCACAGAGCGCGTTGAGAATCAGCGCGACGCGGGCGTTCTCGGCGAGGGCTGGGTGGCAACAGGCGAAGAGCAGCGGCAGCGTGTCGTCGACGATGTCGGCCTCGATGACTGCACCTTGCCGCGCCGCGAGCGCATCGAGCTCGACGTCCGCCTGGCGAGAACGCTCGGCTCGCCTGTGCTGTCGCGTGAGGTCGCTGAGCCGGCGCTTGGCGACGAGTTGGAGCCAGGCAGCGGGCTTCGCGGGCAAGCCTTCGACGCCCCAGGTCGTGAGCGCTTGCGCGCACGCTTCCTGGAGGGCGTCCTCGGCGCTCGCGAAGTCGCCGTCCGTGCTGCGCACGAGGTGGGCGAGGATGGCGCCGTGCTCCTGCTCGAGCACGAGCTCGAGGGCGCGCGCCTCGTCGCTGCTCGCTGGCATCACGTGCGACTCGTCGAGGTCAGGCGCCCATCTCCCAGATCGGGCGGATCTCGATCGACCCATACTGCGGCAGCTTGCGTGCCCAAGCGATGGCCTCGTCGAGTCCGGCGACGTCGATAATGTAGTAGCCGCCGAGCGCCTCCTTGGTCTCGGTGAAGGGGCCATCGTGCACTTCGACCTTGCCGCCGCGCGCGCGCAGCGTCGTCGCGGTCGAGGTCGGCTGGAGGCGCTCGCCACTGAGCGCCATGCCGGCCGCCGCTGCCTCGGTGGCGAAGTCCATGTGCTTCTGCAAGATCGCGCCCATCTCGGCTTCGGACATCGTCGCTTCGGCGCCTTCGTCGGCGTAGATCAGGAGGAGGAATCTCATTGTGTTGCTTCCTTTCGACTCGGCATGGTCGCCGAGGATCGTTGTGGTGAGGGGACAAGGCCACGTCGCCCGACCAGGCTGCCACTCGACAACATAATTGAAAAATGCGTGAGGTCAGCGCTTCTCGAACTTCGGCCCTGCCAGGATCAGCACCCTGCCTGTGCGTGGCCCCTTGGCGCCGCTCCACGCCGACGTGCAAACGAAGTCGACGGCGCCGTCACCGTCCACATCGCCGATCCCTTGGGCGTCGAAGCCAAAGGTGTCGCCGGCCTCTCGACAGGTGTAGATCGCGAGGAGTCCGCCGTCTTTGCCCGAGTGCAGGGTGCAACGCCCGCCCGAGCGCGCACCCGCCCGGTTCTGCCAAGCGCCGACGATGAGGTCGCTGCAACCGTCGCCATCGACGTCGCCGGCCTGGGACATCGAAGTGCCGAAGCCCTCGCCCGGTTGCTGGCCATCGACGAGCAGGATGGCCTTGCCGGTCTTGCCCGAGTGGACGAAGACGCGCCCAGCGCCGGGCGCAGCGCCCGAGTTCTGCCAGTCCGAAGCGAAGACGTCTTCCACGCCGTCGCCGTCGCAGTCGCGCAGGATCGCGACGAAGTAGTGGCCGACGTTCTTCGACGTCGTGTCGCCTTCGATCGCGAACTGCAAGTCTGCGCCCTGCGACGAGAGGCGGTAGACGTAGGCGCGGCCCGTCTGCATCGCGAGCGGTGCGCCGACGACGAGGAGGCGCGAGCCACCGCCAGGCAGCGGCGCGTGTCCGGCCGTGCTCGCGATGTAGCCATCGAGGGCCATGCCGAAGCGACCTTCGCGTGCTTCCTCGGGCGCCGCAACGCTGAAGAGCAGCCCGCCGCCCGTGGACGAGAAGACATCGACACGACCCAAACCCGGCACGCCGACACAGAGTTCGGGGCGCTCGTCGCCGTCGAGGTCCTCGACGGCGCAGACCTTGGTGCCAAAGCCGGCGTCTTTGTCGAGCCCTTCGGCTCCGAGCTCGAAGACGACGCGGCCGTTCTTGCCCGCGAGCACGTGGGCCTTGTTGCTGCCCGGCGATCCGACGATCACGTCGGGCACGCGGTCGCCGTCGACATCTCCGCAGCCCGCCGCACCGTTGCCGAGCATCGCGCCTGCGGCGGCGCCGTCGAAGCTCCAGAGCAGGTCGCCGCTCTTGCTCGAGTAGGCATAGATGCGCCCGCAAGCTTGCTTCTTGGCGTTGCTGAACGTCGGCGCGCTCGTCACGAAGTCGATGACCCCATCGCCATCGACGTCGCCGATGCGTCGCGCAATCCAGCCGAACTGGTCGCCGCTCGTTTGGCCGTGGAGGTCGTGGAGGACGCGCACTTCTTCGACGAAGAGCTCGGCGCCGCACTTGAGCTTCGGCACTTGACGCCAGAAGTCCGGGTCCTTGCGAAGGGCCTCGAAGTCCGCGTCCGCGAGCATGCGGTCGCGCTCATCGAAGCCGAGCCAACGCGCGACGACGAGGGCGTCGATGGCCTCGCGCCCTCGCCCGAGCTTGGCCAAGGCGCGCGCGATCGTGTACTGGGCGAGCGCCTGACGCGCTCTCGGGACGAAGACTTTTTGTGGTCTCGTCACGCGCTCCAGCACTTCGATCGCGGTCTCACCCTTACCCTCGAGATGCAGGGAGAGTCCGTAGAGCGTCACGACCTCCCAATCCGTCGACGGCTCGCTGGCGAGCGGCTCGAGCAAGGTCGAGGCCTCCGCGGGCTTGTTGGCCGCGAGGAGCTGCCGCGCGCGACCGACAACGTCGGCCTTTTCTTTGATGACCGCCTCGGGTGATCCGAGCCCCTGGGCCTCGAGCGCGGCGCACAGGACGAGGAGGGAGCCTGCCAGCAGCGATGCGCAGCGAGGTCCCGATCTGAGTTTCCGACTCTGCATCCCGTGACTGTAGCGCTTGGCGGGCGCTCTCGCTCGCCCTGCCATGCACGGCATGGCTTGCTATGCTCCTCGCCGATCGAGGTTTGCCATGTACCATACGCATTGCTATTTGTGCATTACTGTTCTCGTCGCGCTCTTGTTTGCTGCGCCTGCCATGAGTCAAGTCCCCGTCGCAGATCGCGAACTGAGCGCGGCGCTGCAACTCTATGACAAAGGTCACTTCGACGAAGCCTTGGCTGCGTTCCGGTCGCCCGCCGAGCGTGGGCTCGCAGAAGCCCAATACATGATCGGCCTCATGCACCACCGCGGCCGCGGGACTCCGATCGACCCGCAGAAAGCACTGATCTGGTACGAGAAAGCTGCTGCACAACATTACGCCGCGGCGCTCGCCAACCTCGGCGTCCTCTGGCGCGATGGCGCTAAAGGTGGCGAGGCAGCGCTCGAGCGAGACATCGAAGCAGCGCGAAAGTACCTACGGCGTGCCGCCTACCTCGGCAACGTTCCGGGTCAAGTCGCCTTCGCTGCCTTACTGCTCAACGAACGCCGCTCACCTGAAGAAGTGATCGAAGGCCTCGCCTTCATGCGCATCGCTGCAGAAAGCGGCGATGCCATCGCGAAGGACAATCTCGCCAAACTCGAGGTCACCGACGAAGAAGCTCGCGCCGTGACGAGGAAGCAGGCAGCCATCGCCGCTTCGATCGACAGTGGCGTCGTGAAACCACGCGTTTCCGAGACAAAGCGGGTAGTCAGTGCGGGGCGCCCCGCAGGTGACAAGATCTTGCTCCGCCACGTCGCCGTGCGAGATCCGATGATCCACGATTGCGTCGCGATGACCATGCTCGTGCCCAAGGACTGGCGCTTCGAAGGTCGCATGGATTGGTGCTTGGATGAGAGCGTGCTCGTCAACCCGGCCTGGCGAATCACGGACGCTGCGCAGGGATTTTCGATGGCGTCGTTGCCCTTCCGGCATTTTACGTGGAGCGAGGGAAACGTCATGCCGATCGGCTCACGTCACTTGGGCATGATCGTGCTACCGAGAATTTACGATCCGGCCGACTTCGTGCGCCGCTTCTGGGGGAAGACGCTGGCAAAGGCCGTGGAGCATCCGCCGGTGCGCGTTCGTGAGCTTCCCGCCTTGGCTGCGCAGGCCGCGCGCGAATGGGGTGCTCCAGCTGATGCTCGCGGGTTCGCGCTGCGCTATGCGTGGAACGAAGGCGGGCGCGATGTCGAGCAGGAGGTGATCTTCGCCCTCGTGTATCCGCGTGGCACGACAACTTGGTTCGTCACCCATTGCTACACGGTCGAAGGAAGAAAGGGTCTCATTGACGAGCGTGCGGGCTTGACGGCGAGCACGTATGCGAGCGGTGAATACACGAGTGAGTGGAAGGCTGGTTGGCGCATCACCTACCAGCTCTTCTTGCGTCGCGCCAACGCTGAAATCGTCGAGGCCCGCAAGCTCGCGGCCGCCCTCAACGAGCATCGCGACGAGATGGCCAAGATCGCAGCCGAAATGGAGCGCGACCGGGCCGCTTCCAACGCTGCGCGCCATCGCGCGCTGAGTGAGGCCTTGGGCGGTATCGAGACGTGGACGGATCCATGGCAGGGCCGCCGGATCGAATTGCCTCAAGGCTACAAAGAAGCCTGGGTCAATCAGGACGGCGACGTCCTGCTGTCGGATCGTAGCGGCTTCGACCCCAACGCTTCGGACACGCGCGTCGAAGGGACTTGGAAGCCATCGCAAAAAATCGACCCTATGCAGGGACGGTAGCTCGATCAGTGCAAGTGCAACGTCGCCGCGCTGAGCTTACCCTGTGAATCGCGCGCGCTCGCCGCGAGCACGAGGGCCATACCGATCGGCACAGCGAAGCTCGACTCCAGGCTCACGCGCGTTGCGTCGGCCTGCACGACGCGGCACAGCGAAATGAGCCCCCAGGTATCGACTTCGTCCCCCTGGGCCGAGAAGTGCAGACGGCGCAAGTCGAGCGTGGCGAGGCCCCTCGGGTCCGCGATTTCGATGCGGATGCGCCGCCCCGCATCGAGGCTCAGCGCGATGCTCGGGTGGGTGCTCGTGCTCGTGCCGAAGAAGTGCAGCCCGCAGACGGCCTCGATGTCCGCGCTGCCGATCGAGGGGTCGCGGATGAGGCGGCCGTTGCGATCGCGCTCCTTGCCGTCCTCGATGTCGACGATTCGGACGTGCGTGACGCGGTAGATATTGAGCAGGCCGCGCAGAGCGAGCGGGTGGGCGCGTAGCGCCTCGAGGTCGAAGGCGTCGCCGCCCGCGCGCGCTGGGTCGCGCGGGTCGATCTCTGGGTGCGTGGTCGGGTTGGCGAGGGTCGGCGTCGTGCCCGCGACCCCGCCCCAGGTCCCGGGCAGCAGCGCCCCATAAGGTCCGATCGCCGTCGCCGGACCGACGTAGCTCGTTTCGAAGCGCGCGAAGTCGACGCCGTTCGAGCTGACCTCGACGAAGGCGACTTCCGCGTAGCACGCGGTCTCGAGCCCGACGATGAAGGCGTTCTCGAAGACGATGAAGTCGGCGCCCGGGCCATTCGTGAGCGGGCGATCGAAGCCTATGGTCAAGGACCCTGACGCGCCGAGACTCACGACGTCGAGGGAGCCGCTCGTGCGACCGGCGCCGTTCGGCGGGCCCAGCGCCTTCGTCGGGTCGTCGAAGCCGACGCCGACGCCCGGCCCGGGCAGGTAGGCGTGGACCTTGGTCGCGAAGCTCGACTGGGTGCGCACCACGGCCGCGGTGGCAGCGGTTGCGGAGAGCGCGCAAAGCGCGAGAAGGCCACATCGCGTCGCCGCGATGGCCTGATGTTGGCAACTGTGGAGCAAGGTCTTCCTCGATGTCTTGCGGTTTTGGACCGACTCGAGGCGCGTCTTCTGGCTTGCGAATCGTCCTCCACCGAGGCCTTCCAGCCGCGCAGCATTGCGCGGCCGTGGCATCGTCTCGGTTTCGTCCTCGCTCACAGCGGCGGGCCCGCGCCGGGCTTGCACCGGTCTTCCGTGAGCCCCGAGTCGTGCGGCGCCGGAGCGGCGCTGCACGCGACATCATCGGCGAGGCGGTGGCGAGGACAAGGCTTCCCTTGACGCTTCTGCCCTGGCAGCCTATCGCCTTCGCTATTGCAGCGGGCTCAAAGGCCCGACTCGTGCGCCGATAGCGGGCGCCATAGGAGAGAAAGAGAACTCGATGATCACCGACCCATTCTATTGGATCGTCATGGGCGCTGGGCTCTTGCTCAGCCTTTGGGCTTCGTCCCGCGTCAAGGGGACCTTCGCCAAGTTCAGCCAGTTCACGACGCGATCCGGGCTGACGGGCGCCGAGGTCGCACGGCGCATTCTCCAGGACAACGGCATCCACGACGTGAAGGTCGAGCGCGTGCCTGGCCACCTCAGCGACCACTACGACCCGACCCACAAGGTGCTGCGGCTCAGCGAGGCTGTCTACGACCAGCGCAACATGGCAGCCTTCGGCGTTGCGGCCCACGAGGTTGGCCACGCGATCCAGCACGCGACCGGCTACGCCCCGCTGAAGTTCCGCTCCGCCTGGGTGCCGGTCGCCTCGATCGGCTCGAACCTCGGCATCTGGGTCGTCTTCGGAGCCCTCATGCTCGGCGCGGCCCGCGGCGCCGGCGGCTTCCCGATGCTGCTCGGCATCATTGGCCTCGGCCTCTTCGCCTGCGCCACGGTCTTCACGCTGGTGACGCTGCCGGTCGAGTTCGATGCTTCGAAGCGCGCGATCGCGGCCCTCGAGCGCGGTGGATATACGACGAGTGAAGAGAACGACGGGGCGCGCAAGGTGCTTGACGCCGCGGCGCTGACGTATGTGGCTGCTGCTGCTGCTTCGATCTTGCAGCTGTTGTACTGGGCCTACGTGCTCTTCGGCAACCGCAGCGAGGAGTGAGTGCGGCTTCGCAGTCGGCGGTCTCCCCGACATCCCTGGCAGGGGTCTCCAGGATCTTGTGGGGGCAATTGCCGGTCACCGTGCTCCTCAGCCTCGGATCTAGAGCTGCCGGGGGCTCCCCTGCGCACCGCCCCCTTCGGCGTCGGCCCAAGGCGAGGTACGGCGTGCGGCCGACATCGAAGGTGACGGAGCTGCGGGGAGCCGGGAGCGCACTGAGTACGCTCAGTACATGCGCGATCGCGACCTCAATGCCGCCGTTCTTGGTCTCACGGCTCCTTGGAACGTCGTCGGCGTCGAACTCGATACCGCCGCCGGACCCGTGCGGGTCCATGTCGCCACCGCGAAGGGGACGGAGATCGGGTGCCCAACATGCGTGGCGCCATGTCCACGGCATGACCATCGCACGCGAGAGTGGCGCCATCTCGACACGTGCCAGTTTCCGACGATCCTTGTCGCCGACACCAGCCTCACTGGCGCGAAGCACATCTTGCTGAAACGAGGCAACACGCTAGGCAGTGTCGGCAAGTTCGTCGTTGATGTCCTCCGCGAGCTTGGACTCAGGACAGCGAGGGCGTGGGCAATCAAGTAAGCCGCGACCAAGCTGTGGCAGTACGTGCGGCGCGGCTGGGCGGAGAAGGCTTGGGCGGCATGGCAAGGCTTGGGCTCAGAGATCTCGGATCGAAGCCATCAAGAAGGCCGCTCGCACGATTCGCGACCACCTTTGGGGCATCCTCAATGCCATCATCCATGGAGCGACGAACGCGAAAGCGGAGTCGATCAACTCGAAGATCCAGCGGGTCAAGAAAGCGGCATGCGGCTTTCGAAATCGCGAGCGGTTTCGCAATGCGATCCTGTTCCATCTCGGCGGACTCGATCTCTACCCGGCTGCTGCAGCCCACACGAACTCCTGATGCCCGCGAGAAGTTGGCGCCGGCCGCGAACATGATTTTCGGCGCGGGCCGCGCGCAGGCGGAGCTGAAACGCTGGCGCGGCCAATTGCGCTTGGCGGACAGTGCCGCCGGGGAGATCCTCACCGAACTGCGCAGCTCTGGGCTCGAGCAGAGCTGGTGCGACTCGAAGCGGCCTGTCCACGAAGCCATCACCTACATCGAGAACCACAAAGAACGCGTGTGCTTCGCGAGATCGCTGCGCCTCAGGCTGCTGATCGGAAGCGGTGCCGTCGAGGCCACCTGCAAGACCTTGGTCGGGATACGCATGAAGCGCGCCGGCTCCCGTTGGAAGACCACGACCGGCGAGCGTGTGCTTCGGTTGCGCGCGCTCGCGCTGAGCGACCGCTGGGAGCCAGCAATGCTCGCCCTTCACGAAACCCGACGCTCCGCCGAAAAGGTCGCCGCGTGATGAGCTCGTTGCTTGATAGCGGAGCCATTCCCATCGTAGAGAGCCAGTTCGAAGATCCGACCCTCGCGACGAAAGATATAGAGAAAATTTTGGCGCCGGACCTTGCAGGCTTCGCAATTGACGCGTAGGGTCGATGCTCATGTTTCCAGAGGCACAGAACCGAGAAAGACTCATGATCAAAGTTGCATCGGTTGCTGCGTTTTTGCTCATCAGCTCATTTGCCAGTGCGCAGGGGCTGGTCCAGGGCACAACCTACGACCTGACCGAAAGCGGAGTGTCAAATGGCACAGTTTTTCCTAGCCAGTCAACGTTTGCTGACCACACTGATGGCGGGACTACGATTGCCAATTGGATCTGGAATTCGGGGCGCAGTCGGTGGGATGTGTACGTGAACAACACGCTGGTTAGTTTCATCACGCTGACCAGTGCTGGCAATGGCGACTTCAATTTTACGCGAACATCGGTCGCCTTCGGAACTGTCACGACAGGCACGCTAACCGATTAGTCCGCGTTAGTAGGGCGCAGTCATCGCCTGCCCGCAGGATAGGAACCCCCAAAATGGCGGCTCCCGCTACGATGAAAGCGGGGGGCATAACGGGCCACGGTACCGTCTCTTCGAAGCTCAGATCGAAGAGCGGTACGCACTAGTTCAGGCTGCGCTCGTTGGACACCTAGGCGGGTGATTGGAATCCTTCATGATGCGTAGTCGACGACTTGTAGCAGTGGCCTCGCTGGTATGCCTGGCGTTGTCAGCCGCTTTGTTCTTCGCGTTGTTCACGGGTGAAGAGCAGCCAATGTCGAGCGGCTTGGGGTGGACGGGGTCGGTTGACGTGAGCCCAAGTAAGGCTGTAAATTCGCGTTCATCGTCCGATCGCGGTGATGTGACGCGCACGACTACTGGTATACAGGCTCAACCCTTATCTCCTGCCATGCCTGCGCTATCTACAGGATGGCCCGGCCACGTAGAGTGCTCTGTAACTGGAAAACAACTGTCGGCAACGCTGCAAATAGCTGATAAGCAATTCCCGTGTTATGAGTCGACTGGCTTCTTCATTCCCTCGGATACTATATGGAGTGGCGGAGTTACGGTGGCCGCCAAAGACTACGTCTCAAGGAGTCTGTCGCGTGTCGAGGTCGAGCAGCTTGTGTCTAGCAGGGGCGCTATCGACCTTGAGCCTGCTAATGCTGTTAATATTAGTACGATTTCTGCTACCGGGATGCCTGTCAGCGAAGCTCAGGTTTGGGCTGTCACACTGCCGCGCTGTCGGTTGCTCGGCATAACGGGCAGTGACGGCCGTGTTATGCTACACTTGGCGCCAAACGTGAAAGTGTTCGCAACCACCAAATTTGGAGCGTCGAGAGTTATCTTCCATTCAGGTGATTCGGACGAGAGACTTGTTGTCGAAGAATGGCCGACTATTCGCGTCTTGTCAAGCGACAGGCCGATCAACGGCGCTGAGGTGAGTGTCTCGATGATGTTTGAGCCATCGTTGCAATACATTGTGAAGGCTGACGCGGGCGGTGCTATAGGCATTCCTGGACCGTTTGAGAGTTACAAGGTATCTGTGCTGTCGCCTATTGGATATGCCCCGGCGGTCGGACAGGGTCGCGACGGAGACGCATTGATCATGTCTCCAAATGAGTGTCGCGACGGAGGCAAACGCATTGATTTAAATTTCGATCAGCACATCGTTCAACGTGTTCAAGTTACTTCCAGTGGCTCCGGCGAGGGCATTTCTGATGCCCTGGTGCAAAGCTTGATAAGCATTGGGCCAGGGCGCCAAATTGTCGTTAACAGCTCTCGTACTGATATTTACGGATACGCTACTTGGTACGTCGGAGTTCCGGGGGCAATTAACCAGGGAATGGCATTGTCTATCTCTGCGCATGGCTATAAGGATACACTAGTTGATGTATCGACTTCCCAAGCTGTGATCGCACGTGCAATTCTGTCGCCTGTCGACGCTGCGCGAATGGCCAAAATAATGGTTGTGACGCACACCGAAGCCGGCACCCACCTTGTTCTGCGCCAACCTGGGCGAACAGCGTTTGAAGGAAGGACGGCAGGTGTCGCAACGACATTGATTGAACCTGGTGCGGGTATGATATCGGCGACGATTAACGGATGCACGTTGCAAGGGTTGTCCTGCGAAGACGATGATTGCCTCGATTTATCGCCAATCTTGGGAAAGGTTATACTGTCGCATTCCGGTGGCGAGTGGTCGCTAGTTCCGCTCGATAATGCAGCAGTGAATATCAATCCCGTAAGGCTGGGCGAGAGATTGCTATGGTGCAACCTGGTCCCTGGTCAGTACTTGCTGTACAGTGGCATGTTGCCAATTGAGGGCTTAAGCCCTGTTCAGGTGAGTTCTGGCCTTACGTCAAATATAACGGCACCATTTTACCCGGAAATCGTGCACGGAAGATTATCAGTCAGTGGTCTTCGCCCAGAATCGCGTATTCTGGTCGCTGCGGGATGGAAGTGGTCGAATAACCATATTCGCGTAGACTGGCGGCGCGGAGTCGGCTTGGCGAAGAATGGGGATTATGTAATGCAGTGCCAGAGGACTCCGGATCTAATTGCTGTGGGGGTGTTAAGATCGAGTGGCGTTGTCGAATGTGTTGCGACAAGGCAGCCGACACTATCGGTTCACGTCGACCTGCGGAGTATACAGATTGGCGTCGCCGAGACGATCGTCGCGCGTGACGAGGAATGGCGATGTGGATACGCGCCGTCCATCCGCAGCGGCTATGTGGACAGTTCCGGACGACTCTCTGCGATGAGGGGTCCGGGCGACCACAAGTTATATGAAGTACCTGCTGAAGTCGATACACTCTATGCCGTTGTGAGAGGGCGTAGGTTAGAGCTGCCGATTCGCAATGACGTTGTCATTATTAAGTAAGGTGTCGTAGAGGGTGTGGCTCCGCTATTGAGCAACGAGTTCATCATGCGGCGACCTTTATGGCAGAGCGTCGAGTTGCGTGAAGCGCGAGCATTGCTGGCTCCCAGCGGTCGCTGAGCGCGAGCGCGCGCGCGCGCAACCGAACCACATGCTCGCCGGTCGTGGTCTTCCAACGGGAGCCGGCGCGCTTCAGGCGTATCCTGACCAAGGTTTTGCAGGTGGCCTTGACTTTCGATGCGGCTGGCCGGATGCGTCGCGACACGCACTAAGACATCTGTGAGTTCCAGCAACTTCGGCAGCTAGATCCCGGAAAGTTCTCTCCAACCGGCCGGCGTACTGTGCGGCAGTCGATCGTCGGCGGTCGACTCGATTGCCTTGAACCACGCGGCGCCGCCAGTCCATCCTGCCACGACACCTTGCTTTCCTGTCTCGCGGTCAAACATCACAAGACCGAATTTCGCCTTTGGATAGACGATGACAGCACGACAGCGTATCGCTTCGAGGGACACTCGATCGCATCGCCGTCCTGCTGATACTGCCCCCAGCCGGCAGCAAATAGGAGCAAGCGAACCAGGAGGTAGAGCACGCAGGGTGCGCCGACGGCAACGAGGAAGCTGCGTGCAAATGCGGCATGTGAGTTCCAGAAACCTCGGCAGCTAGATTCCGGAAAGTCTGTCCACCCGGCCACCCGGCCGACGCATTCTGC
>CALLZN010000138.1 GCA_937858895.1 uncultured bacterium | reverse complement strand
TCGCCAGCACGTCAGGGTTCTCGACGAGGCCGATGTGCCGGAGGACTTCGGACTTGCCAGGCTTGCCTGTCAACCTGCGGGCCGGGCGAAAGTCGCAAACGGCGGCGACACCGAGGATCACGTCGACGGGTCCACGGCCCAGGACCTCGAGGCCGCGAGCGAGCATCTCATCGGCGCTGGTCACCGGCAGCACATGGACGCCGGGCGGCGGACTCAGGGCGACCGGGCCCTGCAGAATCGTGACGGCGTGGCCGCGACTGCGCGCTTCTTGCGCGAGCGCGAAGCCCATGCGTCCGCTCGAAGCGTTCGTCAGGAAGCGCACATCGTCCAAGTGCTCGCGGGTCGGACCAGAGGTGAGGAGCCACATGATGAGGAGATTCTGAAGCAAGCGCGACGCCAACGAGAAGCGGCGGCTAGAAATACCGACGCGGGGTTGGCAGTCAGATGGCGCCGGCCGTAGGTATGCCCCTCGTTCCTCCCGAGGTCACGGGCACGCTTGGACCTCGCAGCCTCCGCGTCATCACGTCCCCCAGATGCAGTTCGAATATCTCTCACCCCGACTTGCACGCGAGCCACAGGCGATCGCTGCGCGACTTGACCGGCAGCAGCGCCTCCACTGGGGCCGTCCGGCGTGCCGAGCGACCGTAGGCGCGCTCCTGGCCGCCGTATGCGCTGTCCACGTTGGCTGCAGCGCCGAGGCGTATCGCAGCGAGGCCGACTCCGAGGTCTACGAGATCCTCGACGAGACGCGTGAGAAGATCTTCGGCCCCGACGCCGACGTCCCCTTTCGCGTCGAGGCGGCGAGCGCATCGCTGCGTGCCCAGCTGCTCGCAAACATCGCGCAGGGTGAGACCCCCAAGCTGCACTTGAGCCTCGAGGAGGCCTTGCGCATCGCGGCCGAAAACAGCCGTGACTTCCAGAGCCAGAAGGAGCGCCTCTACAACAATGCCCTCGCGTTGACCGGCCAACGCAACCGCTACTCGACGATCTTTTCGGGCGGCAGCCTCGCCGAGGTCGGCGGCGTCGCCGACGACACGGCGATCGGCAGCGTGCGCAGCGACCTTTCGGCCACTCAGATCCTCGCGAGCGGCGCGCGTGTGCTCGGGGGCTTCGTCAACTCCTTCTTCAGGACCTTCACAAGCGGCGGTGGCTGGAACACGTCGTCGCTGCTCAACCTGTCGATCACGCAGCCGCTGCTGGCGGGCTTCGGCCGCACGGTGACCCTCGAGCCGCTGACCCAAGCCGAGCGCAACGTCGTCTATGCGGTGCGCGACTATGAGCGCTTCCGGCGCACCTTCGCGGTGGCGATGCTCGAGGACTACATGTCTATCCTCGAGCAGGAGAACAACCTCGAGAATCAGATCCGGAACTTCGAGAGCCTCAAGCTGAACAAGGCGCGGCAATACGCGCTCGCGCAAGCAGGCCGGACGCCGAAGTTCGAAGTCGACCAGGCCGAGCAGCAGGAGTTCGCCGCGCAGGACCGAGTGATCAACGCGCGCGCCCAGCTCGCGACGCTCATCGATCGCTTCAAGATCCGCCTCGGCTTGCCGATGGCGATCGACCTCGAACTCGACGCTGGCGTGTTGACGAAGCTGAGTGAGCTCGGCGTCAAGGAACTCACGCTCAGCGAGAGCGAAGCCCTCGCGACAGCCTTCGAGCGTCGCCTCGACTGGCAGAACGTCCTCGGTTCGGCGGTCGACGCCGAACGCCAGATCGGCATCACGGCCAACGCCCTGCAGGCGGGCCTCGACCTGACCGGCGCCGTCGATGTCGGCAACACCGACGTCAAGAAGCCCTTCGACTTCGATTGGAAGCAATACGAATGGGCGGTCGGCGTGAACCTCGACCTTCCCCTCAACCGGGTTCCGCAGCGCAACGTCTATCGGCAGGCGATCATCGCGCGCGATGCCGCCAAGCGCTCGGTCGATGACCTCGAGGACAACATCAAGGCGGCGATTCGACGTGCACTCCGCGATGTCGGCGCGAGTTGGCGCAGCTACCGCATCCAAAAGAAGGCCGAGGACCTCGCCAGCGACCGCGTCAAGAGCACGACCAAGCTCATCGAAGCCGGTCGTGCGAGCACGCGTGACTACCTCGAATCCGAGCAAGCGCGGCTCCAGTCCCAGAACGCCGTGACGAGCGCACTGGTAGATTACGTCCTCAACAAGCTACGCCTCTTGCGCGACCTCGAGCTGCTCGATGTCGGCGAGACCGGCCTCGAGATCGACTTTGCAGGCCTCGAACGCTGGACGAGCGATGCAAGTGAAGCCGAGATCGAGGCTCGAGACATCGAAGCCGCTCGGACGGAGAGCCGACGAGGCGACGCCAGAGAAGACAAATGAAAGCCAGCACTCTTGCCCTCACCAGCATCGTCGTCCTCGGCGGTGCGTGGTTCACCTGGTCGAAGCTCCTGAAGAATCCGGCAGCCGAGACCTCGAGCGCCTCCCTCATGACCGTCGAGCCGAGCTCGCTGCGGGTCGAAGTCACGACCTCGGCGACGATCTACGCCGCCAAGTCCGAGGTCGTGCGCTGCAACGTCGAAGGTCGCACGACCATCCTCTGGCTCGCAGAAGAAGGTAAGACCGTCAAGAAAGGCGAAAAGATCGCCGACCTCGACGTCTCCGCGATTCGCGATCGCTCCGAGACCCAGGCCATCAGCGTCTCGCGCGCCAAAGCCGCCCTCATCACGGCCGAAAAGAACCTCGAGATCCAGCGCAACCAGAATGCGTCGGACATCGAAGCGGCTCGCAACGAGGTCCTCTTCGCCCAGCTCGAACTCGAGAAGTTCTTGGGCCAAGACGAAATGGAGCGACGCGGCGTCGTACCGTCGAAGGTCCTCAGTGGCGGAGGTGCTGCTACGGGAAGCAAGGCGGCGAAGAGCGCAACTTCGAACACGACCGACAACGAAGACGACGCGACCATGGGGGTCCGCGTGCAAGAACTCATCGCAGCACGCGCGGACATCGAGATCGCCCAAGAAGAAGTCAAGCGCACGCAGAACCGGCTCAAGTGGACAAGGGAACTCTGGAACGACAAGTATGTGAGTGACAACGACCTCGAGGCCGACGAGCTCGCGCTCAAGAAGGCCGAGAACCAGCTGACGCTCGCCAAGAATCGCCTGCACATCCTCGACCGCTACACCCACCTCAAGAGCGAGCGCGAGCTCGTCGCCAAGGTGAAGGAAGCCCAAGCCGAAGAGCGCCGCACCGAGCTGCGCTGCGAAGCGCGCATCGCGCAAGAAGAGGCTGATTTCAACTCCAAGACTCAGGAGTACGACCTCGAGAAGGCCAAGTTCGACAAGTACAAGGAGCAGATCGCCTTCGGCACCCTCTACGCGCCAGCGGACGGCCTCATCGTCTACGCGACGGTCGGTGACCGCCGCCGGCAGGAGCCGATCGACCTCGGCACCGAAGTGCGCGAAGGCCAAGAGATCATCAAGCTCCCCGACGTGTCGTCCATGCGCCTGCGCGCGAGCGTCCCCGAGTCGGTCGTCTCCAAGGTCGCCGAAGGCCAGCGCGTCGAGATCAAGGTGCAGACGGTCCAGGACAAGGCCTTCTACGGCGAGGTCACGCGCGTCGCCAAGGTCCACGACTCGTCCAACTCGTGGTTCAGCGATACCAAGGAGTACCGCACGGACATCTCGGTCTTCGGCTCGCACCCCGAGCTGCGTGAGGGCGTCTCGGCCACGGCCCTGATCAAGGTCGCCGACCTCGAGAACGTCTTGACCGTGCCGGTCCATGCCGTGCAGCGCGCAGGCCAGGTGCTCTACGTCTGGGTTCAGAGCACGAGCGGCCCCGTAGCGCGCATCGTCGAGAAGGGTCTCTCGAACGAACGGCGCGTCGAGATCAAGAGCGGTATCAGCGCGGGCGACAAGATCTGGCTCTCGACGCCTCCTGGCGTCAAGCGTCCGCTCTTCGAGGCCGAGAACGCCGAGCTCGAGGCCGCCGAGAAGGCCAACAAGGAGCGCATCGAGGCCGAGGCCGCGGAACGACGCAAGAGCATCGGCGGCCCCTCGAACGGCGGCGTCCCCTCGAATGGCGGCCTCTCGAACGGCGGCGGCGAGGCAAGCCCCGGCGTGCGCGGCCCCACGGGCGAGCGGCCAAGCGGCGAGCGCCCCGCGGGTGCACAGGCCGATGACCCTGCTCGCCAAGAACGCCGCCAGCGCATGCAAGCCTTCGTCAACGAGGTGAAGGCGCGCTTCCCCGAAGATGCCGCCAAGCTCGAGAACACGATGAGCTTGATGCGCGACGCCGAACTCAGGGCCAAGATCGAAGCCGATCCTGAGCTCGGTCCCAAGTGGCGCGAGATGATGCAAGGTTTCGGTTCCCGCACGGGGCGTCGCCCGAGCGGCGAGGGCGGCGGCGCGCCAGAAGGCGGCGGCCCGGGCCGTCGTGGCGGCGAAGGCGGACAACGAGGTCAAGGCCGTGACGGCTGAGTCTCAGCGCACCACGAGCAAGTCGCTGCCCGACGAAGAGATCCTCGTTCGCCTCGACAAAGTCGAGCGCCACTACGTCATGGGCCAGACGGTCGTGCGTGCGCTCGACGGCGTCGACCTCGACATTCGCCGTGGCGAGTACTGGGCCATCATGGGTCGCTCGGGTTCGGGCAAGTCGACGCTCCTCAACATGCTTGGCTGCCTCGATCGCCCGACGGGTGGGCACTACTACCTCGGCGGCACTTCCGTCGGCGAACTCGATGATGACGAGATCAGCGAGATTCGCGGCCAGCGCATCGGCTTCATCTTTCAGTCGTTCAACCTCATCCCCCAGCTCACGGTCCTCGAGAACCTCGAGGTTCCGCTCTTCTACCAGAACATCGACCCGCAGGTCGCGCGCGCGCGCGCAGTGGAGAACGCGACCAAGGTCGGCCTCGAAGAGCGTCTCGACCACCGACCGCTCGAGCTGAGCGGCGGGCAGCAGCAGCGCGTCGCGATCGCGCGCGCCCTGATGAACGACCCTTTGATCCTGCTCGCCGACGAAGCGACCGGCAACCTCGACTCGCGGACCGAGCAGGAGATCCTGAGTCTGCTCGACGACCTGCATAGCGAGGGCAAGACCATCATCATGGTCACGCACGGGCAGTCCGTCGCCGACCGCGCACGACGCGTCCTTCACCTGCGTGACGGCAAGGTCGAGCGCATCGTCAAGAACCACGAAGCGGCGATCCACGAAGACGCCCCGCTCGCCCGATGATCCAAGCCTCGACACTGCGCACCGTTCGACTCGGCATCAAGAACTTGATGTTGCACCCGCTGCGCTCGTTCTTGACGACGCTCGGCATCACGATCGGCGTCTCGGCCGTCATCTGCATGCTCGCCGTCGGTGAAGGCGCGAGCTACGAAGCCCAACAGAAGATCCGCGCCCTCGGCTCGAACAACATCCTGCTGCGCTCGGTCAAGCCCGCCGAGCTCGAGACCCAGCAGCAGAACTCGATGACGCCACAGCGCTACGGCCTCGAGTACGAAGAAGTCGAGATCGTTCGCGAAACCATGCCCGCCGTGCGACTCGTCGTGCCCGTACGCGAGCTCAACAAGACGCTGGCGCAAGGCGAGAACCAGGCCAACGTGCCGGTCTATGGCACGACGCCGGACTGGCTCCACGTGAGCGGCGTCAAGCTCTACGAAGGGCGCTTCATCATCGAAAGCGACAGCCGCTACACGCGCAACGTTTGCGTCCTCGCAAGCCACACCGCGCGGGAACTCTTCCCCTTCGAGAACCCAATCGGCGCCGACGTGCTGATCGCCAAGAAGAGCTTCCGCGTCGTCGGGATCTACGGCCCGCGCGACGGGGACAGCAGCGGCGCCAGTGGCAGCCTCAACGCCGACGGCGCGGTCATCCCGATCGAAAGCGCACGCGAGTACTTCGGCGAGCTCGAGATCCGCACCTCGGCGGGCTCGCGCGAGTTCAAGCTCGTGCAGCTGCAAGAGATCAAGGTCCAGATCGAAGGCGAAGGTAATGTGCTCGAGGACAACGTCGTCGCGACGGCGGCCTCGATCCGCCAACTCTTGGGCCTCCTGCACGAGCAAAGCGACTACGTGATCGACGTGCCGCTCGAGAAGCTGCAGGCAGCCAAGGAGCAGGCGCAGATCTGGCAGATCTTCCTCGGCGTGATCGCCTCGATGGCCCTCGTCGTCGCGGGTATTGGCATCATGAACGTCATGCTCGCGACAGTCACCGAGCGCACGCGCGAGATCGGCATTCGGCGTGCGCTCGGAGCGAAGCGCTCGCACATCATCTCGCAGTTCTTGGTCGAGACGGTCGTGCTCTCTTGCGCGGGCGGCCTCCTCGGTGTCGGCCTCGGCATCGCGGCCCCGATGATCGTCGAAGCGTCTTCGGGCATGAAGGCCATCTTCGTGCCGAGCTTCGCGGTCCTGGCCTTCTCGATCTCGGCCGGCGTTGGCGTGCTCTTCGGAATCTATCCGGCATGGCGCGCGGCCCAGATGGACCCAGTCGAGGCACTTCGCCACGAGTGATCGGGTCGAGAACCGCAGCTCCATCGCTCCGTTGGCCGGACGTCAAGCGAAGAAGTCACGACCAAGTCGGAACAAAGGCAAGGTCCTGGTCGTCCGAGCCCTGGCGTCGACCATCGCGACAACACGTCTCCGAGAACTTTCCCGTTTTTCGTGGGCGCGCGTCGTATGTTTCTTCGCCCGAAAGTCGCCTCGAGCGGCTTCTGGCACCAAGCCAAAGCGAGTAGACCGGCGCGTCACTGCCCCACGCGGTGACGCGCCGGGCTTTTTTTTGCGGTCGATCGCATGGCGACATCGCATTGCGACGTTGGCGCGGGCCATGCGGGCGCGGGCCTCGCTCGGTCCTGCTGGTGAATCCGCGGGCGGCACAAAAAAAGCCCGAGGGCTCACGCCGTGCCCCCGAGGTGATGAACACCGTGCTCAGCACCTCTCGACGTGAACCCTCGTGCGAGTTCTTTTTGGCTGCACCACCGGGCGCGCCTCGCGGGCACGGCTGGCGGCAAAGGCCCTATGGATTGTAGGTTCACGCCGAAGCGGAACACGCCGTCTTAGATGAAGGCGCGGGACAAGTTTCACGACTTCGAAAGCAAAATTTACGACGTCGACGCCGCGGACCTCACTTCACTGTGCAGCGGCGCGCAAACGCTTCTTTCATAGAGACTTGCGGCGCGGAGCTCCTCACCCCGCGCTTCTTCCCAATGTCGAGAATCGCCATCACCGCGGCAGCTTCGTGAGGGCGGCCGCTGACGTCTCCCATGCGCAGCCGCGTTCGTAGCTCGCGACAGCGGCTCAGGCCGGGCGCCGAAGCTTCCGATAGGAAGGAGGCTTCGAGGTTGCCATGGCCGAAAACAAGAGCAGTATCTCCGTGCCTGTCTCAGCGGCGCTCCGTCCCTACTTCGCGATCGAGGTCGAGTCCGAGCGCGATGCCCCCATGGACCGCTTCGGCGGCTGGTGGGCAGCGGTCTGGGCGAGCGCCCTTCCCTGCGTTCAACTTGGCGTCGCGGATGGCTATCCCGTCGGGCGCGCGCTGCGGGTCGACGGCGAGGGCAGCGAAGGCGTGCGACGTGAGGTCCTCGAGCAGGCGTCCTTTTTCGTGACGACGCGCGAAGCGTCGCTCGAGCTCGCGCGTGAGGCAGGGGTCCCGACTCTCTTCGCCGCGAGCGGTGATGCGCGTGTCGACCAAGTCCCGGCGATCTGTGCTGACTTTCCGGGCTGCAAGGTCCTGCGCTCATCGACAGCCTTCCGGCGCGACCTCCTCTTGCAGGACCTGCAGCGCGAGTTCGAGCGCCTCGCCCCCGGCATCCTGCGGCGCGACATCGGCGAATCGACGCGTTGTCGCGAACGTCTGCGCCCCTACCTCGCGGGCCGCGTCGCCGACCTCGGCCACGGTGGATGCAAGATCCTGCCTGACGCCGTTGGGGTCGACTTCTTCAAGTACGACGACGACGACTGGATCGGCGACGTGCGTGACCTCTACTTCTTCGCGGCCCAGAGCTTCGATGCGGTCTACTCATCGCACTGCCTCGAAGACTTGTGGGATCCGCGCCAAGCCCTCGAAGAATGGTCGCGCATCCTCAAAGTCGGCGGGCATTTGAGCCTCTACTTGCCGCTGCGAGACTTCTATCCGAACGTCGGCTGCGAGGGCGCCAACCCCGGCCACAAGGACGACTACGTCCCGGAAGACGTCGAGGGCTTCGCCCGCGACCTCGGCCACCTCGACGTCGTGCGCTCCGAGCGCTTCGAGAGCGAGGACAGCTTCGAGGTCATTCTCAGGAAGCGCGCAGGGCGATCCTACTTCTTGCGATCGCAAGGCCCGGCGGCGGCTCCGCAGGTCTCGGTCCTCATCGTCGCCGGTGTCGATGACAACGCCGACCTCGAGAGCCGCAAACTGCGCGTCACCCTCGAGAGCACCGAGGCCTCGCTCGCCGGCATGCCGCACGAGACCCTCGTCCTCCTGCGCAAGCGCCCAGCCATCGAGGACTACGCGCGCCTCCGCGAGCTCGCGCTCCTGCACCAAAGCGTGCGCATCATCGAGGACCGAAGCCCGCTCACCTATCCGATGCGCCTCGCGAGGCTCGCGCGCGAAGCGCGCTCAGCCCTCGCGTTGCACATCTCCCCGGGCACGGTCGCCACAGGCTCGAGCCTCGTGGACCTCGTCGCTGCGCACGGACGGAAGGGCGGGGCAGTGCACGCCCGCGCGGTCGCCATCGACGGCCTCGAGCTCGACCGAGAAGACGCGGCGCTCTCGGCGCTCTGTCTCGAGACCAGCGTGCTCACCGACGCGCGCTTCGCCGCCTCGCCCTACCTCACGCCGCTCGTCCTCACGGCTGCCCTAAGCGAGCACGGCATCGCACGCCCGATCGACACCTGGGTCGTCGCTGGTGGCATCAGCTCCCTGCCTGATCGTGGTCGCGCCTTCAGCCAGATCGCCTTCGACCGATCGCTGCTCGCGCGATCGCGGCCGGCGCAGGCGACCTTCGCGACTTCGGAACAGCGCGAGCGCGTGCTCTTCGTCATCCTGCGAACCTTCGGCGACGCCATCCTCGCGACGGCGGCCCTCGATGCCTTCGCCAGGGCTCATCCTCACGCGAGCATCGACGTCTTGACCGAGGCTCCCCATGCCTGGCTCTTCGCTGGTCACGACGCCGTCGACCGCGTGCGCACGACCGGCACCTGCGCCCAGCGGCTCGCCGAAGAAGTCGCAATCCACAGCGCCCTCTTCGGATCGAGCGGGCCCGAAGACGCTCCCACCTATGACCGCTTCGTCCTCTTGTCGACGCGCCTCGACGACGTGACGTATTGCGACGCCGCTGGTCTTCGCCTCGCCGACTTCTACATGGCTCGCGCGGGCCTTCCCGAACAACGAGGCAGCGCGCCGGTCGTGCAGCTCCCGGCACGCGCCCTCGACGCGCGCGCAGCGCTCTTCGATCGGCTCGCTTTGCGCTCGCCCTATGCCGTCCTCCACACCAAGGCCGGCTGGGCATCGAAGTCGCTGACGCCACAGCAAGGCAGCGCCATCGCTGAACGCCTGTGCCGACACGGCCTCGCTGTTCTTGTCGTCGGCGCCGAAGGCGAGGTCGTCGATCACCCGGCGGCCATCCAGCTCGCCGGCACTTTGCTGCCCGAAGAGAGCGCCGCGGTCATCGCGGGAGCCACGTGCTACGTCGGCCCCGACTCAGGCTGCTTGCACTTGGCCTCGGCCTTTGGCATCCCGTCGCTCGCCCTCTACGCGGGCTCCCATCCTTGGATCGCGCCGCCGCTCGCCGATGGCAGTACTTCGCTGCTCTCCTTCACGAGCTGCCAGCGCCCATGTGGCCGCTCGTGTGCGAACCAGTCCTGCGACATGCGTGGCATCACGGACGAAGAACTCGACGCGGCCGTCGACACGCTCGTTCTGCGCGCCCGTGGAAGCCTCCTGCCCGAAGGCGATCCAGCACTGCATGACGTGCGCTGCCACGGCGCGGCGGTCGCTTGGATCGACGGCCCTGACGGGCCCGAGCGCCTCGCGGCTACGCCCTGCGCGCCGCCGGTCTTCGACCTCGCCTCCAGAACGCAGCGTACGGCAAGCGTCGCAAAGCACCTCGCGCCGACGGAAGCTGTCCCCACCTATGACCCGACCACCGTCGTCGAGCGCATCCGAGCGGCGATGCGTCGTCCAGCGACAGCGACCCGAGCGCGCGTGCATCACGCACCCGCGATCGAAGCGCGGCTCAGCGACTTCGATCGGCGTAGCTTCTTCGACGCATGCATCGTCATGGCTGCCCATGCCGTGACCCTCGAGTGCGCGGACCTCGCCGCATCGTGGCTCGAACGCGCGGCCTTGCATCTCGAGGCGACGATCACCGGCAAGAACGGTCGTCCCCGCCCGGCTTATCGAGCTTGGCTCGATACCGCCTGCGCGTTCTCACTGACCGTGCCCGCCGACCGCACAACGAGTCGCGCCGCTCTCATGAGTCGAGCCTTGAGCTTCTGGCTCGAGCACTTCGGCGAAGTCCTCGACGCCCGGTCCTTACTCGGGCTCGGCAAGTACGTGGGCGAAAGCAGCGGTCGTGTCCGCGACACCCTCATCGGCATCTTGGTCAAGGCCGACGTGACCGAGTTCTCCCTGGGCACACTGCAACGTCACGCGTCGCTCTTGGTGAGCCTCGACCAGCATGAGCAAGCCATCGAGCTCCTGCGCGCGCGGCGACTCTGCATCAACGACCGTGTTCACCGCGCGCATCTCGCTTGGGACGAGGCCGTGCTCTTGCTCGCCGACAAGGAAGGCGGGCGGGCGTGGCACGCGTCTTTGTCCGAGGTACTCGACGAAGCGGCGCTGCACCACGACTCGGAGCCCACGCGCTCCTTGGCAAAACGTCTCATCCTCGCCATGCCCCCTGCCCCCATGACCAACGCGCGCTCCCAGGCTCCGTCGGCAGAGGCAGGCGAGCCGGCCGTCGTTCTACCTTCGCCGCACTTGCAAGGTGTTTGAGGCTAGCCCGATCAGTCCGGACTAGGGAACATCGATGGACATCAGCGCCTACTTCACGACGCAGAACCAAGCTCAGGCAGCGATCGGCCCCGATGAGGTCGTTCATTCGTACCTTTCGTTCGCCCAGGAGGTGGTCGTCTGCGATCGCAACAGCAGCGACGGGACTTGGGACGTACTGCGGCTGCTCGCGAGCCGCGAGCCGCGCCTGCGCTTGCTGCGCTGCCAAGAAAGCGCCCCGGACCACGAAGCGAGCCAAGTCGCGCGGCGCGCATGCCGTGGCCGTGCGCTCTTCGAAGGCGCCTCGACCATCGTCGTCGACGACCACGACAGTGGCGCGTTCGGCGACGTCGTCGCCCTGCTGAGCTCCGCCTGGCCGGCGATCGCGCTGCCGATCTTGTCCTATCGCCGCAGCTGCGAACACGTGCGGCGCGACCTCTGCTTCTCGCGCCCTGCTCTCTCCTTGAACGAAGCGCGCATCGTGCACACGAGCCATGGCCTCGTCGATCGCTCCACGGGACTCGCCATCCCCTGCCTCGAGATCCTGCCGGCTGCCCTGGAGGCCGCGCGGCATGACGCACGCGGCGCCACCGAGCTCACCGAGCTCCTCGAACGCCACACCAGCACCACGCCAGTGCTGTGGTCGCACGCTTCCATGCGTGAAAGTCTGCCCGCACACCGCCTGCCGAGTGGCCTCGTCCCCACGCCGCAGCGCCACGACCCTGTCCTGCGCCCGCAGCTGAGGCCGAGCGAGGGGTTGACCCCGCTGCTGCCGTTGCGATGACACGGAAGCGTCTTCGCCGCGCGGGCGACGCGCTTGCCTCGATGACGCCTCTGTGCCGATAAGCACGACACTTGACCGCGTGCGGGCGCGCGCCAATCTCGAGAGGACGCCGAGTGCAGACAATCAGTGGCTATACGATCTGTTTTGACGCAGCTGCGCGTGGCGTCGAAGTCGATCTGAGCCTTCGGTCCTTCCTTGCCGTATGCGACGAAGTCGTCGTCGTCGATTGCAACGAAGGGGAATCCGAAGACGGACAACGTCTACGTGCTCTCGCGCAGAGCGAAGCGCGTCTGCGCATCGTCCACGAGCCGGTCGACGTCGACTCCAAGTCGGTCGCCCTCGAGCTCCTTTTCGCGCGGCCGACGCGCGCGCGACAAGAGTGCAGCAGCGCGACCGTCCTGTCCTTCGAACTCGGCGACATCGCTCCGGTAGGGCGACGCGATGCGCTGCATGACCTCGCCGAGTCCCTCGAGTTCGAAGAGGGTGGCATCGACGCATACGCGTTGCCGCGCGCTGTTCACGACGCCGACCTCCTCGTGACCGACGCGAGCTTCGCCTCGACGCCGCCGTGCCTGTCGCGCAACGACCCGCTCTTCGTCCATGACCTCGCGCGCGCGCGCCGGCGCTTCGACGAAGCAGCTGCGCTTCGCGTCGGCGTTGGGACCGCGGCCGAGACCCGCCTCGTGCGCAGTGACAACCTCGCGCCGCTGCGCTACCGCTGCGTTCACGATCCTCGCATCGGTCGTTGGATCGACACCGCGCACGGTGTCGGCGCTGCTGCCTTGCTCGCGCGCGACGAAGTGCAGCTTCGCCTCAACGCGGCCTTCGACGTCCACCCGACCATCGTGCGTTATCTCTCGCCTCGAGCCCGGCAACAGCGCAGCGCCTGGTGGAGCGACTGGTGGCTGCCACGCCTCCGCGACGTGGCGGCACCCTGCGCGCTGACTCGCCTCGCCGCGGCCGAGACCTGGAATCCGTGGCTGCTCGCTGCCGCCGACTTCACCGAGACCTTTCTGACTGGAACGGCCGCCGAGCTACGCCGGCCGCTCTTCTTGCCTTGTGGCCACCTTCCGCACGACGACGTCCTCGACTATGTGCGGAACGAAGCGCAGTCCGAACACGGAGCGAAGCGATGAACCTGCTCGTGATCGAATCCGCTATCGACCAGCGCCGCCTCATGGCGAGGCTCGCCGCCGCGACGCGCCAAGAGAGCGAAGATCTGACTTTGCTCCTGATCACGCGCGAAGCGACTGCGCCGCACGCGCGCGTCATCAAGAGCGCGGAGTGCGCGAAGCAGCATGCATTCAAGGTCATGCAACTGCGCGACGACGACGGCCTCGGCAGCGTGCTGCGCCTCGTGCGCAAGCGCTACAAGCAAGCGGCGAAGATCGCCTTCTGCTTCGACGACGAAGTCCTGATCCACCCGCAGGCCCTGCGCCGCATGTTCGCGGCAGTCGACACGACGACGGTCCTTGCGACCTGCGGCTTCCTCGCTCGCGATGACTCGGCGCAGCGCAACGGCGAGGTTGGAGTGGGAGCCCTGCCGACGGTCCTCGCCGAACGCATCGATGGACTCGCGGTCGCCGAACTGGACGCCCTCGACTCGATCCAGACCGCGGAGAGCGACGGACGCGCGCGGCGCCGTCGCGTACTCGCCGAGACCCTGGCTCGCGACGCCGAGTCGGTCTTCATCAACGAGCTGCTCGTGCGGCGCGACATCGCTTCGATCCACGTGGCCTATGCCAGCGCAGCCGCGCCGGTGTGTTACGTCACGGCCAGCGGAAGCACGACTTCGGCCGCCAAGCCGAGCGAACGGAGCGCCAAGCAAGAGCGCGCGAAGAGCCGCCCCAAGGAGCCACAGGGCTTCGACGACGAACCCTTGCTCGCGAACGCCTTTCGGCAAGACTTCACGACGAGCAGCATTCACGACGTCGATGACGATGTCTCCGCCATCCTCGAGGCCTTGACGACGGACGAAGCCCACGTGGCCTTGCCACCCGTCGTGACGCCGTCTCTGCAGCACGACGACGAGGTTCTCGAAGCGGACGGAACCGGAGCAAACGACGAGCAGCGCTCGAGTGTGACCTTCGATCCGGGGCTGACCCTCGACGCCGATACGACCTTCGTGAGCGCGAGCCTCGATGACGACGCCAAGGCGCTCTTGACCGAGCTCGCGAGCGAGGGCCGCCTCGACCTCGAAGAACTCGAAGCAAGCCTCGACGACAACGACAGCGACGCCATCCTCTTCGTTTCGAAGCTGCCCGAGCTGCCGGACGAGTTCCGCCAGCGCATGCGCGCCAAGTTCATCGCCGCCTGCGGCGACCCGGCGCTCGTCGAGAAGCGACGCGAGAAGCAGACCAAGAACGGCGGCCTCTCGATCGACGATCTCGGCGGCAGCGACCTCGACGCCGATACCCGAGCGATCCTCGAAGCGGCCATCGAGGGACCGCCCGACTTGAGCTGGCTCGAAGAGGACATCGACTCCGCGGACAAGGCGACGGCCGTCGCCGAAGCGGACGATGACTACGCCGTCGACGAGGCCTTGGAGCGCCTCAAATCGATCGATCGCAAGCTCGCCGACGAAGCAACGCCTCCTGAAGACGAGGACGAGAGGCCGAGCGCCCTGGACGGCTGGTTCGAAGACTTCGAGCGTGAAGAGGATGACAAGACGCCCAAGTCGAATGAGCTGAGCGGCGGCGGTCCCCAGCGCATCGACATCGAGCCCGAGAGCGCCGGGGCGGTCCTCGCTTGGCAAGCGACGAGCGGCTTCGACGCCGTCCGCGCGCGCGCTCGCGAGATCGCGAGTCAGATCGCCGAGAGCCTCGTCGTGCTCCAGCAGCCGAGCGGCGACTTCCTCGAAGCCGAGCGCTACGCGAAGGAGTGCGCCGCCGCACTCTGGCACGGCCTCGATCGACAGCTCTACCGAGTACCGATCCAAAAGGCCCTCGACGCCGCGCAGCGCCGGGCCGAGGCCTTGACGCTGCAGAGCAAGAACGATGGTCAAGCGCCGATGCGCGTCTACGCCCTCGGAACGATGGGCCGCAGCGATGCCTCGCGGCAGCCGCTCGACCCCAAGCTCTGCATCGACACGCTCGTCGAGGCGATCGTTTGCAGTCGCCGCGGCCAGGTCTTCGACTTCAAGCGCGTCAACATGGTCTGCCGCGCCCTCGATGAATCGGGTGCGCTCTTCGATCGCTGGGCGCCCGAGGATCCGGACGCGACCGTGCTCTCGGCGCGCGACCAAGCCTTCGCGACCTTGCTCACGAGCGAGCTCGCCATGCGCAATCCGGACCGCGCTTCGATCGTGGCCTTCTCGCGCAAGCTCGAAGACCGCCTTCTCGTCCTCGCGCGCTCGAACTCGGGTTGTGGCATGTTCACCGCCGCGACCGCCTACCGCTGCGCGGATCGCCGCGACGACGGCGAGCTCATGCGCCTGATCATCGATCGTTTCGCAAACGCGACTTGGGAAGGAAGCGACAGGTCCACGGCCGAGAGCCACAGCGAGAGTCTGGCCTTCTTGGGTCTGCACCTAGCCTTCGATCCGGCCACCGAAGCCACGGAGACCGCGCAATGACATCCCTACGCTCGACCAAGATCGACAGTCCGTTCATCGCGCGTGGCCTCCGGGTCGAAGCCGACGGCGCATCGATCGCGACCCCGTCGCTCTCGCCGCGCCACGCGAGTGCCTTCAAGAAGGCTGCTCATGGCGTCACGCTACGCGCGGGCGGCGGCGCCCTGCTCTGCAGCCAGGTCGAGATGACCGGCTGGAGCGACTGGAACATCGAGGTCGTCGAAGCGGCGCGGGTCGCCGCGATTCATGTCGAGTGGCGCATCGACGGTGATGTCGCCGACGTGGTCCGACTCGGCGACGTCCTCGTCGCGCGCGGTAGCCCGGTGATCCACGAAGCTCGCGTAGATGAGCTCTTCATCGGACCGCTGCACTTGCGCCGCCTTCCAGCGACCATGCCGAGCTCCTTCGAGGAGAGCCTCATGCTCACCTGCGAAGGGTCGGACTGGATCGTGCGGAGTTCGATCCGCACGCGCTTGGCCCAAGGCGCGGATCTGCGGCACGCGCTGCTCTTCCGTCGAACGACGCGCGTCTCGCCCGAACTCGAGGTCCTCGTCGACGACTGCGCGACTCTCGAGGCTGGGACGCGACTTCGCATCGGCCTCTCCGAAGTCGTTCCGACTTGAAGTCACGCAGCGCGGAGAAGCGCCGCTGCCATCGTCCGGCTCAGAGCGGCGCGCAAGCGGTTCCAGCTCCTGCGCGGCCGACGTCGAAGAACAAGGCATGCGTAGCCAGGAGACAGCATGACGTCGGTGGCGACGACGGCGAGCCCAGCGCTCGACGACGCTAGGCAGGTCGACGACCTTCGGCCCTTCGTCTGCTTCTGCGGCCAGGACTGGTACTACCACAATCGCGCCCACAGCGACTTCCAACTGATGACGAGGCTCGCGCGCACGCGCAAGGTCCTCCTGATCAACAGCATCGGCATGCGCATGCCGACGCCCGGCAAGAGTGCAGCGTTCTGGTCTCGTGTCCGCCGCAAGCTCGGCAGCATGACGAAGGGTCTCGCCCGTCCCGTCGCCGACCTGCCCGACTTCTGGGTCTTGAGCCCGGTCCTCTTTCCGCTCTATGGCAGCCCGCGGGGCCGCGCGATCAACGCCAAGCTCGTCGAGGCCCAAGTGCGCATGGCCCTGCCACGCAGCGCGATCGTCGACCCACACGTCTTCGTCACCGTGCCGACGGCCTACGAGATCGCGCGCCGCCTCGACAAGGCCTCGCTCATCTACAACCGTTCGGACAAGCACTCGGCCTTCGGCGAAGCCGACGGGTCCCTCATCGGTGGCCTCGAGGACGCCTTGCTCGCCGAAGCCGACCTGTCGCTCTACGTGAGCCGCGAGCTCATGCGTGAGGAGAGCGAGAAGCGCCGTGGCAAGTCGCTCTTCCTCGATCACGGCGTCGACCTCGAGCTCTTCCAAAGCGTCGACGAAGCGCGTCTGCCGGCTGCGTTGCAGCGCATCCCGAAGCCGCGCATCGGCTTCTTCGGCGGCCTCGATGACTACACGGTCGATTTCGACTTGCTCGAAAAGGTCGCGCGCGACCTGAAGCACGTCTCGCTCGTCCTCGTCGGGCGCGCGATGTGCTCGATGGAACGCTTCGCGCGCTACGAGAACGTGCACTGGGTCGACTTCAAGAGCTACGAAGAGATCCCAGCTTGGGGTTCGGGCTTCGACGTGGCGCTCATGCCTTGGCAGCGCAACGAGTGGATCCGCCACTGCAATCCAATCAAGCTCAAAGAGTATCTCGCGCTCGGGCTCGACATCGTGAGCACGGACTTCCCCGAGATCGAACACTACGCCGACTGCGTGCGCATCGCGCGCGATGACGAGGCCTTCGTGCAGCTGATCCGGCAGAGCCTCGACGACGGACCGCTGCGTTCGCCCGAAGAGCAGCGCGCGCGCGTCGCGGCTGCGACTTGGGATGAGCGCGTGCGCGAGCTCGCCGAGGCCGCGACCGCTTGCGCGCGCGCGCGCGCGAGCCATCGATAGACGCTTCATCGGCCTGCACGCTTTAGAAAGACCCTTCGCTACTCGAGACCACAGGACAACGGTGTGCCATGCAGTTCTTGCACTCCAGCGCTCGCGCGCAACGCGACGCTTTGCTCGTCTTCACCTGCCTCACCTTGTCGGCTTGCTTCGATGGAGCATCGACCGCGCCGGGCGGAGCGAGCATCGCTCCGAAGGCGGGCCAGTATCCGGAAATCGCACCGCTCGCCCTCGGTGAACCGGTGGACATCGCACCGACCATCGACGGCGGGCAGCCCGACGAGTGGCAGGTCTTTCCTTCACTGCCGATCGGCCTGAGCGTCGGCGCGGACGGCCGCATCCAGGGAACACCAACCCGGACCACGAGCCCGGACGGCTTCACGATCATCGCGAAGAACAGCTACGGACAGACGCGCGTCGACGTCAACATCGCGGTCCTGCCCGAGGACGTGCGAGGCTTGGCTCCGACCTATTGGGTCGAGCTCGTCGCTGGCGAGCTCGAGCTGCCGGTCAAACTGCGCTTCACGGACGACGGCCGCCTCATCTTCGGTGAGCTCTTGACCGGACGTATCCGCGTCGTCGACTCGGACGGCAAGCTGCGCCCGACGCCGCTCGCGACGCTGCCCGTCGGTCATGGGCCACAGGCAGGCCTACTCGGCATCGCGCTGCCACCCGACCACCTGACGTCGCGCGAGGTTTACGCCTACACGATCGGCAACGACGATCTGGGCCGCGTCTACAAAGTGCGCGAAGCGGATTCGGCCAATGAGACGCCAGTGCCGGCGCTCGTCGTCGGTGACCTCCCGAGCGGCACGATCAACAACGGCGGCGACCTCGAGTTCGGACCCGACGGCAAACTCTATCTGACGGTCGGCGACTGCGGCATCGACGTGCGGGCCCAACGCGATGGCGATTCGGCCGGACGCATCCTGCGCTTCAACCGTGATGGCTCCATTCCGCAAGACAACCCCGTGGCGTCGAGCTTCGAATGGTGCCGCGGCTTGCGCAACGCCTTCGACATGGCCTTTCATCCGGTGACCGGCGGGCTCTTCGCAATCGACAACGCCTCGCTGGCCGAGGACCGCCTCATCTTGGTGAGCGCGGGCGACAACTTCGGTTGGCCGGAGATCCCGGCCACCTCGCTCTTCCAGCGCCGCGGCCGCACGCTCGCGACCTGGACGCCGAACATCGCGCCGACCGGCATCGCTTGGCACAACGGCCGCGGCGCGAACACGACCGCCGGCGCCGACCTCTACATCGCGAGCTACAACGACGTCAAGATCCGGCGCCTGCGCATGGGCGGCAGCGCGCGCGACCAAGTCGAAGAGGAACGCAGCTTCCTCGAGTTCCGCGTGAAGGACAGCGGGGCGAACGTGCCGCTCGGCATCGCGATCGATCCGCATGGCCGCCTGCACATCGCGACTGCGACGGCCATCTGGCGCATCGTTCGCCACGGCGGCGACGTGGCTCCTATGCCGACGAAGTAAGGCAGTGGCTCCCTGAGTCGGCGCGTGATGCAATGCGCCCGTGGCGGACGAGCAAGAACTGCGTGCCGATGAGGAAGACCTTCGACGGGCGACGAGCGCGCGCATCGTGCTCGCCCGCCCACAGCTCGGCGAGAACATAGGCTTCGTCTTGCGCTTGCTGGCCAACCACGACTGGGACGAGCTCGTCCTCGTCGCGCCGCGCCAAGGCTACGAGGACGGCGCGCGGCGCACGGCTTCGATGTGCAGCGAGCGGCTCGAACGCGTTCTCGTCTGCGCGGACGTCGGCGAAGCCGTAGCGTCCAACGACCTGGTCGTCGGATTGACGGCGCGCCGCGGCCGCGAGCGTGATGTCTTCTCGGTCGAGCGCCTCGCTGACTTGCTCGCTTTGGCCACGCGCCCAGCCCTCGTCTTCGGCAACGAAGAGAGCGGCCTCGACGCACGCGAAGTCGCGCACTGCAACGCCCTCGTGACGATCGATCGTCCCGGCCTGACGTCGCTCAATCTCTCGCATGCCGTCGCGATCGCCATCCACGAAGCAACGCGGCAGGAAGCGACAGCGACCAAGGCGACCGGCGCTGTGACGCTCGACGCCACGCGCGCAGCGAAGGCGCCGAGCCTCGCGACGCACGCGGAGCGACAGCGCGTCGAAGCGCGCTTGCGCGCGATGCGCAGCTCCTATGACTTCCGCCTCGACGACCCCCACGTCGACGGGGCCTTTGCGCGCCTCGTCAAAGGTAGCCGCCTCGAGCGCCGCGACGCCCGCATGCTCCTGCGCGTCGCACGCCACTTCGAATGGCTACGCGAAGCGCGCCCAAGAGATGAGCTCAGCGACAGCCAGAGCCAGTCAGGCCGCGGGCCGACTCAGGACGAACCATGAGGCGAGCACGACCTCGGCGAACCAGTGTTCCCAGATCGGCAAGCCTTCGACCAGGACCTCGCGCAAGGTGCCACGATCCCCCGCATGGACCAGGAAGGTCGGGTAGCCCGATGCCTCGAGCACCTGGCTCGCGAGCAGGCAGGCGACCGGAATGTTGAAGTCGACGAAGGGCGAGATCGCGACGAAGCCTCGGCAAACCGCTGCCGCCAAGAGCACCGGATGAGGCGGAGCGCTCGGGCGACAAGCATGGACGAGCTCCCACATGGCCTCGACCGAAAAGGCCTCGAGCAAGGCGCCGACGCGATCGACCGGCACGTAGGCGACGCCTTGGATCGCGTCCCATGGCAGGTCGACGCGAGGTTCGATACAGACACGCGAGCCCGAGTCCTGCAGCGCTTCGACCAGATCGTCGACACTCGCCTTGGTGGGCATGCGCCCGAAGTCGGCGGTCGATCGCGTCGATCGCGCGCCGAAAGCCGCGGATCCAAGCAGCTTCGACGTGCTCGTTGCGGAAGCGGCCGGGCCGTTGCTCGAGCACGGCGAGCACGTCCGCATTGGTCACGCTCAGTCCACGCAAGCCGAGCAAACCGGCGATCCATCGCAGGTCACGCGCGCTGCGCCGCTCGGCGTCGCGCAGGCCCGTGACCGAACCAGCGAGAATCGCCTTGGCCAAGCGCAGGTCGAGTTCTGTCGCGGCCTCCGGCTTCGATGGCGACCT
>CALLZN010000137.1 GCA_937858895.1 uncultured bacterium | reverse complement strand
ACATCGACGTCGCGAGAGCCGTCGCCAAGCACCCATTGAAGGCCATCATTGGCATCGGCCACGAGCGCGACCAGAGCGTCCTCGACAACCTCGCGCACAGCGTCAAGACACCGACGGCAGCGGGCGAACTCCTCATCGAGACCGTGCGTGCCTACCAAGAGTCGGTAGAAGACGCGATGCTCGAGATCGCCGAGCGCGCGCGCCGCATCCTGCGCGACGAAGCGCGCGAGCTCCGCGCGCGCGGCGTCGGCCTCGCGAACCTCGTGCGCGCAGGTCTTGCGGGCGCACGCGGCACGCTCGTCGACGCACGCCGCCGCATCGCCCGCTCGGCGGTCGCCCGCCTACGCGACGAAGCGCGCGACATCGGTCGCCGCGCCCGCTCGCTCGACCGCGGCGTCTTCCACCGCCTCGAACGCGAGCGCTTGGCCATCGCTGGCAAAGGCACGCGCTTGACGATCCGCGTCGAACATCGCTTCGACCGCGAGAAAGAGCGCTTGACCGTCCTCGAAGCCAGGTCGCGCGCCGTCGATCCGCGCCGCGTCCTGCATCGTGGCTATGCGATCCTGCGCGGCGAGGACGGCAAGGCCTTGCGCGGCGTCGCCGGCCAAAAAGCCGGCGACAAACTCAACGCCATCCTGAGCGACGGAAGCCTCGATCTCCGCATCGAAGCCGTCACCAAAGACTGAACCTCAATGTTGCATGACCTCCACCCGTCTGGCGGATCTCATGCAACAGTGAGGTGAACGCTCGTGCGCCAACCCTGACACACTGAACAACCGAACGACGACATGCCTGCAAAGAAGAAGAACAGCTCCGAACCCGGCTATGGCGAACTCGCTGCCGAACTCGACGAGATCCTCTCGGGGATCGAAGAGGGCGAAGTCGACATCGACGACCTCAGCCTCAAAGTCGAACGCGCGACCGAGCTGATCAAGGTCTGTCGCGAGAAGCTCAACGCCACCCAGATCCGCGTCCAGAAGGTCGTCGCGACCCTCGAGGAAGAAGAGGAAGAAGACGAAGAGTGGAGCGACGACGACGAGGCTGACGAGGAAGCCGACGACGACGAAAGCAGCGACGACGAAGAAGCTGACGACACCGAAGAGCTCTGAGGGCAGTGGACTTCGACTTCACCCTCGCGCTGACCTGGTACTTCACCATGGTCGTAGCGCTGACCTTCCACGAAGCCGCGCACGCGCTCGTCGGCAAGCTCGGCGGCGACCTCACGGCCTTCCTCGCCGGTCAGGTGTCGCTGAACCCGGTCGCGCACATGCGTCGCGAGCCCTTCGGCACGATCATCCTGCCGCTCCTGAGCCTCTTCCTCATGGGCTACCCGATCGGCTTCGCGCACGCGCCCTACGATCCCTACTGGGCCGATGCGCACCCGAAGCGCGCTGCTCTCATGTCTGCGGCTGGCCCGCTCTCCAACCTCCTGCTCGCAGCCATCGTCTTCGCGGCGATGAAGGCAGGCCTCGCGAGCGACATCTTCGAATACCCGCTCCGAGGCATCGGGGTCGAACGCGGCCCGAGCGGTATGGCCGAAGTGCACATGCTCACCGCGGCCAACGGCGAGACGACCGGCTTCGTCTACGCCCTCGCGAAGATCCTGCCTGTGCTCTTCTTCATGAACCTCTTGCTCGGCGTCTTCAATCTGCTGCCGGTGCCGCCGCTCGACGGCGCGGGCATCGCCGAAGGCCTGCTGCCGGGTACGGTCGGTAGCTTCTACGCCATGCTGCGCCGCGACCCGACCATCTCCATGGTCGGCTTGATGGTCGCTTGGTACGTCTTCCCACATGTTTGGTGGCCCGTCTTCGACGGCGTGCTGAACCTCTTCGTCAGCCGCTGACCAAGCGGACCCAGCCGCGGGGTCAGTCGGCCGCGTCGCCCGCCGGCAATAGGACACGATACACGCGGCCATCGCTACCACACGCGTAGCCGATGCCTGCGCCCGCGAAGGTGACGGCGTTGCCGCGCAGCTCGGGCAGCGGAACAAAAGTCCGGCCGCCGTCCTGCGAGATCTCGGCACCCAAGGGGCCAATCGCGACGAAGGTGCCCGGGCGACCCGGCACAGCACTGACGCCCGAGCGATAGCCGCGCAGCCCGCGCGCGACCGTAAAGCTCTTGCCGCCGTCATGGCTATAGGCCCCGCAGCCCTCGCGCGCGTCTGGCGCCTGGTAATCACCGCCGACGACGACGATGGCCGTCTCGTCTCGTGCGACCGCGAAGGCACCGCGACTCGCTTTGCCGTGCGCGAGCGGCAAGTCGGTCGCCAGCACACGAGCCGCGATCGGCGCCTCGGGGTCGTAGCGCAAGAAGCGCGGCGCCGCCGTCGCGCCCGTCGTGACGATGAGCGCCGCGCCAGCAGCGTCGACCTCGAGGCAGGCATTGCTTGCCGCAAAGCCAGCTTCGCCCGGCCGTGGGGTCGGCAGGCGGTGACCATGGTCGACGAAGGTCGTGCCGAAGCGCAGGCCACGGCGCAGCACGAAGGCGCCGTCCTGCGGGTCGCCGAAGAGCCACAGGTCTTCGTCGACGCCGAGCGCGACGCTGTCGAAGAATGCGCCTTCGTGCTCGTCCTCGTGGACAAGGTCGAAGCGCTCGCCGTCGAGACTTCGATAAACCCGAGCCGGCCGCCCCGCCGATGCGACGACGATGGCCGTCGACGTGCGCGCCGCCACGGAGCGGAAGTCGAGTCGCTGAGCCCCGGCGATGACCAAAGGCTGCCACGAGCGGCCGGCGTCGGTCGTGCGCAAGAGCGTTCCGCCTGTGCCGCTCACGAAGGCGACGCTCGCCGAAACGACGTGAAGCCCACGCAAACTCGCGCGCACGCCCGATTGGAGCTCGGTCACGACGACGCCAGGGAGAGCTTCGCCGGCGTTCTGTCCGGATGTGCAGGCCAGCGGCAGGCCAAGCAGGGCAAGCAAGATCACAACGCGCGACCTGCGCGTTGCGGACGAAGGAGCGGTGCTGTCGGGTGGGCGCATGAGGCGATCATGCCGTTGGCTCGATGGCTGCGGTACCCTTCCCGTCGCGTGGCGTACCCTTTCCTGGCGCACCCAGCGCGAAGCCCAGCCCCCGAAATCGATGCCTGTGATGACCGAAGACCAGCGATCCCACACCTTCTCGGCCGCCGCGTTCCCCCTCGTGCTCGCGGCGCTCGCGCTCGTGGCGCAGGCTCCCTTTGGCCGTGCGCAGGGCGAGAGCGCTCCGGGAGACAGTTCCCCGAGCGCGCAAGCGCCACAGAAGACCCTCGCCGCCCAGGACGATGACCGCTACGCGGCCAAGATCCCCGGCCGCCTCGACTGGGCACGCGACAAGGGGCTCGTCATCGGCATCGTCGATGGCCACGAGATCACGCTCGACGAGCTCGGCCGCTACATCAAGGACCGCTACGACCCACAGATCCTCGTGAGTTGGGGCGATCCGGATGGCAGCCGCGACCTCAACAGCCAAGCGCTGAGCCAGCTCCTCTGGCAGTACGCCGACCTCCTGATCCTGCGCTCCGAGGTCCGGGCCCGTGACATCGACATGGCGGGGCTCCAAGCGTCGACCGACGCCATCCTTGCCAAGGGATTCGAGGAATACGTGGCCAAGCTCGAGAAGGACCGCGCCAAGCTCACGCCCGCCGCGCGCCAGCACTACGAGGCCCGCCACCGCCGCGAGCAGGGCCTGCGCTCCGAGAGCCGCGCCTTGCTCGACCTGCTCGTGCCTTCGCGCTACAAGCAGACGGAGCTGCGCGACTGGTACGTCGGCCACGGCGACGTCTTCTACGGCCGCGTGGAGTTCGCGCACATCTTCTTCTCGACTCGCGACCCAGCGACAGGACGCCTGCTGCCGCCCAAAGAGCGACGACGCAAGGCAGCGCTCGCCGAGGCCCTCATGCTGCGCTTGCGCGATGCGCCGCAGAACTTCGAAACGCTCGCGCGCGAACACTCCGAAGACAACGCGACGCGCGAGCGCGGCGGCCGCTTCGAGTCTTGGGCCAAGCGCTTCGAAACATCGCTGCCGACGCCGGTCGTGCGCGCGGTCTGGAAGATCAAGAACGGCGAAGTCGATGGCCCAGTCGAGAGCTACTACGGCTACCACTGCGTGCGCCGCCTCGACCAACAGATCACCAAGTACATCCTCTTCTACGGCGGCACGATCGACAAGATCACGGACACGATGGCCGCCGACAAGCGCGAGGACTTCCTCGCCGCGATGCGCGACCGCCACGAACGCCGCCTCTATCTCTGAGGAACTCTGAGGTCGCCACCGGCCACCTCTCCGTGGCGACCGCGAAACGTCAAGCGCGGTAGCGCCCAGGATCGACGTCGAGCTGCCGCAACTTGCGATGCAGGTGGCCGCGCGACAGGCCCGAGCGTCGCGCCGCCTCCGCGACGGCACCACCGGTCGCCTCGAGCAGCCGCTCGAACCACTCCTTCTCGAAGGCCGTCAGGGCTTGGGCGTAGCTACCCTCGACAGGGGCGATCGCCACCGCGTCTCGATCACGATCACGATCCGGGTCGAAGAGTTCGGGCGGCAAGGCATCGACGTCGATCTCGTGCTCGTCGCGGTGCAAGACCACGAGGCGCTCGATGACGTTCTGCAGCTCACGCACGTTGCCGGGCCAGTCGTAACGAGTGAGCGCGAGCATGGCCTCGATGCTGAGGCCGCGCACGCGCGCGCCGTGCTCCTGGGCGTGCGAGCGAAGGAAGTGCGCGACCAAGGGACCGATGTCCTCGCGGCGCTCCCGCAACGGCTGCACATGGATGGGCACGACCTCGAGCCTGAAGACGAGCTCTTGGCGGAAGCGCCCTTCCTTGACCTCGTGCGCGAGCTTGCGGTTGGTCGCCGCGACGATGCGCACGTCGGCCTTGGTGACCTGCTCCGAGCCGAGCGGCGTGTACTCGCGCTCTTGGAGGAAGCGCTCGAGGCTCTTCTGGTTGGCGAGTCCGAGCTCGCCGATCTCATCGAGGAAGAGGGTCCCGCCCTCGGCGCGCGCGATGAGGCCCGGCCGTCCCTTGACAGCACCTGTGAAGGCGCCCGCCTCGTGGCCGAAGAACTCGCTCTCGAAGAGCGTCTCCGGGATGCCCGCGCAGTTTGCGGCAACGAAGTTGCCGCTGCGCCCAGACGTGACGTGCAAGGCCTGGGCAACGAGTTCCTTGCCCGTCCCCGACTCGCCCGTGATGAGCACCGTCGACGTCGCTGGCCCCAGAGTCTCGAGCGTCGCGTAGATTTCTCGCATCGCCTCGCTCTGCCCGACCATGGGCCCGAGCGACGACCGGCCATCGGCGAAGCTGCGCAGCGCGCGGTTCTCACGCTTCGTCGCGCGGTGCTCGAGCGCCCGCTCCAAGAGGGCAGCCAGCTCGGCGAACTCGAAGGGCTTGGTCAAGTAATGAAACGCCCCGAGCCTCGTCGCTTCGATCGCCGTCTCGATGGTCCCGTAGGCCGTCATGAGGAGGACGGTCGCATCGGGGTCCAAGGCGCGGAGCTCGCGCAGCACGTCGATGCCGCTCGGCCCCGGCATCTTGAGGTCGACGACGGCCGCATCGAAGCGCAGGCTCTGCGCGCGCTGGATCAACTGCGCGCCGTTGTCGAAGGCCTCGACCTCGTAGCCCTTGCGCTCGAGCCCCCGCACGACGAAGAAGCGCATGCTCTCCTCGTCATCGGCGACGAGGATGCGAAGGGGAGTGGATCGTGGCTCGGTCATGCGGTCACAGGGACGTCATTGGACGTCCGCGGACGGCGTCATGCAAGGACCGCGCCGGCAGTGGGACCGCGGCGGCGCACCCGCTGGGCGTCGGGCGGCGTGGCCGACGCGTAGCGCCGTTCGCGCAGTTGTGACAGGTGGACGACGAGGCCGCGACCGAGACGGCCCGTGCCTCGCGATTCATCTCGCTACGAACGAAGTCCAATGCTGACGCAGCCGCTCACGATCCGGCCGATCGCCATGAGCCTTGGGAACCAGAAGCGGCGCACCATGCAGCTGATGAAATGCGTGCTCCAGCACCGGTCCATCGACGATGCCGCGAAGTTCTTCGTGCACATGCACGCGCGTCGACTCCGGCTCGACGGAAACCAAGTGGAGATCGAACGCTCGATGATGGATGCGACAAAGACTCAGGCCATTGGGCACGACCGGGTCGCCAAGGTCTTCTGCGTCGGGGACGATGTGGGCAGCATCCAAGAGCGCAGCAACGGGCAAAGCGCACATCGCGCACTGTTGTCGATACGCATCAAGAACCGAGTCGCGGAATCTCGCCTGGTGTAGACGCCGTCGCACTTGTCCGACGCCATAGGCACGCTCCAGGTAGGGACGCAGTGGCAGCGAATCGTTGAGCACGTTCGCGCCGTGCAGCGCCGTCGCCGCCCGACTGTCATCCCGCGGCTGCAAGACGACCCGGAAGCTCCTTCGGTCTCCAAGCACCTCGCCGACCCAGACAGGATGCACGACCACGAAGCGCGGCGGCGTTCGGCGCACCTGGTTCAGGTAGATCAGCGGTAACCCAGCTTCGAATGCAGCGCAGACCGACCGATTGTCGGCGCTGTTGGGCCCCTCGCCCTGCATGGAATAGAGGAGTGAGTCCTCGCCGTCGAAGTGATCGGAATACGCCCATCGCGAGCGAATCGACGTCTTGAGTGTCAGCGCGAACGGGCTGCCGCTCGGAGTGTAAATGCCCTTTTGGCGATGCATGAGAGGGCGACGTCTACCCTCGAACTCAAAGCCCGCTGCCAGCAAAGCGAAGTCGAGAACGGTTCCGTGGCGCAGCACGAGCGCGTCGAGGTGCGCGAACACCGCCGCTCGAAACCGATGCTCACTCTCGAGAATCGCCACGCTGTCATCTTGCGCAAAGACGGCAACGATCTCGAGCGCATGCCGTCACGAAAGGCACACGCATGCTCTTCCACGCCCGGAGCACAAGGGCACGGGACCGACGACAATGTCGCGCCTGTCGCGACCAATTCCTGCCCGCCGACAAACCGGGATATCACGCGACGAAACGACCGCGTCGCGTGCCCCGGCCAGCTATGTCAAGATTCAGTAGAGATCGAGAAGTCGGTCCCGGCATCATCTCGCAAACAGCAACCAACCCGGCGGGCCGGCAGGTGCCCGCTTCCCTCCCGCATGTCCCCACCAGGCCTCACCCCTGAGCAACAAGCCCGCCAGGCGATCGACGAAAGCCTGATCATGGCGGGCTGGCTGGTCCAGGATCGCGCTGAGGCCAACCTGCACGCCGGGCGTGGCGTTGCCATCCGCGAGTTCATGCTCGAGAAGGGGCGCGGCTTCGCCGACTACTTGCTGTTCGTCGACGGCAGCGCAGTCGGCGTCCTCGAAGCCAAGAAGGCAGGCGAACCGCTACGCGCCCACGAGCGGCAAGCCGCGCGCTACTCCGAGGGCCTGCCTGCGACCCTGACCGCGCCAGTCAAGCCGCTGCCGTTCCTCTACCTGAGCAACGGCACCGAGACGCTCTTTGCCAACCTGCTCGATCCGGACGCTCGCACGCGTGAGGTGTTCGCCGTGCACCAGCCCGAGATGATCGCCGAGTGGATGGCCGCAGACACACTGCACAGCTGGGTGCAAGCGACCGGCGCCTACACCACAGCCGACGACACCAAGCCATCGACCCTGCGTGCACGCCTGCGGGCCATGCCTATCCTGCCGACGGACGGCCTCTACCCCAATCAGGTTCAAGCGATCAAGAACCTCGAACGGTCCTTCCGCGACAACCGTCCGCGCGCCCTCGTGCAGATGGCGACAGGATCTGGCAAGACGATCACAGCCGTTTCTTCGATCTACCGACTGATCAAGTTCGGCGGCGCCCGGCGCGTGCTGTTCCTCGTCGACCGCACCAACCTTGGTGAGCAGGCTGAGAAGGAGTTCCAGGGCTTCCGGTCGCCTGACGACAACCGCAAGTTCACCGAGCTCTACAACGTCCAGCGGTTGACCACACAGACCATCGGCGCTTCGACGAAGGTCGTCATCACGACGATCCAGCGCCTCTACTCGATGCTGCGCGGCGAACCTGAGTTCGACTCTGAGAACGAGGAAGGCTCGCCGTTCGTCGACAGCACGACGCCTGCCGAAGCGCTTCCCGTCGCCTACAACCGAGCGATACCACCTGAATTCTTCGATGTCGTCTTCGTCGACGAATGCCATCGCTCGATCTACACGGTGTGGCGGCAGGTTCTGGATTACTTCGACAGCTTCCTCGTTGGCCTCACGGCGACGCCGGCCGCACACACCTACGGGTTCTTCAAGCAGAACCTCGTGATGGAATACGGCCACGAGCAGGCTGTCGCCGACGGCGTCAACGTCGACTTCGAGGTCTACCGCATCCGCACGAAGATCACCGAGGAAGGCTGTACCATCGCTTCCAACATCGAGCCGGTACTCGGCAAGCGCGACCGGCGTTCGCGCAAGGTGCGATGGGAGTCGCCCGACGTGCCCGTAACCTACAGCGCGAGCGATCTTGACCGCAGCGTCGTTGCGCGCGACCAAATCCGCACCGTCATTCGCGCGTTCCGCGATCGGCTGTTCACCGAGATCTTTCCGGGCCGCACCGAGGTCCCCAAGACCTTGGTCTTCTGCAAGGACGACAACCACGCCGAGGACGTCGTCGATGTGCTGCGCGAGGAGTTCGCCAAGGGCAACGAGTTCTGCCAGAAGATCACCTACAAGGTCCGCGACAAGAAGCCGGCGGACCTGATCCAGGAGTTCCGCAACAGCTACTACCCGCGCATCGCGGTGACCGTCGACCTCGTCGCGACCGGCACCGACATCAAGCCAGTCGAGGTCGTGGTGTTCCTGCGCACGGTGAAGAGCCGCGTGCTGCTCGAGCAGATGAAGGGGCGCGGCGTGCGCATCATCGACCCCAACGACCTGCGCGCGGTGACGCCGGACGCGAAGGCGAAGACGCACTTCGTCATCGTCGACTGCGTCGGCGTGACCGAGCAGGAAGACCTCGCCGACACGCAGCCGCTCGAACGCTGCAAGAACGTGCCGTTGGCGACGCTGCTGGAGCAAGTCGCGTTCGGCAGCACGGACAGCGCGGTGATGTCGTCGCTGGCGAGTCGGCTGGCGCGTCTGGACCGGCAGTGCGACGACGAGCACCGCGACCGGCTGCTGGAGAAGTCCGGCGGTGTGCCGCTGTCGGTGATCAGCCACGGCATCGTCGAAGCTCTCGACCCGGATGCGCAGGAGGCCGAGGCCCGCCGGCGGCACGGGCTACCGCCAGAAGTGACGCCGACCGACGCACAGCTTGCCGAAGCGCGCGACGCCCTGCTGCGGCTGGCGGGCGAGCCGATCCAGAAGCCGCCCGAGGTCCGGCGCGCGCTCGCGGATGCCCGCCGGGACCTCGAACAGATCATCGACGAGGTCAGCCAGGACGAACTGCTGGGCGCGGGCATGTCGGCGGACGCCGAGGCGAAGGCCAAGGCGTTGGTGCGCACGTTCGAGCAGTTCCTCGCCGAGAAGCGCGACGAGATCGCAGCACTCCAGGTCTTCTACTCGGTGCCGCACCAACGGCGACTGCGCTACGACGACATCAAGGCGCTGGCGGATGCGATCAAGGCGCCGCCGCTGTCGTGCACGCCCGACCGGCTGTGGCACGCCTACGAGGTGTTGGAGCGGAGTCGGGTGCGGGGTGCGTCCGGGCAGCGGCTGCTGACGGACCTGGTGTCGCTGGTGCGGTTCGCGCTGCACAAGGAGAACGAGCTGGTGCCGTTCGCCGAGGGCGTCAAGGCGCGGTTCGCGGAGTGGCTCGGGCAGCAGGGCGGGCGGTTCACGGCCGGGGGGGGGGAGGGGCCGGGGAGGATCCGCGCGCAGGGGGCGGCGAGGGGCGAGATTACGGTGGGA
>CALLZN010000136.1 GCA_937858895.1 uncultured bacterium | reverse complement strand
CCATCGAGTTCGGCGGCACGGAGACTGCGCGGGTCCAAGTACTGCCAACCGAGCGCTTTCAGGTCGAGGCTGCGCAGCACCTGGAGCGTCGTCCCGTCGAGCACGTGGATCCAGCCATAGCTGCCAGCCACGACCTCGCGCCCCGTGCGCGCTGCATCGAACTCACCGACCGCCAGTGCAAAGACACCGTAGCCAAGCTCCACGCTCTGGGCCTGGACTACGTAGGTCAGTGGTTGCACCCGCGAAACAATGCCTTCGGCGCTCCCTGTCAAAATGCCGAGCGCTGAGTCAACGATCATCGAATCGTCGATCCCCAGGCCAACTCCGCAGTTGGTCAGTGTCGGCATCGAGACCGCCGGCACCTCCGTCAAGAGGTCGGGCTTGGTGCCGGCCACAGCTCCCGTGTCCGTGTAGATCCCGCGGGCCAAGAAGTGCTGGTGCGGGTTCGTCGAAACGGTTGGAGGGAAGGGGGCAGTGACAGTCCAAGGCGGCGTCGTCACGCTGCGGTTCAATGCGAACTCCGCGAGGCACTCATCGATCGCGAACTTGACCGCCTCCATTTCCGTGTGCGGCCAAGCCGTAGCCTGCCCACTCGGAAGGGTGTAGGGCATGTAGCGCTCGAGCGGCTCGACACTGTGGCAGCGCATCGGCAGTACCATCCAACTGTGCTCCGGCCCACCGGAGTACGTCCGGAACTTGCCATAGGGACTGAAGACTTCACCCGCCCCCGAGGACGAAGGCACGAGCGTCGTCGCGACATCGTGCACCGCAGCAAGGAAGTCCGTCGCGTGCGTGACGACGTCGGCGTCCCCATAATAGAAGACGATCGGTCGCTGATACGGCTCCCCGCTCGTCTCCCGCGTAAAGAAGCTGTCACCATAGAAACTATGCTGGGCAGCATTGCCGAGGACCGCGCGCTGCCCTGCCCAGTGCGAAAAATTGAACTGACTGTTCGCCGACCAACCGTTGCCGCCCAGCGCGTGCCCTTCGAGCCGCACGAGGCAGTCGTGCATGGTTTGGTCATCCTTGCCACGCAGCATCGACGCCGGGAAGGCCGCCGAGTAACCAGCATGAAAGAGCTGCGGGTAGTGGTAGGGCAGCAAGCGCGCGAGCGACGAACTGTAGCTCGAGCCGGCCGCGAGGCAGGGCACCTCGACGCTCTCGGCGATGCGGTGCATCTCCGGCGTCGAAGTCCGTGCGAGGACTTTGCGCACCGTCTTCAGGACCTGCACGGCCCGTTGCATCTCGAAGCCGAGCGGATGCCCGCCCCATGGCCCGACGAAGTGGACCGAGTAGAGCTGTATGTTGCGGCTCGCGAGGTCAGCAAAGAGCGGCTCCGCGGGTCTCGGGCGCTCCACGATGTTCGAACTCGTCGAACCCTGCAGACCGTGGAACGGTGCCTGGGGAAGGCCCCGGTAGGCGTGGATGTTGTTGTCCTTCGCGCCGATGGTCGGCCACATCCAGAGCACGATCAGGGGCTCGGCGTCCTTGAGCGGCGGGAGGGCCGAGACGAGGATTTCGAAGGCAGCTTCTTCCTTCGTCGCCCCGACGTCGCGTCCATGGCCGACGTAGCGCAAAATCGACGACGCCCAGCTCGAGTCCTCGTGAGGCCCAAAGAGGACCTTGTCAAGGATCTCGGCAAAGGCCGCGTCGTCGTGGCCGAGGACGCCACCGACGTCCTTGACGCTGCCTTCGCCGTGGTCCCAGACCATGTTCGGTACGTTGAAGGTCACGCTCAGTTGGCTCTTGTCGATCAGGAGCGTGGAGGATGGCGGCGCGACGGTCGGATGCGGAAACTGCGTCGCCTGCGCGCTCACCGCGCTACAGAGAGAGAGAGAGAGAGAGAGAGAATCGATCGCGGATACTGCTTCATGATTGCCTCACTGCTGAAGTGCATGGGGTCGGGGCAGCACGATCGAGCTTAGAACGACGCGCCGATCCGGCAAGCCCCCCCGCCACCGACTCGAGCGACATGCCCGTTCGGCGCGGGCAAGCCGCGCAAAGGAGCCACGCGAGCTCGCGCAATCCACTTCCGTCACGCAAAGTCAGCTTGCAGCGTCGACGCAACCGTGTAGACGACCATGTATGGTTCGACCCATCTTCACGGTCCTCGCGCTCGCGACCTTGGCCGTCCTCG
>CALLZN010000135.1 GCA_937858895.1 uncultured bacterium | reverse complement strand
CCTGACGAAGCCCGAGTCCCTTGGTCTTTCCGGTCGTAACGGAGTGCTTTGGGCCGCGCACCGAGAGCGCCGGGTTCAGCAGCATCACATGCCGCTGGACGGCCTTATCGAAGAAGTGCCGAAGCGCTGCCAGATGCAGCTTCTTGGTCGGCTTCGAAGCAGGCTTTCGTCCTTGGCTCGTCGCCACGCTTCGTCCGAATCGTGGCCTGCAACCCCTGGATGTAGAAGCGCACGTGCTTGGGACCAACGTCCCGGAGTTCGAGTCCCTGGTCCTCCAGGTGCGCAAAGCAGCGAAAGAGCGCACGCCGGTACGCGATGAGCGAGTTCTCGGCGAGCTCGGAGAGGAAGTCCTCACACGCAAAGCGCGCACTCGCCCCAGCCGCCGCGGCGGATCAAGGCTGTCGCATGCTGCTCGGCGACGCTTATCATCCCGCGCACAATGTCCGCGCCCCTCCACGACCGTCCTCGCTTGCGCCCGCTGGCCTTCGTTGCGCCCTCGGGGACGGGCAAGACAACGCTCCTCGAAGCGACGGTGGCCCTCCTCGTCGCGCGCGGCCTCAGCATCGCGGTCCTCAAGGCTTCGCACCACGACCACGACCTCGACTCCGAGGGCAAGGACTCGTGGCGTATGCAGCGGGCGGGCGCTGACTTCGTTGGCCTCTGCGGCCCTTCGCGCACGACCTTCTTCGTGAAGAGCGGCCGCGAGGCCTGGCCGCCGGTGGCCGAGGTTGCGGCTTGGCTCGCGCTTGCGCCCTTCGTGCGCTACGACCTCGTCCTCTGCGAGGGCTTCTCGAGCGATGCGTCGGCTGCCAAGCTCCGCGTCGTGCGCGGTGCCTGGCCCGAAGAAGTCGCAGCGCCCGAGGACCTCGTGGCGGTCGCCTGGGACGGCTTCCCGGGATCGGCGGCAGCGACCGCGCTGCCAGCGGGGGTTGCGAAGCTTGCCCTCGACGCCGCGAGCGTCGCCACGTGGATCGAAGCGGAGTGGCTGCGGCCGTGATGGCCTTGCTCGAAGCGCTGCGCATGTACCAGTGGGTCAAGAACCTCCTGGTCTTTGCGCCCCTCGTCTTCGCCAAGCGCCTCTTCGATCCCGAAGCAGCGTCGCGGGCGGGGCTCGCCTTCTTGGCATTCTCTTTGGTCGCGAGCGCGATCTACCTCTTCAACGACCTCTTCGACGTCGAGCGCGATCGTGAGCACCCGCAGAAGCGCGAGCGACCATTGCCGTCGGGGCGCTTGTCCATCCAAGTCGCGAGGATCGCTTTCGTCGTCCTCGCGCTCGGTGGCATCGCGATCGGCGTGCTCGCGCCGCTTTCCTTTCATCTGCCGTTGACGGCCTACTTCGCGCTCAATATCGCATATTCTGCGCGTCTCAAACACATCGCGATCATTGACACGATGTGCATCGCGACAGGCTTCGTGCTGCGCGTCTTGACCGGCGGCCTCGCGATCGGGCAGCCGGTGTCGGGCTGGCTCATGCTGTGCACCTTCTTCATCGCTTTGATGCTCGCCTTCTGCAAGCGACGCCACGAGATCTCGCTGCTCGGCGAAGACTCGAGCGCCCACCGCCGCGCGCTCGACGACTACTCGCTGCACTTCCTCGATCAGTTGATCGCGCCCCTCGGCGCCCTGACGGTGACGACCTATGCGCTTTATACCGTGGCACCGCAGACGATCGAGAAGTTCGGGACCGACAAGCTCATTTTCACTGTGCCCTTCGTCGTCTATGGCGTGTTTCGCTACCTCTTCCTCGTGCACATGCGCAGTGAAGGCGGCAACCCCACGAGGCTGTTGCTGAAGGACAAGCCAACGCTCGTCAACGTGCTGCTGTGGGGAGCGGTCGCGATCTGGGCTGTGTATGGCGGCGCTTTGTAAGGAGGATCGAAGTGGGACTCGCACCGACAGAGCCTTTCCCCGATGAACCAGCCGCCGAAGGGTCGACCTCCGGATGGACGGACCCGATCGATGGTCGGGTGCACAGGTATGTCATAGCGAGCTTCATTGAGCGCGGTCATGCCCCGAGCGTCGCTCGACTGTCGAGCGATCTCGACCAGCCCGCTAGCGTGATCGAATCCGCGCTCGAACGCTTGCATCGTGGGCACGGTCTCGTTCTGCACCCCGGCAGGCACGCGATCTGGATCGCACATCCGTTCTCGAGCACGCCGACGAATGTATGGGTCGAAGCTGCGGCCGCCGGGTGGTGGGCGCCGTGCCTCTGGTGTGGGCTTGGAGTTGGTGCCCTGGTCGCGACGGACGTGGTGATCCACACCCGCCTTGCGGGGGAGCACGAGGCGGTACGCATCGATGTGCGCGAGGGCGAAGTTGTCGACGCGGCGTTGCTCGTCCACTTCTGCACGCCGCCGCGCGATGCCTGGAACAACGTGAGCGCTTGGTGTGCGAGCGTGCAGCCCTTCGTAAGCGCAGAGCAGATCGACATGTGGTGCGAACGGCACGCGCTGCAGCGCGGCGAGGCTGTTCCTATCGATCGAGTTCAGTGTCTCGCCCGCGCTTGGTATGGGCGCCATCTCGACCCCGATTGGCGCAAGTGGACCGTGGCCGAGGCGCAGGCTATCTTCGGGTCCGTTGGACTGCGTGGCGACTTCTGGCGCTTGCCGAGCACGGACCGTCCCTTTTGAGTATGGGGTGCGCACCGCGGCGCATCGCCATCGCACCGGTGTTCAATTGCGGCCGCTCGGAATAACGAGCTCGACTTCGTTCGGCATGTCGGCTCGAACTTCGATGATCTGTTCGATCTTGCCACCGAGTGCGTCCGCTGAGATCGTGAGACGGCCGAAGGGCAAACCCAGTCGCATTCGGTAGCCGTCGTCGCGACGCGTAATCGACTGGTACCCCCTCAAAGTAATCGTGCTGCAGCTCAGCCACACTTTGGTCGTCTGCAAATGCGGGTTCGCGTGGCGGACGACGAACGACAGCGAACGGACGTGGACTCCCATGTCGATATCGATCGTCGTCGTCGAGTTGGGACGGTCGAGTTTGATGTGGTCCTCATTCCACGCGCCAGGGATGTCGTTCAATAGCCCTGCGGCGGTCAACCAGTACTTGCCGCAAGGAAGTCTCCTCTTGACACCCGAAGTCACTGTGAAGCGCGCCCTCAGCCCGTCGTGCTCCATCAGCAGGTCGATTGCATTCGCGGCGTTCTTCACGCGCAGCAAGACATCGCATAGTGGCAGTGCATCGACAACGACAAGTGGCGTCGCGACGATACTACCGACCTGCTGGAGCATGGCCTTCCCCTTGCACTGCCAACCATTGGAGAGAACTGCGTGCACTTCAGCCAAGCCTGCGTCGGTCTTGTGCGCCCGACGCCTGCCTGCCACGACGTGGATGGCGTTCGGAAACGCAGCGCGAAGGATGAACTCGCTGCGGTCCGTGCGCCTCGTCGTCATGTCGCTCGCGCCGTAAAGCGAAAGCACGGTCGTGCCAGGCGGGGCTGCCTGCGGTAGCACGAAGGCAGCACCGACGATCGGTACCATGACGATGGTCAAGGTCGGCGCCACCCCCGTTAGGATTGAATCACGGCCAGTCAAGTGCCCTTCAACGACATCGTGTGGCGATTTGGCGATCCACTGCGCATGCGACGCCGTCACGCACAGCGCGCGACTGGTGACGTGCCGCAGCGTAGCGAAGCCAGCGCTGTCGGTCGTGCCGACCCACACGGGTTGCTTGCTCGATAGGTTGCCGACGACGCACCGTAGTCCCGTTGGGTCCAAGAGCGATGACTGCGGTTCGCAGACGACTTGACACTTGGCGATCGGGCGGCCGTTCGGATCGATGCAGCGCACGCGCAGCGTCCCTGCCCTTTGCAGCGGAACTTCGAAGGGCTCCTCGGTGTGGCCAGTCGGCGGCATCGTCGGGTAGATCGTTACGGCATAGCCCTCGGCAATGACAATGCGCCCCGACGAAGAGCGCGGCGTCGCGTTGCCACTCGGGATCGAGATCAGACCTCGTTCATCCGAGGTCGCGAGCGTCGTCGCCGCCTCGACGTCGAACCAAGGGAGGTCGAGTTCGCTTTCTGCTAGCTTCGCACCTGCGATTGGCGCACGGGTCTCCTTGTCGACGATGCGGAAGCGCGCTTCATCTGCAGGGGCAACTGTCGCCGCGCTTCGCGGTTGCGTTTGGCTTGGCGGTTCCGGCGCATGGCTCCCGGGCCCATCGCGGCCGATGATCTCTTTCGCTTGGATCGCGCTCGGGGCCAAGGAAGGCGTGATGCCGAAGGCCTGCCAAGGTGTCGTGAAGAGCACGATGATCAGGCCGCACGCGATGAGCAGTGCGGTACCTGCGAGGGCCTGTAGCCAGAGTTTGTGTGAACGACTCATAGTAGTTCTCACTCGCGGCGCTAGGCGCTCACAATAGTCCGGGCTAGGTCAGCGGCCTTCGACCAAGAGCGCGCCCCATGTCCCCGGCATCGGATCGCCGTGCTCAGAACGATTCTGCCGGAGCATGGTGAGTTGTGCTTCACGAAGCGCTCGTGCTACTTCGAGCCCGTCGGTCACGTGTCGTCGATAGAAGTCCACGATGAGCCGGCGCGTGGCCGCATCGTCGACGCGCCACAGCGTCGTCAAGCTCCTGCGTGCGCCGGCGAGGCGCAAGGAGCGACGAAGCCCCATCATTTGATCGCCGTCCACAGCATGACCGAGGCCGGATTGACACGCCGACAACACGACCAGTTCTGCGGCCGACAGATCGAGCCAGGCCGCTTCGTCGATGGTGAGGCAGTCCGTCGGCGCGCCGCTGTTGGCGCCCGACAGGGCAATGCCACCGCTGCCCCCGAGACCCGACAAATGCTCAGGCGACGAAGGCATGTCGATTCCGCCACTCAAGGACTTGAGCGCGTCGAGAAAGCGACTCGCTCCCGGATCAGGAACGAAGTAGCCGTGCGTCGCGAAGTGCACGACGGCCTTGCCGACGACCGCCTCGCGTAGCTTCGCTTTCGTGACATCTCGACCGCGAAGGATCTCCACTTCACCCTCAGTGGCGAGACGAGCGATGGCTTCGACTTCGTGGGCCGATTCGGGCAGCGCGTGGAAAGCCTTGGGTCTCGCTGCGCTGCGTTCACTGCTCGTCGCTCCATTGATGGCCGCGAAGTCCACGTCGCCAACGAGCAAGGCGCTGAACGAGGGCGCTGGCCTTCGCTTCTCGGCGAGGGTGTAGGCCGAAGGGATCTGCACGAACTCGTAGTGCTCAACTAAAAAGTCACCGTCCGGACCCGGAAGCGCAGCAAAGGGCAGCGAAGCGATCGGCCCATCGGGACAGATGAAGATGCGCTTCGCATCTCCGGCGACATCACGGCTGGCATCACGGCTGGCACCACGGATGGCACCACGGATGGCATCGCCGAGGGGCTTCCAGAAGCGCATCACGGCTGTCGTCGCGCGCTGCAGAGCCTTCTTGGTCACAGCGTCGGCCGGGCCGGTGCTTCGAGCGATCAGAGCGCTGTAACTGCGAAGCGCCGCTTCGACTTCGGCGACCGACCCGAGCTCGATGCGCCTTGTAGTCGCCCCTTTGGCGATCACGAAGGCTGCGAGTTGGTACTTCGTCTCCAAGTCACCATCAACCGAATCGAGGAAGCGCGAGCGAGGCGGCGCATCCACTGCGTCGCGCCTCGATACGTCCCAGTAACAAACGAAGTCGATGAAGACGGCATCCGCATCGAGCGACGATTGCCACGCAGGTGCTGTCTCGTCGTCGCGCGTCTCGCCGCCAAGCGCCGTCGCGGTCATCGAGGAGAGCCGCCGTAACAGCTCATCGCGCTCTGCCGCCAGTCGCTCCTGCCTCGCCATCGGATCTCCGTTCGAGACCGCGAAACCGGCCATGTCTTCGAGGACGCGCTGCAGGCGCGCTTCGATCTCGATGGCCGTGGCATCATGGCGTCGACGCAACCATGCCCGACTCTGGGTGACGCCCCTCGTCAACTGGTCCTTGAACGCGACGATTGCTGTGTGTTGACGCGCCGCGTCCATGCCTGATCGCGCGGCGATGGACAACAGCATGTGCAAGTTGAAGCGATGCTGGGCGACGAGCCAGAGTCGCTTGGCATCGATGAGGGCCGCTGTGTGGTGTGTCAAGGCGCGGCTCGTCTCACGCAGATTGCGTTCGAGGAGCGCCAAGGCCGATGCGTTGTCGCCGGTGAGCCACTTGGCGATCGCGAGCATGAGCCGCGTGCGCAGGGCTTGGTCATTGCTACCTAATCCACAGGTTTCCCAGATCGACAACGCGCGTGTGAAGAGCGCCTCGGCGCCGCCGTCGTCGCCCTGTTTCCAAGCGACGTTGGCGGCCCAGAAGCAGGCCGCTGCCGTCGTCGCATGCATGACGCCGAAGATGCGTTCGTGGTCAGGGACGAGGTCCTTGGCGACTCGAGCCGCATCGCCAAAATTGTTGACCGCGAGCAAGGCTTCGATCTCTGTTTGGCGTGCGCAGACTGTGCTCGGATGGTTCGGCCCGCGCGTTTCGAGCCACAGTTGCGTTGTGGTCCGCGCTTCGTCGAGGGCGCGCGCCGGCTCGTCGGCAAAGCGGTAGGCTGTCGACAACGCTGCGTGGCCCTGAATCACGAGCTCATGGCGCGGCCCCAGTTGGCCTTGGAGCACCGGCAGGGCATCGGTGATCAAACGAATGGCCTCGGGCGCTGCATATTGCGCGAGGCTGACCCATGCCAAGCGTATCCGCGCTTCGGCGCTTCGAAAGTGCTGCGCGCTCACGCTCGCGTCCAGCTCGGCGATGGCGCGCTCGATCGTGGCACGAGCAAGTTCGTACATGCCGAGATTGAAGTAGACGCTGCCGAGGTTGGATCGGAACCAGCCGATCATCCATGAACCCGAGGACCCCGCGGGCTTGGCTTCGATCATCTTCGCCACAGCTGCTTCGGCGTGGTGGCGCGCCGTGGCGACGTCGCCGAGCTCGCTGAGCGTCGCCGCGAGGTTGTTCTCGGCCATAGCGACAAAGGTAAGAGGCGCTGCCTTGGACTCTGCCCAAATGGCGAGGGCGCGCTCGAAGTTCTTCCGTGCGGACGCGAACTGTCCGAGCGTCAGATCGAGGACTCCGAGAGAATTCACAGCTGCGGCGACCGCTGACTGACCAGCCGGCAGCGTTCGTTCGGCGGCGGCGAGCGATTGCTCGAAGGCAGTGCGGGCGGCATCGAGGTCGCCGAGCTGCTGGTGGATTGCGCCGGAGTGGAGCAGCGCCGAGGGCAAATGGTCGTTGGCTTCGAGCTTCGTGAAGATCGTGATCGCGCGAAGGATCGGCCCCTTGGCCTCGCTTGCTCGTCCGGCGACGTAGAGCACGGCGCCAAGCTGCTTCAGTGCCTTGGCAGTTTCGAGGTGGTCGGGCCCGTGTTCTTTCTCGGCCGTGGCGACGGCTTCGCGGGCGCGCGCGCCCGCGTCATCCATGACCTTGCCTTGCGGCAGACCAGTTAGGGTGAGCAGTGCGAAGGCGAGGATAGCGAGCATCGGAAGTGCAGCACCGCGAGGTCTGAGGCGCGAAGGAAAAAACTTCACAGGTCGGCGTAAGCCGCCGCTCGCTTCCGGCTCTTGAGAGGGACGTGGTCCCGATGAACGGGGCAACAAGGCCGAGAAGGAAAGGCCGGCAACTGCCGGTGCCAAGTATGCTTCCAATGTGGCGGACCAAGCCGACAAACAGGATGAACGCGTGGCAGCTTCCAGCTTAGCGCCTCGACGCTCACCTGGCGAGGCGGCCACGCGGGACGGCCACCTCTTGCGACGCTGGCGAAGCGGCGACGCTGATGCGGGCGCCGATCTCTTGCATGCCTACAGCGCTTTCATCGAGCGCACGTGTCGACGCCTCGGTGTTCGTGAGGACAACGAAGTCCTCGACATCCACCAGGACCTCGTCTTGCGCCTTTTGGACAAGCTCGCGATCTTGCCGGAGCTCGTGCAGTCGAGCTTCGCTGGCTACGTTGCCTGGCAACTCCGTGACTTGGTCAAGCGACGACGGCTCGCAGCGTCCGGACGCGTGGACGCTTCGCTTGTGCCGCCGCAACTGAGCGCGGATCATGGGCCGGGCGTTGTTGCCGGCGATGCCATCGAACAATGTTCGCAGCGCCTTCCGCCGCGCGAACGCCAAGTCTTCGAGCTGCGCTATCGGCAGGGCATGAGCACGAAGGAGGTCGCGTTGGCGATCGAGAGCAATGAAAATGCCGTCGCGCAGAGTGTCTTCAGGCTCAGTCGCCGCATGCGCGCCTGCCTGCGGCTGGCGGGCTTCGACGAGTTCGGGGAGGAGGCATGACGCATCCAGAGGCGAGGTTGTTGCTCGCTTACGTCGACGGTGAGCTCGACGGTGGACTCGACGGTGGACTTGACAGCGCCGCGCGCGACGACCTGCTGGCGCATCTGGCCACTTGTACGATCTGTCGACAACAAGTCTCGACCACCGTCGACTTCGAAGACTTCCTTGTGGCCGCGGGTGCAGTTGCATGCAAGGACAGCAGGGCGTCGCTAGCTGCTCCGCTCGCTGTCACCATGGACGAACGTACACGCCGCCTCCTCGGAGCGGGTCTGCCAAGGCCTTCGACGCTCGAGCTCGACGATCCCCGGGGCGTGGTCGAAGGGCCGATACCCCAGCGAAGGTCTGCCGCTCGACGCACGCTCTTGGCCGCCGCAGCGATCATCATCGCGGCAGCGACTTGGTTCGTCTTCGAGGCCGTGCGTCGTCCGTCTGCAAGCGTCGAGTTCCTATCCTACGTGCCGCAAGAGAAGCTGCGGTCGAGTGATCTTGCCCGCGGCTTCTTCCGCGTTGACGCGAGCGTCACGACCTACGTCGTGATTTTAAAGGTCGACAGGACTGGTGAAGTCGCGAGCCTCTATCCGCATCCGGTGTTCGAGACGTATGACCTCGAGCAGCCGCTACCGCCACGCGCGTCCGTGCGCATTCCGCCGAGCGAGGGTCTCGACTTCGAGCTCGAGTCCCGGACGACAGAGGCCCTCGTCGTGCTTCGCTCGCCATCACCGATCGACGTGGAAGCGTCGCGGCGCCGGGCACAGCTGTGCTTCGAGCGCTCGAGAACAGGCGGCTTGATCGACGGGCTGCGCGCAGAGTTCTCTGACTTTCAGGCGGGGGCTCTCGTCGTGGAGCTGCCACGCTGAAGCGGTGGCGGACAACGCGTCCGTCGCCTGCTGCAAGACAATATTGTTGGTAAGCAAAGGACCTCCGCGCGCTCTTGGATGGGCAAAAGGAGATCCTAGATGCAGACTCAACAACGGTTCACAATTGCACTTTGCGGCCTGGCATTCTTGGTCGCTCAGCGACTGGGCTTGACGCAAGTGGATCCCCGCCTCGTCGTCGAGGACGGCAAGACCCTCGGCGTCAACAGCAAGAAAGAGGAGTCGCGCTTTTTGCTGCGCATCCTCGACAAGAAGATTGCCGTGCCTCTCAAGGCTGGCCTCGACGCAGCGGCCGTCAGCGCGCTGATCGAAGCGGCGCTCAAGGCCGCTTTGGTCAGTTATCGACGCATCGATACGCGCACGCTCGAGCTCGTCGCGGGTCCGCCCGCGATCAAGGGCGTCGCCTTTGCGATCGACGATGCCGGCCTGCGTGTCACAGCGAGTGCCACTCGAACGCTTACGTCCACGCTCCAGACCAAGGTCTCGGGTCAGGCCTTCCGTTGTCCGCGCAATGGCCCAGTGACGCGGACCGAGACGGTCCTGGTCACGCTCGTGCGCGAAGTCGCCGGCAAGCGGATCTCGAGCGTTGGCTCCGTCACGCTGAGTCCATCCGACAGCGGCAGCGTGTCCACCCAAAAGCTCGTCGACGAAGTCCGTCGTCTCGGTGGGGTCGTGCAAGAAGTCGTGTGGCTGGGTCTCTTCGACAACGTCGAGGCGCCCTTCATCAATATCGACCGCACGACGCGCGGTGAGCCGGTCGTCGGTTTGTCCTTCCAGCCCGACCTCCACGACATTGGGCTCATGGCGAGTATCGAGCGCGTCGTTGCCGAGCGGCCGCGCTTTGGCTTTGCCGACTTCGGCGTGGGCTTTGCTGGCGGGCTCAGCTCCGCGCCTTGGATCGAAGGCGTCGGCACGATGGCCCCGAACGGTCAGGTCGTGACGGTGTCGCACATGGTCGCCGGCAACAGTGCGTGCGTCCGCGTGATCGGAAGCGAAGAGGAGGGCCTCGACCTCGGCGGGCCACAATTGCTGGTCAAGCCCTTGATCGTGCTCGGCTTTGCCAGTCAAGCCGACGGTACGCGCGAACTGCGCATTCCAGTGCCGAACGACGCCGGACTCATCGGCGCACAATTGCTGATGCAAGACTTCGCCGTGCTCGGCTCCAACCGGCTTGCTTCGACGCCGGGCCTCGCGGCTGTGGTCGGGCGCTGAGGCGACGCCAACGCTCGAGGCCCGCTACCAGTCGAGCCGCAACGTTCGCAAGACGTGGCGAAGCAGAGCCTCGGGCAGTCCCAAGTCGACCGCGAGTTCGCGCCATTGCGCGAACGCTGCGAGCACTTCTTCGAGGATCAGCTTATCGCGTCCGCGAGGTAGACCGGCGTAGCTCGCCAAGTGCTTCAAGTCATCGCGCGTGAAGCCGTTGGTCTTGCCATGGATGCTCAATTGGTGGTTGCGCGTAAAGTCACTGCCCTCGGCGTGGCAGAGGTCGTAGGCCGGCGTCAAGTCCCACTGGCCCCGTCGATCCATCTGAAACGCGGTGTTCTTGACGTGGTCGTCTTGATTGCAGCCCACCAAGTTGAAGATCACGCGCCGCAGTTGCTGGTCCATCGCCGCCATCGGCATGCCCAGTTGTTTCATCGTCAGGAAGAGCTGTTCGTACGAGTGCAGCCCGCTCTCATAGTAGTCGTAGTGCGCGACTGCCGCGAAGGTCTGCACGAAGCGCTTCCCGCCGCCGTCGTCGCGATCGAAGCGTCGCGTCATGAAGTGATGCCGCCCGTTCTCGTGCAGCAGTCGGCATTCCATCATCGTGATGCCGCAGGCCTTCGCGATCTGCGAGTAGCTGTATTCGAGCAAGCCGAAGCCCATGGGATCGGCGACACCCCAATCGCCATTGAACTTGACGCCGTCGAACTTGATGAGCCAGTGTTCGAAGCCGTCCGTCAATGGCAACTGGCCCGAGCGGATTGCGAGGGTTTGCGGATGAAAGGCGATCACAGCCTTGGCGCGCGCGCCGCCCGCAGACGTCCCGACGCTGAGGATGTCGAGCATGGCCTTCTCACCATCATCGCCGGCGAGCTTGGTGTCGAGCGTCGTCTTGTCCGCGAAGGCAATCGAAGCCAGCTCCACCAGTTCGGCGACTTCGAGCGAACGGCCCGCGAGTTGGTCCATGACCATCGCTGGCTCGAACTCGAGCGCTCCCATGCCGCGTGTGCCCAAGTAGCAGAGTCGATCGACGGCGTTGAACTGGTCACGCGTGCGCCCGCTGCGCGCGAGCCAGGCATCGATGAGGCGGTGGCCGTAGCGGTCCGGCAGGCTGTCGGCCAAGAGGCCCGGCAGGCCGTGAAAGGCGCGCGGATGGAGATCGGGAAACTGGTAGATGCGGCCGGCGACGAGCGGCATCACGATCGGCGCCAACTCGATGCCGCTCCGCGCGAAGTCGGGGTCATACTCGAAGCGCGCGAAGCGTTCTCCATGGTCCATCGAGACGTAGCCGATGGCGCTGCCCCAGAGCTTGACGGTCGCGACTGTCACTTGCGTTCATCGCCCCAGACGAAGCCGGTGCCCGGGATCGGCTTGCTGCCGCGCTTCCGCGCGCGCTTGGCTTCCTCCATCGGCGACTTGTAGTTCTCGGGTAGGATCGCGTCGATCGCCGCCGCCATGTCGAGGGCCAGCAGCAGGCGGATCCATGAACCGAGCTTGCCGTCCTGCCCGTCTTCGATGCGCCGCACCGTGGCCACGCCGACGCCCGCGCGTTCGGCCAGCGCTTCCTGGGTGTAGCCCTGCTGCTTGCGGACGCGCGCGAGCCGCGCCCCGAGTTCGTCGAGCGCGGCAGCGATGGGGGTCAGTCCTTCGATCTTCATGATATCAAATAGGATCGTTATCGGCGATTATGGCTCGATAACGATCATTTATGATCAGAAAATGGCGCTTGCGGCGAGGGTGGCAGCTTTGGCTATCGTAAGTGATCGATTTGATCGATAGATCCCAGAATCCATATCATCTACGATCGAGCATGTGCCCGGCTTCGAGGCCGCTGCTCAACCCAATGCGCTTCCCATGACCACCGTCCGCCTCCTGACCTCGGGCACCGAGCTGGACCTCGCGCCGAGCACCGGCGACGACGCGCGCCACGCATGGCGTCTGTGCGGGCTCATCGCCGTGGGCGTTGCGATACGTTTCTTCCTGGCGCTCCGCGTCGGCGTACCGTCGAACGACGGCGCGACCTACCTGTGGATGACCGAGGTCATGGCCGCGGGTCGTTTCTCCGAGGCCGTGTCGACGATCTTTCATCCGGGCGCAGCCTTCATCGCAGCACCTTTCGCGGCGCTTTGCGCGCCGCTCGGACTGTCGTCCTACCAGGTCTTCGCGGCCCTCGCGGCCCTCGTCGCTGGCGTCGTGGCCTTCGCGATGGACCGCAGCGCAGCAGCCCTTGGTGTAAGCAAAGGTGGCCGCCTCGTCGTGGTCATGACTTTTGTCCTTGGCTTCCACTTCGTGCGCTTGCCGGCCGATGCTTACTCGGAGAGCTTCGCGCTGCCACTCTGCGCGCTGGCTGTCCTCGCGACTTTGCGCTCGCGGCGCTGCTTGGCGGCATTCTTGGCGGTGCTCGCCTACTTCGTGCGGCCAGAGGCTCTGCTCTACGCCTTGCCGGCCCTCCTGCTCGCGCGGCGGCGACCATGGTCCGTGCTTGCAGTCGTCGCTCTCGGGTTGGCTGGCTTTGCAGCGCTGCGCGCAGCGCTTGCGGGCGCGAGCACGCTGACGCCCAAGCTCGACTTCATGCTGCCCCTCGGCCCGCTCGGCCCGCTCTTCGATGGTGACTTCGTTGCTGCGTGGCGCTGCCTCATCGACAACGTCGTGCGCTTGCCAGCGGCGTTCGCATCGGGCCTCGATCTGGGCTTCGGCTACGTCGGTCTCGTAGGCTTGGTCATCGCGCGTGCGACGACGCGTGCGTTCTTGGTTCTGCTCGCAGTGCACGTTGCAGTGCTGCTCTGCTTCGAGGTCAAACCGCGCTTCTTCTTGATGACGGCGCCGGTCCTCTTGCCGGCGCTTGGCGTTGTTTGGGACCGCGCGGGGGCTTGGCGCGCCTTGACTCGCGGCGTCGTGATTCTTCTCTTGGTCGTTGCTGTCGTGCGCGTCGGCAAGGACTTCGTCGAGCCGCCGCGCCGCGACAAAGTCGGCGAGCTCGCCTTCGGCCGCGCGCTCGCGAACACCGAGGCGCTCGACCCGACCCGCATCGTGATCTCGCTGCCTCGCGTCGCCTGGGCCGCCGGCCTGCAGCCGCTGCCGCCGTGGCCCTGGACCCCGCAGAGCGTGAAGGAGCGCATCTTGCGTCCCGAGCATCGGCGCATCGTCCTCCACGCGGGCCAAGACCACGAGGTCCAAGTCGCGCGTTACTTGCCCGGCTTCCGCCTCGTCGAGACCTCGCCCTGCGGCCGCATCAAGCTCTATGCGCGATGAGCCGCCGCAGCGCGAGCGTGTAGGTCCAGACCGCCCCGGCCGTGACTACATAAAAACTCTGCATCACGTCGCGGCCGTTGTCGCCGAGCAGGGCCTCGGATGCCAGCCCGCAGAGGGCGAAGTAGAGCGACAAACCGACGATGACCTCGCGGCGTTGACCCTGCGTGAGACCTTCGTCGCGTAGGCCTGCGAGCAGGCCATAGAAGAACGGCAGCTGCCAAAGGTGGTAGGACTTCCAGACGATGGGCGAGAGCAGCAAGGTCGCGCTCGCGAGCAGGCCGATGGCGTGGATCGCAACCCAGGGGCTGCGAGCGCGACGGACGCGCCAGAGAGCAGCGAGCGCGAGGACAGCGATGGTCGCTTCCAGCACGCGACGCAGCAGCGCGATGTGCGCCACGTCCATGCCGAGCCCTTGGAAGAAGAGCGGCGACTCGAGCACGTGCTCTTGCGGCACGCTGCCAAGGAAGCGCCCGAGCGCGAAGCGCAGCGACTGGTGCATCCACGAGAAGGGCGGGAAGCCATGCGAGGGCGCAGCAAAGACATCGTCCTGCTGCGCATAGGCGACCACGCCACTGAGCCAGGTGCGGTAGGCGTTCTCATAGCCCTCGAGGCCGAGCGTCAGCAGCGGGGCCGCATGCAAGGCCGCAGCGACGCCGAGCGCGACCGCGAGCGTCTTGTAGCGACCTAGCAGGATGAGCCACGGCAAGAAGAGCACGGGCGTCGGCTTCGCAGCCAAGACGATGCCGAGCCAGGTGCCGAGCCAAGGGCGTTCATCCGTGCCCGGTGCCTCGAGCGGGCGCAAGACCGCGACGAACACAAGAGTGCCCCAGACGAGGTTGCCGCCGCCGCCCGACGTGTCGCGCGACAGAAAACGCGCCACGAGGACGAGGGCGAGGACGGTGACCCAAGCCGGTGGCGCGCGACTCAGCGTGGCCCCGCTGTCACCAGGCAGCGTGCTGTGCCAGCGGCGCAGCAAGAGCACGAGCGCTCCGAGGCAGAGCAGTTGCAAGACGGCCCAAGCGACGCGAGCCGCGCGCAGCGGCAACAAGCGCAGCGGCGCCATGATGAGGCCATAGCTCGGTGGATACGGTGCATGCAGCTGCGGCTCGCGGTACGGATCCGAACCTTCGAGCACGCGCTGCGCGAACTCATAGTTGCGCTCGAGCGCACCATGGGTCTTGTCGCTGCCCCGGCCTTCGCCCTTGCGCGCGGCGCGCAGGACGACGAAGGCGCTGAGCGCGAGGACCAGCGTGAACCAGAGCCACGAATGCGAGCGCTTCATGCGCGAAATCCGCGACATACATCCGTCGCTGGCTGCACGGTCCACCTCTGTGATGCACGGGATCCTTCACACGAGTGGGGATCACGCAACAGCGAGGTCCAAAGCGTCGTCATGCGCGGATCAACGAATCCGTGTGTAGATGTTCATGAGCTTGCGAGTGCTAGGGTTACGAACCGCAAGCGTGCCATCTGGTTCGAACCCGTAGGCGAAGCGCGTCGTGTTACCGTTGCTCCACCGAATCTCCGCGAGTCCATTGCTAGCGCGCCATGTTCCGGTCTCGACCGAACCATCTGAGGTCCCAGTCGCAGTCCATTCGAGTTCGCCGTTGTAGTCGCGCTTGCTAGCGCTCATGTGGGTCTGGGCGCCGTAGAGCACTGTTCCGTTCGAGTTGAATGCCCATACCAATTGTGTGTTGGTATAAACCCCCGACCCAGAATGGATAGCCTCTCCTTGAAACCGTCCGACGAGGCGCGCGTCAATGGTCGTCTGCGTTGGCCGCTTCGCTCCATGCTCCGAACGATTGGCCCGAAGGGACTCAAAGATGGTCTCGACGATGGATGCGCGCTTGTCGAAGAGATCCTCCTCTGCGATTAAACTGAGGGCTCCAGCGTTACCATTGACGATCGCGATGTAGGAGCACGCTCGAAGGGACCGACCGTCGGGACTCTGGCCGGAATAGTCGTACACGGCACCGCTCAGATATGGCGTCTTGATCGCACGCGGCGCCTTCGTGCGCCGTAAGAAAGGCATCGACATCTGAACGAGTAGGTCCATCTGTGCTTGCGCGGCTTCCGACAACAAATCCGTGATGCCGTTCGCTGGCCGAGCTGTCGCGACGATCCACTCGCGCATCGGGTCGCCATCGTGTGGCAACAAGCGCAGGCCATCTGTCGATGCTTGGACTTGCCAGTCCTTCGGATGGCGAAACTCAGTGCCGAGGGGATGGCTGTACGTTGCCCAGGTCGTCGTCTTGTCCACTGTGTCGGGTGGACGCTCGACGTTCGTGGATGGGGTCGTTGTGTTCAGAGCTTGTTCGACCGCATCCGGCTGCTTGACATCATCTTTGTCTGGTGACTCGCCGCATGCAAAAAGATGTGTCAGCACAAAGCAGAGCGCGACGCGGCGCACCAGTGCTCCGCTTATCTCGATGTTGGCGTGATCCTTGATGATGTGCTTCATGCGCAGTCCGGGTTTGTGTTTCAGCGGCCGCGACCATAGCTTTGTCGATCACGGCGTAGAAGCAACATGTCCTTGTTGCGTCCGCGTACCGACCTTGACTTTCGTAAGTCCGGTTGGTCGATGATGACAAATTCTCTGAGCGAGCGCGCGCCGGTGTGCGGAACGAGCAAATTTCGATACTTGGCGCCGAACAACACGAGCCCGCGTTCGTGGGCGCTGAAGACGACTTGCTCGGCCGCGTCGAAGCAAGCACGTGCGATGTCGTCATCCTCTGCGGCCGCTGTCGCGCACCAGCGTTGCAGGTCGACGTGGGTCTCGACTGCCTCGGTCACGATCGCCGCGAGCAACGGAAGGCCACGTCGCCGTCGCACGCCGTGCGCGACGAGCCGTGGCACCGAGAAGCCCGCCGAGGCGAGGCGCGCGAGCGACTGCACTTCGCGCTGGAGGGGAGAACCGCGCAGCGCGTAAGACGGCCACTTGCGCAAAGGCAGGCGCTTCGATCGCAAGTCCTGGGACTTGACGTAAAAGCAGCGTCCCGCGACTTCGACGCGGCGGCACGTGCGCGTGCGCGCGGTCGTGATGACTTCGCCCACCATGTTCGTACAGAGCGCTTCGAGGTCGTGCAGGCCATGCGCCTCGAAGAGCGCGCGCACGACGTCATCGACGAAGACGAGCTCGCGGGCGTCACCGTTCATGGCAGCGAGCGGAGGTCAACGAGCTTCCACGCCGATGGGCGCGAAGACGCCGACGCACTGCCCCGAGAAGCGCCCCGACAGCTCGCGCAGCGACACGAGGCGATAGCCGGCCTCGGCAGCTTCGGCACGCAGCTCATCGTGGCTCAGGATCGCGCGGCGATTCTCGCGCCCCTCGCGTGCACAGCGCTCGCTGTGCCGACGCTGCTTGGCAGCGCCGGCGTCGAGGAAGGTCGCGACGAGCGGCCCCGTCGAGACGCGGCGGAACTCACGCAAGATGCGCAAGCGGTCGTCGCGATCCCGGAAGTGATGCAGGAGTCGGATGCAGCAGGCCATGTCGAAGGCGGCGTCGGCGAGCGGCATCTCGCGTGCGTCGCCTTCGACGAAGGCTTCGGCGACGATGCCGCGCTCTTCGAGCGCTTGCGCGCAGAGCGTGAGCATGGACGGCGAGTGGTCGGCGCCGACGTAGTGGCCGCCGCGTTCGTTCGCGCCCTTCGCGAAGAGCGGCGCAAAGCGCCCCGCGCCACAAGGAAAGTCGAGCAGGCGTGGTCGACCCACGGCCTCGATGATGTCCTGCGGCAGCAGCTCACAAGCTTCGGCGAAGGCCTGGCCGATGATGCGCTTCTCCCGCAAGTGGCTCAGGCGTCGCAGGATGCCGCGGCGAAACTTGCTGCGATACGCGAGCGCCTCGCGCGGATCGAGGTGGCGTTCGGAGTAGCTGCGCGTTTGGGCCGACATCGCGCCGAGTATCGACAGCACGCCTTCCGACCGCAATTGACAGCTGCTGGAAGCGCCGCTGCTCGCAGCGCTAACCAGCGGGGGAGTGGCTACTTGGGCCGGTGCCCGCGGCCGATGCCGTAGTAGGTCAGGCCGTGCTCGCGCATCTTCGTCATCGAGAAGATGTTGCGCCCGTCGAAGACGACCTTGTCCTTGAGCTTTGCGGCCATGAGCGCGAAGTCCGGGTTGCGGAACTCGCTCCACTCGGTGATGACCATCAGGGCGTCCGCGCCTTCGAGGCAATCCATCGGCCGCTTCGCGTACTCGACGTGGTCGCCGAGCAGCTTCTTCGCTTCGTGGATGGCCTCCGGATCACAAGCGTGGACGGTCGCCCCTGCGGCGACCAAGGCCGGCAGGATCGTGAGGCTCGGCGCCTCGCGCATGTCATCGGTGCGCGGCTTGAACGACAGGCCCCAGACCGCGAAGCGCTTGCCCTTGATGCTCGGCCCGTAGTGGGCATGCACCTTCTCGAGCAGGTAGCGCTTCTGCCGCTCGTTGACCTCGAAGACCGCCTCGAGGATGCGGAAGTCGTAGTCGTGCTCCATCGCCGTCTTGCGGATCGCCCGCACGTCCTTGGGGAAGCACGAGCCGCCGAAGCCGACGCCAGGGAAGAGGAAGCTCGGCCCGATGCGAGCGTCGCTGCCGATGCCCTCACGCACGCGCGACACGTCGGCGCCGACGCGATCGCAGATCTGGGCGATCTCGTTCATGAACGAGATGCGCGTCGCGAGCAGGGCGTTGGCCGCGTACTTCGTCAACTCGGCGCTCTCGGGGTCCATGACGATGATGGGCTTGCCAGTGCGCACGAAGGGCTCGTAGAGCTCCTTCATGAGGTTGGCCGCTCGCTCGCTGTCGCAGCCGATCACGACGCGGTCGGGCTTCATGAAGTCGTCGAGCGCCGTGCCCTCCTTGAGGAACTCGGGGTTCGAGACGACATCGAACTCGTGCTTGGCCTTGGCGGCGATCGCGGCTGCAACCCGACGCGCGGTGCCGACCGGCACGGTCGACTTGTCGACGACGAGGCGGTAGCCGGTCATGTGCGTGCCGATCGCGTCGGCGACCGCGAGCACGTATTGCAGGTCGGCGCTGCCGTCCTCGCCCGGAGGCGTGCCGACGGCGATGAAGACGACGTTCGACTCAGCGATCGCGCGCGCGACGTCGGTCGTGAACGAAAGCCGTCCCTCGTCGACATTGCGCTTGATCAACTCGGCGAGGCCGGGTTCGTAGATCGGGACGCCGCCCGAGTTGAGCGTGTCGATCTTCTTCGGGTCGACGTCGGCACAGACGATCGTGTTGCCGGTCTCGGCGAAGCACGTGCCGACGACGAGTCCGACGTATCCGGTTCCTATGACGGCGATTTTCATGTCAGGATCTTGGCGGGGACGTCACTCGGACGCCTTGGACTTGCGGCTGTGCTGAACTGACCGCGTGAAGCGGCGGGGGATCCTAGCCAGCACGTCACGCCATGGCACGGTTGCACCGCTCGGAACTGCGGCTCGAGATGCAGGCTCGCGCCGGGGCGCGAGTTCGTGATCCACAGGCCCTGCGGTCCAGTGCCGCCGCGCTCGGACGTCGCGCGCTGACTCTACGAAGGAGCGCGGAGCGGCGCTCGGGAGCGCCACCCCTTCCTTCTTTCGGAAGCCGCGCGCTCGCAACCTGAGCCGCAATCAGCGTCCGACGAGGAGGTGCACGCCGTTGCTCAGTGCCAAGTCGCCGGCGGCGCGCAAGTTCCAGGTCTGCGCTGCCGCGCTCGCGCCGATCAACGCGACGTCCTGCGGCACCATGAGCTTGCTCGTGTGCGCGTTCGCGTTCCCGGCCCAAGCATCGATGACGACGAGCGGCGCGCGTAGCTCGACGAAGGCCCGGCAAGAGGCCACGACCGGCGTGCCCAGAAAGTCGCCCGCGCCGAGAACGACAATGCCGAAGCTCGGAGTCGGCAATGCCGACGTCCGGAATTCGAGCTCGCGACCGACGCGCGGCGTCGTCGCGTCGAGGTCGGGCAAGACCGTATTCGAAGCGCAGCCGGCGCCGAAACGGCTCGCTGCTCCGCCTTCGGGCAAGAGCGTCCACGCGTCCTCCTCGGTCGCAGCCGTTGTCATGTCGAAGAAGAGCCGACCCAAGTGAGCGTGGAAGGCCGGGCGATCACCATTGGACCACGCCGTGGGCCAGCCGCCGCTCGACGGCAGCATCATCGTTCCCCTGTCGCTTCCGTCAGTTGTCCACAGTTCTCGACCAAAGGCGCCGGCCGCAAAGTAGACGCGATCACCACGCGCGCGAAACTGCGTCGGCGACACGGGCGGGGTCGCTAGCTTGGCTCCGACTTCCATCGTGCCCTGGGCCGTGCCATCGGTGACGAAGAGCTTTCCAGCTGGGCTCGCCAGAAGAACGCGATCGCCGAGGACCGCGAAGGGCCCGGAGACAAAGGATGTCGCGGCGGCAGCCCCATCGATGAAGAGCCTCGTCCCAGCCGCAGTGCCGTCCGTCCAATAGAGCTCGCGCCCGTAGCGCTTGGTTTCGGCCGAAAACAAGAGGCCGCCGCGATACTCGATCGGATGCTGCGGCTTGCTGCCGTCGACGCCCGGCTCGATGTCGAGGACGTGCGTGCCCGTGGCCGTGCCGTCCGAGACCCAGAGTTCTCGTCCATGGGCCGACGAACTCATCGTGAACACGAAGCGCGCCGTGCCCGGCAGCCGCCGGAACTCGGCAACGTCGCCCAAGATCGAGCCCGTGCTCAGCGAGAATGTGAATTCCGCTGCCGTCGCGTCGTGGCGCAGTCGCCAGAACTCGGTGCGGTTCGAGTTGAGACTCGTCGCAAAATAGACGTAACCGTTGATCTCTTCGGAGAGGTGCGTGGCATCGACGCCCAATTGAGGGCCAGCGATGCTGCGCGTGCCCCGAGCCGTGCCGTCGCTCACCCAGAGTTCACGCTGCGCGCGCGTGCCGCCAAAGAACACGAGGCGAGAGCCGAGCGCGACCATGCCGCGCAACGGGTCGACCGATGACCCGCGGGGCATGGTGAAGAGAGCGACGGTTCCAGCAGAGCTGCCGTCCGTCTGGATGAGGGTCGTGCGCGACGACGGGGCTGCGGTGATCGGCAGGCTCAGATAGGTCTTGGTGCCGAGCGAGCCGTAGGTCGGGCTGAGCTGGTTGTCGAAGCCGAAGTGCGCGTCGAAGTCCGTGAGCAGTTGCGGGGTCTGGCCGATCGCGGCGCCAACGAGCCCGCACGAAAGAAGCCCGCACGAAAGAAGCCCGCGCGAAAGAGGCCCGCACGAGAGAGGAGGGATGCGAAGCATGGGTTCCACCAGTGGGTTTAGCGTTTGGACGAGAATAGCCGTCGCCCAGCCACGAGGAACGCAGTCCGGTTCAGCGATCGCTGTCGCGGGCGCGCTTGCGCCGCAGGGCCTCGGCCGCACCGCGGCCGAGCGCGTCCAAGAACATCGTCGCGCGTAGCAACGGATGCGTGCGGATCCGCGGCGGATCGAAGTCGAAGGGTCGTGACGATGCGTCCTGTGCCGCCCGGCGCACGAGGTCCATCGAAGCGTTCCACAAGAAGTGGCTCGACCGCTTGGAATCCCGCTTGGAATCCCGCTTGGAATCCGACGTTGCCTCGTGAGTCTTGTGGAAGCGCCGGAGCTGACCGCTGGCTTCGTCGACCTCGATGCGGATCTCGCCGCGGATCACGAGGGTCTTGACGACGCTCTTCCACTGCTTCTTTTCGGTGTCGAAGGAGGGCCGCACGTGTTGGATGCTGCGCTCGTAGGGTCCGCCGAGCGCGACGACGCGCTGGCCGCGTGCCTCGCCTTCGAAGCCGAGCAGGCGCAGGTCGAGGTTGCCGTGGTTCGCTTCGAGGAAGGGGCGGAGCTCGTAGTACGCGAGCTCCGGCCCGAAGTTGGCCCAGGGCAGCATGCCCGGGTCGTGGAAGGGCAGCTCGAAGGCTTCGCCAACGCGGCTGCGCGCCCAGAGCGTCTTGCCGTCGGAGCCGAACTCGATTCCGGGTGGCAGCAGGTCGTCGCCATCGAGGAGGCGGACGTGGAAGCGCAGGCCTGCCCCGAGCGCTGCCTCCCATGTCGTCGCGACGCGGCGACCGCCGTGGTCGAAGCTCACGACGACGTCGTAGACGTGTTCGCGCGTCGATGCGTCGGTGAGCGCACGATCGACGAGTTTGTCGGCCCAGGCCTCGGTCGCGGCTCGGTTCTGCCAGACGACGAGGGTGGTCGTCGCGATGACGAGGGCCGCCGCTGCGAGCCAACGCCGCAGGATCCTCGGGCGTGTGCGAGTCGCTTGGCGCTGTGCTGGGCGTTCTGACTTCAGGCGATCGATGATGCGCGTGACGCGTTCGTCGCGGCCCCGCGCGCCGCTCTGTGCTTCTTCGGCGGCGGCGACCAAGAGGCCGTGCGCGAAGAGCTCGCGTGCCTGCTGCGGAGCCGCTGCAGTCGCATCGAAGCTGTCATCGTGGTCTTCGATCGCCGGGTTCATCCTGCGTCTCCTTGCGGCACGGCGAGGCCCATGGCCTCGAGGCGTTGCGCGATGCAGTCACCGAGCCAGGCGCGCCCGCGTTGCAGCAGCTTCTTGACGGCCTCGCGCGAGCGGCCCGTCGTCGAGCCGATGCGCGCGCAGTCGAACTGCTCTTCGTAGTGCAAGCGCAGCACGTGCTGCTGATGAGCCGGGAGCTTGTCGAAGCAGATGCGCAAGCTCGCGAGTTCGTCCTGCAGGTTGTCGGCGCCGCTGTCCTCGAGCTTCGCAAAAAGCGCCTCGAGCTGCTCGACGACATCTTCGCCCACGAAGGCGAGCTTGGACCGCGCGTGGCGGCGATGGTGGGCGAGGCAGAGCTTGTGACCAATGCCACGGACCCAGGGGCCGAAGGGCAGCGAGCGGTCATAGCGCTCGAGGTTGCGCCAGGCGACGAGGAAGGCCTCCTGCACCAAGTCGTCGATGGTGGCGCTGTCACGCACGAGCGAGGCGACAAAGGCGCGCAGCCGCGGCTCGTGTTCGCGCACGAGGATCTCGAAGACATCGTGCGCCGCGACGCGGGAAGCGCCGTTCGCATCGTGGTCGTCGATCGAGGGGTCATCCTGCCGTGCAGCCATGAGGCGCTCCTTGGTCCCCGAGCGGGCGTTGGGGACGTCGCAGGCGGAATTCTATCCCACATCACAAGGACTTCGGGCGGCAGGGCAGTATCCTGCGCGGCCGAGGGGCGATTAGCTCAGTTGGTTAGAGCGCCTGCCTTACAAGCAGGATGTCGGCGGTTCGAGTCCGTCATCGCCCACCACCTTCGCGCCCGCCCCGTGTGCCGGGCGAGCCCGACCCGGCGCGCACCTCAGTAAGGCAGCATGCGTCCGCAGAACCAAGTGTCGGCGTCGATCCAGCCGTTGCCGGAGCCGCCCCAGCCCTGGTTGACATAAAACTTGCGCTGGTAGCTGCGGCCCCACCAGCTGTCCTGGTAGCGCACCGCGTAGCCGTAGGCGAGCGGGTAGTGACTGAGCCAGCCCGTGCCGATAACTGCAGGCGTGCGGTTGGTGACGATCTCGCGGATGGCCTGGTCGCGCAGGCTGTCGTAGCGGATACCGACGCTGCTGTAGTCGGTGACCACGGTCGCGCGCGTCCGTGGTGTGACGTATTGCTGAGCGTTGCGCATGTTCCAGGGGTAGGTCGCGCCGTTGCCAGAGAGGCAGAAGGTGCCGATCTGGCGCCGGATCTCCTGGATCGAATACATGACCGGGTAATCCATGTAGCGCGGCGCGACGACGTAGGGGTCGGAGCCCGTCAAGCCGTAGGCGCGGTAGATGCCGTTGTTGCGACGCCAGCGAGCATCGTTCTGCGAGGCCTTGAGGTCGATCCAAGCAAAGAACATCATCCACGCCGTCGCACCGCAGCCGGTCACGCAGCCGCTATAGGCGTACTGGTTGTAGCGGGTCTGCTCGGCGTGCTGGCCGGCGTAGTAGTAGCTGTAGGAAGACCAGCCTGCGGGGCCGTAGGTCGGCTGACGTTCGATGCGCCATTCGGGCTCGGCGCTCGCTCGCAGGTTCTCGAGCAGCGGGCGATAGGTGATCGCATACTGCGCTTCGAGCTCTGCAAAGGAGGCCCAGGCGTCGTGTCGGTAGCCGCTCTCGGTCGTGACGTCGGGAACGAGCTTGGGCGGCAAGGAGCCGACTTGGGCGACGATGCGATTCTTGGCGTCGATGCCGACGTAGGCAAGCGTGTCGAGCTTGATGACGCGATCGATGCGCGCGCCGCGGGATGTGGCCTCCTGCTCGAGGTCGGCGCTAATCGACGAGCCCAGCTGGTTCCAGTGCGGAATGGGGTGATCGTGCTCACCCGTCGCGACGACGATGAAGCCTTGGGGCGCGACACGGAACTCGTAGTAGGCGACGCCAGCGACGTCCGGTCGGTAGAAGGGCCGGGCCTTCGCTTCGATGCGTGCTTGCTTCCACTCGGGTGCGAGCGCGATGCCAACATCCGCAAGGTGCTTCTCGGCGCGAGCGCGACAGGTTGCTGCGTCGTCGACTTGCCGGGCTGAACCACGCGGGCTCGCCTCGAAGCGGCTGCTGAGACCGAGCGTCGAGCCCCGCGCTTCGAGCGTCTGGTAGTAGAAGCGCTGCTGCTGCAGCGAAGCAAGCAGCGGCATGAGCGTCGGGCCGAAGCCCTCGAAGTCGACGACGTGGCCGAGCGATGCAGGGTCGAGCCCGAGTTGCCCCGCGATGCCGGGAATCGCCATCCCGGGAGCTTCTGCCAGCGAGAAGAGCAAGAGCTTCTTGTCTTGGGTCGTCTGAGCGTGGGCTACGTGCGAGACGGCCAGGGGGCCGAGAGCTGTGGCGGCGACGAGCGAGATCAGGCGTGTGGTCGTGGTCTTCATGCTTCTGTCCTTCAGTGCTGAATCGTTGGAGACAGCACGAGGAGCGTCAGCGCTGCGACCAGCGTTCGTGGACCGACCCTTCTTTTGTCCTTGGCTGCCCCTTCATCGACCAGGCCTAGCGTCCGCGCCTTCTTCGGTGTCGCCGGAGTGGTGACAGCGGACCCAGCCTTCTCGATACAGGAACTTCGATGCAGCCAAGATCTGCCATTCTTGCCTTCGCTTCTCTATCCCTGCTCGCTGCCGCGCAGCAGGCCTCGGCCCAGGCCACGCCTGGTGGTTTCGTCCACGTGTCGTCCGTGGGCATCGACGGCGTCGCCGAGATCGTCGACAGCTACGATGCCGGTCGGCGCTTGATCTTCACGAACTCTGCCCAGCGCGAGGTCGGCATCGTCGACATCGCGAATCCGAACCGCCCGAACTACCTCGGCGCCGTCGCTGTCGATGGCGAGCCGACATCCGTCTCGGTCGCAGCGGGCTACGCGCTCGTGACCGTTTGGACCGACAAGTACGAAGTCGGCAAGCCCGCGCCCAAGTTCCAGGCCGGCAAGCTCTACGTGCTCGACCTCGGCGCCCTCGGGCTGCCGAACGTGATCGGGACCGTCGATCTCGGCTGGCACCCGGACAGCGTCAAGGTCACCGTGCGCAACGGCAAGCTCATCGCCGTCGTCGCGATCGAGAACGAGCCCGTCGTCGTCGACGCCCAAGGCCTCGTCATCGAGGAAGACCGACCCGGCAGCCCGAACGAGGTGGGTCCGGCCGGCTTGATCCAGGTCGTGACCGTCGACCTCGCGCGCCCGTCGGCGTCGACTGTCGCCGACGTGCGCCTGCCGAGCACCGTCCTCGCGGCGGCGGGCTGCGTCTTCCCGGACGACCCCCAGCCCGAGTACGTCGCGATCCACGGCACGACCGCCGCCGTCTCGCTGCAAGAGAACAACGGCATCGCGATCATCGACATCAGTGACACCACGAAGCCGACGCTCACGCGCGTCTTCACGACCGGCCAGGTCAAGGATCGTGCCGCCGACCTCACTGAGGACGATGTGATCGACTTCAGCGAGAAGTACCCGTCGGATATCGACGGCGTCAAGCACGACCTGCCCAAGGACGCGGGCGACAAGGACGTCACGCCAGGCCTGCGCTTCCCCGATGCGATTACCTTCCACCCGGACGGTTCGCTCATCTACTCGGCCGACGAAGGCGAGTTCAACTTCACGGGAGGTCGCGGTTGGTCGGCATGGACGCTCGAAGGGCGTCTCGCCTACGACGACGCTGGCGCTGTCGAGGCTCTTGCCGTGGCGACGAGCCACTATCCCGATGGTCGTTCGGGCAACAAGGGTGTCGAGATGGAAGGCACGACTGCGGCGCGCTTCGGCCTCACCGACTATCTCTTCATGATGTCGGAGCGTGGCTCGGCGATGTTGGTCTACGACGTCACGCAGCCGGCTGCTCCGCGCTTCGTTCAGATCCTCGCGACGGGCATCAGCCCCGAGGGCATCGTCACGATTCCGCAGCGCAACCTCGTCGTCACGGCGGACGAAGTCTCGGGCACGCTGACCATCTTCCGTGGTCGGCCCGGCGTCGTCGCGCCGCCGGTGGACAGCCCGCGCATCTTCTCGGTCGATGGCCCTTGGGCCGCGCTCAGCGGCCTCGCTGCCGGTCGCTACGGCAACTACCTCTGGGCCGTGCCCGATGACGCTCTGCCGACGCAGATCTACCTGATCGACATCAACTCGCCCTATGCGCGTCTCTGGCCGCTCTTCGACGTCAAGAAGAACGGCGTGCCGATGCGCTACGACGGCGAAGGCATCGTGCGCGACGACTCGATCCTCGCGCCGGCAGCGCTCGATGGCTTCTGGATCGCGAACGAGGGCAACACGCGGACGCTGCCGAACCTGCTGGTGCAGACGACCTTGCTGGGCGAGGTACTCACCGAGATCCAGCTCCCGAACTCGATCGATGCGGCTGCTGACGCGACCTTGCCTGGAAAGGCACAGGGAGCCGCCCTGGGCCAGAAGATCCGCTCGAATGGCTTCGAAGGTGTTGCGATGAGCGGCGACGGTCGCTACCTCGTCGCAGCCGTGCAGCGCGACTTCGCGAACGAGTTCCCGACCGGTCCGCGCTATGCCCGCATCGCGCGCTACGACCTCCGTCAGATCGCGACGTCCGCCGGTCGTCAGGCCAACTGCAACGGTCTGCGCTGCGGCGGTGACTGGGACTTCTTCTACCTTGAGCTCGATTCGAACGACGGCGACAACTGGGCCGGTCTCTCCGAGATCATCGCGATCGGCGCGAACGAGTACCTCGTCATCGAGCGCGACAAGGGCATCGGCATCGGCTCGGAGCTGAAGAAGCTCTACGCCTTCACCCTCGATGGCTTGCAAGCCGACGCCGATGGCAAGCCCGACGCGACCGACACGGTCAAGAAGGTGCGTGCGGGCAACATCCTGCGCGACTTCTTCCCCTTCGAGAAGGTCGAGGGCCTCGCCATCACGAAGAACGGCGAGCTCTGGATCGGCCTCGACAACGACGGCGGCGAAGTCGAGAGCCGTCTCATCAACAAGGGACGCTTCACGAACCCGCTGCGGCGCTGAGCGACGCAACAATCCACACGTCGCCATGAGAGACCGGCGGCGGTGGATTGCGGTCCATGCCCGCGCTCGCATACTCCGTGTATGCGGGTGAGAAGCAAGCGATCGGCCACGCCGCCAGCGGACATCGAGCCGCCGGGCTTCGACGCGCTCCTATGGACGGGACGGCCCTTGCTCGATCTTCGCGCGCCGATCGAATACGCGCGTGGGAGCGCGCCAGGATCGGTCAACCTCCCGCTGCTCGACGATGGCGCGCGCGCCCAGGTCGGTCTTCGTTACCGAGAAGCCGGCGAAGTGGCAGCCTTGGCCCTCGGCCACGAGCTCGTCGGCGGCGCGCTTCGCGAAGCGCGCATCGCAGCCTGGATCGCGTGGTGTGACGCCAATCCGGACGGCGTGCTCTGCTGCTTTCGTGGCGGACAGCGTTCGCGCATCGTTCAGAGCTGGCTCGCCGAAGCGGGACGACCACGTGCCGTGGTCGCTGGCGGTTACAAGTCTCTGCGTGCTCACATGGGCGAACGTCTCGCGTCCTTGGGCGCGAACGTCGACCTCATCGTTGTTGGCGGCCGCACGGGCACGGGCAAGACCGCCGTCCTCCAGTCGCTGCCGCGACACATCGATCTCGAAGGGCTTGCACGACATCGCGGCAGCGCCTTCGGCGCTCGCGTCGACAGCCAGCCAGCGCTTGCGGACTTCGAGAACCTGCTGGCCGTGCATCTCCTTCGCTTGACTCATGCATCGAGGCAGGCCATCGCCATCGAAGACGAGGCGACCAACGTCGGACAGCTCACCGTGCCGCGCGACCTCCACGCAAACGCGAGTCGCTCGCCGATCGCCGTCGTCGAGATGCCGCTCGAGGAGCGCGTGACCACGACGCTGCGCGCCTACGTCCTCGACGCATGCTCCGAACGCCAGAGTCTTCATGGCGAGGCGCTTGGCTTCGACAGCTTCGCCGGTCACTTGACAGGCGCGCTCGCCCGGATCCGCAAGCGGCTCGGCGGACGGCGCTACGAAGAAATCGCGAAGATGCTCGCGGACGCACTGCAAAAGCACCGTCAGCGCGGTGAGGTGGACGCCCATCGGCGCTGGATCGAGCGCCTCCTCGTCGAGTACTACGACCCGATGTACGACTACCAACTCGCCACGACGGCCGCGCGCATCGCCTTCCGAGGTGACGCGGATGCGGTGCGCGCGTGGGCAAGTCGGCGGGTCGGTGCTTAGAGCGTCAGCGTCCGGCCGTCGCTGACCGCGAGGAACGTGCTCGTCGTCGCGTTGAAGAGGATCCACTGCGTGTGCAGCGTCAAGCTCGAGTTCGGCAGTGGCACGGGTACCGTCGCTGAACCGAAGCCATTCGCGGTTGCGTTGCTCGTCAAGACGGGCAGGGTCAGGAGCGGCACGGTGAGCAAATTACAGCCGGACAGGCCGAGGCCCCCGAGGTCAGCCTTGACGGTCGAAGCTCCGATCAAGAGGATCGCGATGTTCTGGCCGGCTGGACAGGTATCGAGACCAAAGCCAAAGCTTGCGTTGCCCTTGGTCGCCGCGCCGCGACCCACCGAGGTGGGGCCGAAGCCGGCCTGGCCGACACACCCGTTGTCGTAGGCGCTGTACTTCGCTCCAGCCGGGTTGTAGTAGATCCCGGTAGTAGAGTTGTTGCTCGGCATCGCGCCGCCGCCGATGCCGGTCACGTCGAAGCGCGCAATTTGCCCAGCACCGACGGGGACAACGTGGTCGAGGCTGCCGTCACGACTCGCGATCGCATAGTCGCCACTGTCCGGGTTGAAAACGCCACAGTTCTTGGTGTTGACGAAGCCCGTGCCCGTCGGACTGGCAGCGAAGTAATGACCGTCGACCTTGAGCGTCGCGGGGTCGATGACGACGACGTCGCCATAGAGGCCGATGCTCTCGATGCGGCCAGCGCGATAGTGCATGTGGACCGGGAACGAAGTACCCGTCGTCGGCAGCTTGGAGTCCGGCAGTTTCGTGAGCAGCTTGGCCGTCGGCGTGGTCGACGAGACGTCGACTTCGAAGATCTCCCCGCCACTCCAGATGCCGACCCAGAGCTTGGTCGCGCCGTCCGAGCAGATCGCGTTCGCGAGGCCGCCCGTCGGAAAGCCCGTGACCGTCGCGAGGTCGATGACGAGCGTCGGATCGACGCCGCCGCCGACCGGGATGGAGTAGATCGTCGCGCCAGGGTTCGTCGAGAAGTAGAGAAGGCCGCCGACGCGCGCGATCTGGGCGATGTTGGTCTTGCCAGCGAGCGCGGTGGCTGTCTTGAAGAGCGACGTCATGGTCGCCGTCGTCCCGCTGAGGGACATGCTGTAGACCGTCGCCGGGTCGTCGACGGTGCCGATCCAACCGTTGCTCGGAGTGAGCATCGTGATGCAGTTGACCTTGACCGATGGCGCCATCGTCAACTGGGTTGCCTTTCGCGTCGCGCTGTCGACGGTCCACAGCTCGTGGAAGGTCGAAGTCGTGTTCGACAAAGAGACGAGGTAGCCTCCCGGCTGAATCTGGGCCGTTGCCGAGGGCGTGAGGAACGAGTTCGTGATGGAAGCGAGAATCACAAGCGCAAAGACTTGGTGCCTCATTGCAGCTCCTGGTAGCGAGATAGAGAGAAGGAGAAATATGACGAGCTGTGATCGCTCGTCGGCGACGCAACATAGCGGTTTGACTCTACGGCGGGGTTGGGTCGCGGTCGGATCGGGTGTGGATGTTTTCCTCGGCCGATCGGGTTCTCGTGGCGCTTAGCTCCACGGACGACGCGGCGATCCGCGCGCGCGGACTCACGAAGCGCTACGGCGAACGTTGCGCCGTCGCGGGCATCGACTTCACTGTCGCGCGCGGTGAGTTCTTCGGCTTCCTCGGGCCGAACGGGGCCGGGAAGAGCACGACCATGCGCATGATCTACCGCGCGACTCCGGTCGACGACGGTAGCTTGCACATCCTCGGCCACGAGGCCGTGCCCGCGAACGACCGCCTGATCAAAGCGCGGCTCGGCGTCGTGCCTCAGGAGTACAACCTCGACGAGCGCATGACGGCGCGTGAGATCCTCGAGGTCTTCTCGCGCTTCTATGGTTTGCACGGTGAGGCACGCCGGCAACGGGTGCGCGAGCTCCTCGACTTCGTCGAGCTCGGTGATCGGCCCGACGCCTTCGTCACGACGCTCTCGGGCGGCCTGAAGCGTCGCGTTCAAATCGCGCGCGGGCTGCTCGGCGATCCCGACATCCTCGTGCTCGACGAGCCGACCACGGGCCTCGATCCGCGCGCACGCCGCTCGCTCTGGGACAAGCTCATCGCTCTCGGCGAGCGCGGGACGACGATCGTCTTGACGACGCACTACATGGATGAGGCAGAGAAGCTCTGTGACCGCCTCGTGGTGATGGACGAGGGCCGCATCGTTGCCGAGGGTACGCCGAAGGGGTTGATCGCCGAGCACGTGCCGCCGCACGTTCTCGAGGTCGTCGTGCCCGAGGTCCGCGAACGCAAACGGCTCGCAGCAGACTTTGGTGCGCTGGCCTTGGCGCAGGTCGAGCTCGCCGATCGCATGCTCTTCTACGGCGTCGAGAGCGAAGCGCTCTTGCGGCGCTACTTCGAGTTGGGTGGTGGTGCCGAAGCGCTGGTGCGCGGGGCCAACCTCGAAGACGTCTTCCTCGCGCTCACGGGGCACGGACTGTCATGAGGTTGCCGGGTGACATCGACCTGCGCTGCGCTTGGGGCGTCTTCATGCGCAACGCCACCGACTACAAGCGCAACTGGTGGTTCAACATCCTGCCGAACTTCTTCGAGCCGCTCTTGTACTTGCTCGGGCTCGGTGTCGGGCTCGGTTACTACATGCGCGATGGTCTCGAAGGGCAGGGATTCATCGCCTTCCTCGCGCCGGGGCTCATGGCGTCAGCGGCGATGAACGGCGCTTCGTTCGAGACGACTTACAACATGTTCGTGCGCATGACCTTTGCGCGCCTCTACGACGCCTACCTGGCGACGCCGGCGCAGATCCAGGACATCGCCTTCGGCGACTTGCTCTGGGCGGTCTTTCGCGCGCTGATCTATGGCGTGAGCTTCGCGATCGTGGTCGCGCTCATGAGCATCTTTGGGGCAGGCATCATCACGAGTCCGTGGGCACTGCTCCTTCCGCCGGCGCTGCTCTTGATCGGGGTGATGTTCGCGCTCATCGGCCAGGTCTACACGTCGATGATCCGCGTCATCGACATGTATTCGTTCTACTACACGCTCTGGCTCACGCCGCTTTTCCTCTTCTCGGGCATCTTCTATCCCGTGGATCGCTTCGCGCACGGCGAGGTGATTGCTTGGTTCACGCCGCTCTACCACGCGGTGAGAGTCTGCCGCGGCCTTTGCCACGGGCAGGTCGACGCCGCGCTCGCGGGCAGCTTGCTGTGGATGGCGGCTGTCAGCGCCCTTCTCATGGCGCTCGTGCCTCGGCTCCTGCGGCGGCGCTTCTTCCGCTGATCCGCGACCGCCAGGGGGGCGTGGCGTTTACGTGATCTTCACGGGCCGTTCTCGCGAACGCTTCGTCTGGCCTTTGCGGGACATTCACAAAGCGCGCCTAGCTTGCTCGCGCCTCAGGACTGACGGCGCGCTGGGCTTGCTCGGATCGCCGGACTCCATCCTGGCAAGACCCCTCCTGGAGATCCTCGAACGTGAACAACTACGCAATCACCGCCGCGATCGTCTGCGCCCTGTCCAGCGCTGCGCTCGCCCAAACCGAAGTCAAGGTCTCGGCTGACATCAGCACGTCGACCACCTGGACCAACAACAACACCTACAACCTGCAGAAGCAGATCTACGTCCTGCCCGGCGCCACCCTGACGATCCAGGCCGGCACCATCATCGCGAGCGACACCAACATCGGTCGCGCCCTCGCGGTCACGAAGGGCGCGCAGATCATCGCCCAGGGCACGGCCCAGAGCCCGATCATCTTCACCTCCAAGGCCGACGTCGCGACCTGGACCAACGGCAACCCCCGCACCGGCACGTGGCGCGAAGCCATCAACGAGTGGGGCAACCTGACCATCATGGGCGCTGGCTACATCTCGGAAGACGTTCCGGGCGGCACGCGCGTCAACACCAAGTCGCCGAACGCGAACAACGTCGGCACGATGGAAGGCCTCGTCCCGTCGAGCGCGACGGACACGAAGGTTCTCTACGGCGGCGGCAACGACGATGACGACAGCGGCTCGCTGGGCTACTGCCCCTTCCGCCACGGCGGGCGCCGGATCGGGGGCCACAACGAGCTCCAACGGCTTGTCGCCCGCCGCCCCCCGCCCCGCACCCGCATCGACCACATCGAGATCATGAACAACGTCGACGACGGGATCGAGATCTGGGGTGGCGCGGTCAACCTCAAGCACTTCGCGATCTGGTACATCGGCGACGACAGCCTCGACGTCGACCAGGGGTGGCGCGGTAAGGCCCAGTTCGGCCTCATCGTCCAGGGCTACAGCGCGGACGCGGCCCAGGGCTCGGGCCTCGGTGACAACTGCTGCGAGACCGACGGCGCCGAGAACTCGGACTACCAGCCGGTCACGAGCGCTTCGATCTACAACCTGACCGTCATCGGCGAGCCGACGAGCGGTGACCACGGCACGGCTTGGCGTGACAACGCCCGCGTCCAGTACCGCAACTGCATCTTCATGGACCTCGGCGAGCGCCTCGTTGCCTTCGACAACGTCGACGGTGACGGCGGCCAGGGCTATGGCTTCGGCGGCACGCTGAGCTGGGCCAACACCTGGACGACGAACTACAACGTCTTCTCGACGGTCAACGCGCCCTCGAATCCGCAGGACTTCTACAAGGCCCAGACCTCGGGCAAGCTCGCCGAGATCACGAACTCGGTCACTTACAACAACAACAACTCGGCTGCCTACACCGAAGCCGACGCGCGCGGTGTCTTCGCTGCCGCGAACAACAACGTCAAGCAGGCGACGGCCATGCCGATCACGGCGATCTCGCGCAGCTCGATCGTCATCAAGGGCGGCAAGCCGACGACCCGCGTGACCTCGCTCAACCCCCTGCCGGTCGGCGACGCGCTGACCAGCGCTGGCTTCGCCCCGGTCGATGGCTTCTTCAGCCAGGCCAACTACCGCGGCGCCTTCGCTCCGGGCATCAGCTGGCTGACCGGCTGGACGGCCTCGGAAGCCTTCGGTATCACGCCGAAGTCGGCCTACCTCGATGTCGACAAGGGTCTCGCGAGCAGCGTCAAGGGCTCGCCGGTCCTCTCGGGCACGGGCACCCTCGCGTCGAACTCGCCGTTCTCGTTCAATATCACGAACGGTGCGGCCTCGACCGGCGGCCTGCTCATCCTCGGCTCGGGTCGCATCGACCTGCCGCTCTTCGGTGGCACGCTCATCCCGAACGCCGACGCGGGCACGATCACGGTCGTCACCGACGGGAACGGCGCCGTCAACCTCGCCGGCACGACGCCGTCGCTGCCCCCGGGCTTGGCCTTCTACATGCAGGCCTGGCTCATCGATGCGAACGGCCCGGCCCTCTTCACGGCCACGAACGGCGTCTTCGCCAAGCAGCTGTGATCGCAGCGTGATCCACGCTTGATCCGACGGGCGCTTCGAAGCGCCCGTCGGTGCACACGATCAGTTTTGTATCTGTAAGCACACGCCAGGCCAGACTTGATGACAGCTCTTCGATTTCGGTTCTTCTGTGTCTTGCTGACGGGCGGTCTCGCCGGTACGGCTTGTGACTCGAAGAAGGAGCTCGTCGATCGCGAGGTCGAGGCCTGGCAAACATCGCTGCTCGAGTTGGCCTACAGCGGCGCATCGAAGTTCCCGCTCAACCCACACATCAAGAACAGGTCGAAGGCGCAAGCTCTCGTCTTCGATGCTGCGCTCGAACTGGGTCAGGCCGCTCTCGCCGAGCGCTTCGCCCGTGGGATCGCAAACTGGCGCCGCGGGGCTGCCTTTGCCGATCTCGCGCGCTTCTGCGTCGAGAACGGCAAGATGGGTGATATCGAAACCTACCTTGGTCTGGCGCGAGAGGTCACAGCCTCAGCTGTCAAGGAAGGCGCGGGCCAAGAGTGGCGTAGCGATCGTATCCTCGCGAAGGTCGCGGCCGTTTATCGCCTGCTCGGTGAGGACGCCAAGGCTGTCGAG
>CALLZN010000134.1 GCA_937858895.1 uncultured bacterium | reverse complement strand
CGAAGTGACCGATACGGGTCTCGTCAAACTGACCACCGACGAAGTGCCTGCAAGCTGCGAAGTTTTGAAGATGCGCGACAGCAAAGAGCTCGCGCGCGGTGCCCACGTCGTCATGCTCGGCTTCCCGGGTTCGCGCAGCAGCGAGGGTCCGCCCCTGCGCTTCGGCCGCATCCTGCGCAACCCGACCAAGGGTTACCTCGACAGTGATTGCCGCATGTGCAGCGGCGACTCGGGTGGGCCCTTGCTCGATTTGCTGGGCAACGTGGTCGGCATCAACAGCCGCATCACGCGCGACCTCGCCAAGAACATGCATGTGTCGAGCGCGACCTTCCTCGCCGAGTGGGACAAGCTCGTGGCTTCGGTGTGGCAGGGCAACCCGGACGTCGGCTTTCTCGGCGTCGAAGCGCGGGGCGAAGCGCGCGGGTCGAGGATCCTGCGCGTAGTTCCTGGCAGCGCCGCCGAAGGTGCTGGTTTGCAGGCGGCGGATTTGATCCTGAACCTCGATGGGCGCAGTCTTGCGGGCTTCACGGAGTTGCCGGACCTGCTCCGTCGCTTCAAGCCTGGACGCCGGATCCGGCTGACTGTCGAACGTGGCAGCGGTGACAGAGGTGCTGCCGACGAAGACGCCGAGACGCTCGACTTCACCGTGCGCCTCGGGACGAGGCCGCCGCAATGATCGGCCGCAGTTTGCCTGACCGCGGGAGAACGAGCATGACCACGAGAAGCCTCGCCAAGCTGCCTGCCTACGTCCTGCTGGCGCTCAGTCCTAGTCTCGCGCCCGCTCAAGATGTCAACTCGGCGTCGAAGGACCATGAGGCCTTCCGGTCGCTCTTCGCCCCGGCGTGCGAGAAGGTGCGTTTTGTCACCTTGCGCGTGCGGCGCGACGGCGTCGCGCGCGCCTACGCGACCCTCGTCGATGTTCGGGGCTACGCGATCACCAAGGCCAGCGAGTTCGAGGGCGCCCAACGCATCGAATGTGATGTCGACGGCAAGCGCCTCGAGGCCAAGCGCGGGCCCGTCGACGCCGCCTGTGACCTTCTTTTGCTGGATCTCAGCGAGGCTTTGCGCGCGCGCGGCAAGCCCGTCGCTGCCTTGAGCTTCGCGAGTGTCGACCCTGCGGTTGGCTGCTTCGTCGCCTGCGTCGGCACAGAAGAAGTGCCGTCCGCGATCGGCGTGGTCTCGCTTCCCACCTACGAACGCAGTGTGCGCGGCCTCGCGCGGGCGCGCCTCGATTTGCCGTTCAAGGACGACGCGAGCGAAGCCTGCCTCGGTCCGATCCGCGAAGGCCCGCTCGCGAAGAGTGGCTTGCGCGAGGGCGACGTCGTCGAGTCCGTCGATGGGCGGGCCGTGAGTTCACCGCGCAGCTTCCAACGTGCGATCCGGCGCAAGCGGCCTGGCCAACGTGTGCGGCTCGAGTTGCGGCGCGGCGACGAGCGCGTCGCGATCGAAGTCGAGGTCGAAGCCAGCGTCGACCGCTACGGTCCGCGCGATCCACAGGAAGCCCTCTGGGGCCGCCTCAGTCGGGTGCGCTACGGCTTCCCGCGCGTCCTGCAGCACGATGCCGTCATCGATCCCTTCGAGTGCGGCGGCCCGCTCGTCGACGCGCGCGGCAGGGTCCTTGGTGTGAATATCGCGCGGGTCGGGCGCGTCGAGACCCACGCCTTGCCGGCCGACCTCGTCGCGAAGTCGGTCAAGAAGCTCATGGACCTGCACCTGACGGGGAGGAGCTCGAAGGCTGCAGAGGCTCGGCGCGGACATGCAGCCGAGGTCGATGCCGAGGGCAAGAACGGTCGATAAACGAGGCACGATGACGATCGACAGCGAAACCCGGCTCTTCCTCGAACTCGAAGAGCGCTACAGCGCCCACAACTACCATCCGCTCGACGTCGTGCTGTCGCGAGGAGAGGGTGCCTTCGTCTTCGACGTCGAGGGTCGCCGCTACCTCGACTGCCTGGCAGCCTACTCGGCCGTCAACCAGGGACACTGTCACCCGCGCATCGTCGCGGCCATGCGGCGCCAGCTCGAACGCTTGACACTCACCTCGCGGGCCTTCCGCAACGACCGCTTCGGTCCACTCTGCGAGAAGTTGACGAAGCTCTGCGGCTACGACAAGGCGCTGCTCATGAACTCGGGCGCCGAGGCGGTCGAGACCGCGATCAAGGCTGCGCGCAAGTGGGGCTACGAGGTCAAGGGCATCGCGGACGGCGAAGCGCGCATCGCGGTCTTCGATGCCAACTTCCACGGCCGCACGTCGACCATCGTTGGCTTCTCGACCGATGTACAGAGCCGGCGCGGCTTCGGGCCCTTCGCGCCAGGCTTCGATGTCTATCCGTATGGCAGCCACAGCGAGCTGCGTGCGGCCCTCGAGAGCGGTCTCTCCAAGACCACGTGCGCGGTCCTCGTCGAGCCCATCCAGGGCGAGGCCGGCGTCATCGTGCCGCCCGCAGACTTCTTGAAGGGCTTGCGCGCGCTCTGTGACGAGCACGAGATCTTGCTCATCTGCGACGAGATCCAGTCGGGGCTCGGGCGCGCGGGTTCGCTCTTCGCGCATACGCTTGCGGGCATCCGCGCTGACGCCGTGACGATCGGCAAGGCCTTGTCGGGTGGCGTGTATCCGGTCAGCGCATTCCTGGCGGACGACGCGGTCATGGCGGTCTTCACGCCGGGCACGCATGGCTCGACGTATGGCGGCAATCCGCTCGCTTGCGCCGCGGCCGAAGCTGCCCTCGACGTCCTCGTCGACGAGGGCCTGATCGAAAAGAGCCGCATACTCGGCGAGCATGCGCTGCGCACGCTGCGCGCGGCCGAGCTGCGCGTAGTGCGTGAGCTGCGCGGTGCTGGCCTCTGGCTCGGCATCGAATTGCATGCAGAAGCTGGCGGGGCGCGACGCTACTGCGAGGAACTGCAAGCTCGCGGCATCCTCGCCAAAGAGACGCACACCCATACGATCCGCGTCGCGCCGCCGCTCGTCATCACACGTGAAGAACTCGACGAAGCGCTCGCGACCTTCATCGACGTGCTGCGCGGCCACTGAGAGCGCGTCCAGGGCTAGGGCTAGCTTGGTTGCGGGCCTTGTCAAAGCGCGCGCGATCACGTCTGATCACGCGATGATCCAACTCTCGACGCTCCTCGCCATCACGATTCTTGCGACTGCAGTCGCCGCTCAGGAAACGGGCAACAAGGACGCAGACACGACCAAGAAGCCCGTCTGGACCGGTGTCCTCGACGAGAAGGACTTCGCCGCGCTGCACCAGCTCAAGGACAGCGACGAAAAGGCGCCGCCGCTCCGCGGGTCCATGGTCCGCATCGGTGATGAAGGCGCCTATTTGAGTTTGCCGAAGCTCGGCCCTGGCGAGACCCCGAAGGCTGCCGTCCTCGTCATCCACGAATGGTGGGGGCTCAACGAGCACATCCAGCGCTGGACCGACCGCCTCGCAGCCGATGGCTACGCGGCGCTCGCGGTCGACCTCTACAGTGGCACGGTCGCGACGACACGCGAAGAGGCCATGGCCGCCATGCGCGCCGTCGACGAAACGAAGGCGCTCGCGACGCTCCGCGCAGCCCACGGCTTCCTCGCGAGCGACGAGCGGGTCCGCGCCAAGAAGCGCGCGGTCATCGGCTGGTGCTTCGGCGGCGGCTGGTCGCTCCGCCTCGCGATGGCACAGAAGGACCTCGATGCGGCCGTGCTCTACTACGGCAGCCTCGTCGACGACCCGGCGCGCCTCGCTTCGATCGAGGCCAAGGTCCTGGGCGTCTTCGGCACAGAGGATCGCAGCATCCCGATGGACAAGGTCAAGGCTTTCGAGACGGCCATGCAGAAGGCCGGCAAAAGCATCGAGGTCCTGCGCTTCGACGCCCAGCACGCCTTCGCGAATCCGAGCAGCGCGCGCTACGACGAGAAGAGCGCGAGTGCTGCATGGGCACGTGTCCGTAGCTTCCTCGACGAGAACCTGCGGGCTGCGACCGGCAGCTTCCAAGTCGGTGAGCGTGAGCTGCGCTTCGTCGTCCCGAGCGGTTGGAAGCTCGGCGCACTGAAGCCCATGCGCAACGTCAACTTCGCCTTCGAGGGCTCGCTGCAGTGCTACGTGTCCGTGCTCGGCGGTGCTGGCGGCGGCCTCGGTCCCAACATCAAGCGCTGGCAAGCCCAACTCGGCGCCACACCGAGCAGCGACGAGGACATCGCCAAGCTGCCCAAGCTCGAGGTCCTCGGTCGCGAGGCCGTGCTCGCGACGATCGACGGCGCCTTCGACCAAGACGGCAAGCAGATCGAGGCACGCATGTACGGCCTGGTCTGCCCGCTCGAAGCCCACGTGATCTTCGTCAAGATGATCGGCCCGAAGGCCCTCGTCGCGGCCGAAGAAGCGCGCTTCCGCGCCTTCTGCAAGTCACTGCGCTAGGCAGCGACGTCGTCAGGACTCAGTTCGAGATCTTCATCTCGACGCCGTTCGCAGTCGTGATGCCGCGCGTGTTGGCCGAGGCATCGAGGTTGAAACCGCTCCAGTTGATGATGGCGCCGACGAGCGTGTTGTCGGTCGGGATCGGGAGCTGGACCGGTGTCGCCGCGCCGCTGCCATCGAAGGCCACGCCAAAGATGGCGAGCAACTCGGTGTTCAGGAAACAACCTGTCATGCCGGCGCCCGACAGGTCGATGTTCAGCCGAGTGGCGCCGAGGAAGTAGCCGCCAACAGACGAAGTCCGGCCGCCGCTCATCGCGAGCGAGACCGTCGTTCCAATGGTCGGAGTGCCGCCGCCCGCGACGGTGAGTGGACCGGTGCCGCAGCCACGACCGTAGTTCGTGAAGGTACCCATGGCGCAGGGATTGCCATCCGACACGCGGATCTTGAGTGCCCCGTTGTCCGACGCGCCGTTTGCCGGCGGTGAGCCCGTCCAGCCGTTTGCGTAGACCCGCTGGCGCACATCGCGGTGGAAACTCGTGCCGCCGCCAGCGCCCTCGAACTCAATGTCGACGAGCAGGTTGCCGCGTGCCGGGATGTAGGGAAAGAGGCCCGTGAGCGCGATGTCGCTGAACTGGTTGGCCGTGTAGTTCCACGAGAAGTTCGTGGTGTTGAGCATCGTGACTTCACCCGTGCCGAGGTTCGTCGCGAAGTCGGTGCCGAGCGTCGCGCCCTGGAAGTAGTTGAAGCGAACGATCATGCGGCTCGCCGTGAAGGTGCCGCTGCCACAACTAGCGAAGGCCATTGCGCGCAAGATGGTTGGCCGCCTCCCGAGATCCTCTACCGTGAGTAGGCATTGGTAGCGCGACGACGACTGCCCCCAAGGGTAGACATTGCAAGTACCGACGGTCGGTGTGTTACTGGGCGCGTACCAGCAGTTCTGAGCTGCGACGCTCGAGACGAGAAGGGCTGTGGCGAGGGCGGCGGAGATGCGCATCGGTGGTGTCCGGTTGAGAGAACCCCACAGTTGCATTAGATCCGCCAAAAGGGGGAGGCAATGCAACATTGGGGTGAAGCGAGAAATGGCCTTCTCTCAGCATGCCAGGCCTGGGCGCTCGCGCCAACCCGCCCCCGTCAGTTCGAGATCTTCATCTCGACACCGTTCGCGGTCGTGATGCCGCGCGTGTTGGCCGATGTGTCGAGGTTGAAGCCACTCCAGTTGATGATGGCGCCGACCAACGTGTTGTCGGTCGGGATCGGGAGCTGGACCGGTGTCGCCGCGCCGCTGCCATCGAAGGCCACGCCGAAGATGGCGAGCAACTCGGTGTTCAGGAAACAACCCGACATGCCCGCGCCCGACAAGTCGAGGTTGAGCCGTGTGGCGCCGAGAAAGTACGCGCCAGCCGACGAGGCCCGACCGCCGCTCATCGCGAGCGAGACCGTCGTCCCAATGGTCGGTGTGCCGCCGCCCGCGATCGTGAGCGGACCATTGCCACAACTACGACCGTAGTTCGTGAAGGCGGCGCCTGCGCAAGCATTGCCGTCGGACACGCGCATCTTGAGGGCGTGGTTGCTCAGCGTGCCGGTCGAGGGAGGCGAGCCCGTCCAGTTGTTGGCGAAGACCCGCTCGCGCACATCACGATGGAAGGAAGTCCCACCAGCAGCCCCTTCGAACTCAATGTCGACGAGCAAGTTGCCACGCGCCGGGATGTAGGGGAAAGCCCCGGTCAGCGTCAAATCACTGAACTGGTTCGCAGCGTAGCTCCACGAGAAGCTGGTCGCGTTGAGCATCGTCACCGCGCCGCTTCCGAGGTTAGTCGCGAAGTCGGTGCCAAGCGTCGCGCCCTGGAAGTAGTTGAAGCGAATCGTGATGCGATTGGCCGTGAACGTCCCGCTACCGCAGCTAGCGAAGGCCAAGGCCCGCAAGATGGTCGGACGCTGGCCGAGATCATCGGCGGTCATCAACGTTTGATAGCGCGACGACGCTTGACCCCAGGGGAAGACGTTGCATGTACCGACGGTCGGCGTGTTGTTGGGCGCGTACCAGCAGTTTTGTGCTGCGACGCTCGTGGCGAAAAGGGCTGTGGCGAGGGCTGTGGCGAGGCGCATTGCTGGCTTCCTGACATGAGAGTGAGAAATGGACACCCCCCCAGCATGCCAAAGTCGCGCCAGCGCGCCAACTCACAGAACCGCTCCGCGTCAGTTCGCGATCTTCATCTCGACGCCGTTCGCGGTCGTGATGCCGAAGGGGTTGGCCGAGGCGTCGAGATTGAAGCCACTCCAGTTGATGATGGCACCGACCAGCGTGTTGTCGGCTGGGATCGGGAGCTGGATCGGAGTCGCCGCACCGCTGCCATCGAAGGCAGTGCCGAAAATGGCGAGCAAGTCGGTGTTCAGGAAGCAGCCGGTCATCCCCGCGGTAGACAGGTCGATGTTGAGCCGCGTCGCGCCAAGGAAGTAGGCGCCAGCCGACGATGCCCGGCCGCCCGTCATCGCGAGCGTGACCGTCGTGCCGACCGTCGGTGTGCCAGTGCCAGCGACCGCGAGCGGGCCGGCGCCGCAGCCGCGGCCGTAGTTGGTGAACGCACCGACGCTGCAGGCATTGCCATCCGTAACGCGCACCTTCGCGGCAGCGCTGCTGCTGGAACCCGTCGCCGGCGGCGTGCCGGTCCAGTTGTTCGCATAGACGCGCTGGCGCGTGTCGCGGTGGAAGGAGGCCCCGCCCGACGCGCCTTCGAACTCGACGTCGATGAGGAGGTTGCCGCGCGTAGGAATGTAGGTGAAGGTGCCCGTCAGCGGAATGTCGCTCCACGTGTTGGCAGCGTAGGTCCACGAGAAGCTCGTCGTGTTGAGCATCGTGACCTCACCCGTCCCGAGATTCGTAGCGAAGTCGGTGCCGAGCGTCGCGCCCTGGAAGTAATTGAAGCGGATCAACATGCGGCTGGCGGTCATCGTGCCGCCAGCGCAGCTCGCAAAACCGAGGGCGCGAATGATGGTGGGGCGCTGGCCGAGGTCGTCGGCGGTCATCAAACACTGGTAGCGCGATGACGACTGACCGAGGGGAATGGAGTTGCAAGTACCGACGGTCGGTGTGTTGCTCGGAGCATACCAACAGTTCTGAGCTGCGACGCTCGAGACGAGAAGGACAGTGGCGAGGGACGTGATCGTGCGCATCGTGGACTTCCAGGCAGATTCGGGAAACGGGGCGGACGCAAGCATGCCGCAGATTGCCGCGCGCGCCAAGCCGCGAACCACGATCAGCGCTTGCGGCTGTCGACCAAGATCTGCTCCAGGTCCGAAGCGAGCAGCCCCAGGCTCGCGCCTTCACGGTTGGTCATGATGGCGACGACGCTCGAGCGGGCGGGAACGATGCGGAGGAAACTCGCGGTGCCAGCCTGGCCGCCACTGTGCTGCACGACGCGCAGCGCGCCTTTGTCGACCAGGCCGAAGCCGAGGCCGTAGCCGGTCTTCTTGCCATCACGCGTCGTCTGCTCGGTCCACATCGTGGCCCGCGTCGCCGGACTCACGAGTCGGTCCTCGAGCAACGCGATTCCAAAGCGCACGATGTCACCCGCAGTCGAGCGCAGCCCGCCGCCCGGCACCTTCATGCTCGTGTCGTGTAGGGCAGCCGGCCGGACCTCGTCGCCATCGACGCAATAGCCCCGTGCTCGCTGCGGCAGGAGGCGCGTCTCGTCGTCGACGCAAGTTGCCTTCATGCCTGCACGCGACCAGATCGCTTCTTGCAAGACTCTGTCGTAGGGCGCCTTCGCCGCGCTCTCGATGGTGCAGCCGAGCAAGGTGTAGCCATAGGTCGTGTAGACGTAGCGCTCACCGGGTTTGACGATGAGCGGGTCCTTCGCGAAGCAGGCAAGCGACGCCGTGAGGTTCGCGTAGTGTTGCGTGCCGTTCGATTCGCCCGGCAACAGGTAGTGGCGCACGCCGCCCAAGTGGCCGAGGAGGGCGCGCGGTGTGACCTTCCAACGCTTCTCGGGAAAGCCTTGGACATAGTTGCGCACGTCCTGGTCGAGGTCGATGCGCCCTGCTTCGACGAGTTGCATCACAGCGACCGCCGTCATCGGTTTGGCGATGGACGCCGTGCGGAAGCGCGTGTCCTTCGTGGTCGCGACTTCGTTCTCGAGGTCGGCAAAGCCGAAGCCCTCGTCGAAGACGATGCGCCCGTCGACCGACATCGCGCACTGCAAGCCGGGGATGCGTTGGCGCTCCATCGCTGCCGCGATGCGCTCGTGAATGGCTGTGCGGATCGAAGCTTCGACCGGCAGCGACGCCGTAGAACGGCGCGCTGACGGATCGACGTCTTGGGCGACGCACGCAGCGAGCAAGCCAGTGAAGAGGCAAGCGACAGCAACGCGACGCGATCTGGACTCCGCGATAGGCATCGACTTCATGGGCGCACACAAGGCTCCAAGATCTCGAGCCGCGCTGGCTTCGCGGCATCGTCGGCGACGAGGCGCGCGCGCGCGCCAAATGGTAGCGTCAAGCTCCGCGGCCGATGCCCGAAGGCAAAGCCGTAGGCCACCGGGATCCCGAGCTCCGCCAAGCGATCACGGAAGACCGCGACGATGCGCGGGTCCTCGGATGCGAGTTCGCTGCGTGGCACATGGAAGTCACCGAGCACGACGCCGGCGCAACGCGCGAGCATGCCTGTCTGCAAGAGCTGCGTCAGCATGCGGTCGACGCGGTAGGGCGCCTCACCGACGTCTTCCAAGAAGAGCAGCGCGCCGCGCGTGTCGATCTCCCAGCGTGTCCCGATCAGTGCCTGGACGAGACTCAGGTTGCCACCCACGAGGCGACCCGTAGCAACGCCAGGCGAGAGCGCGTGAGCGACGCTCGCTGACTCGAGGCGTGGCGCGGCGCTCGTGTTGGAGACGAGCTCGCTTTGGAGCTCTTCTTCTTGCGCTCCCATGGCGTGGCTCTTCGTCGTCGCGAGCATCGGACCATGGAAGCTCACGAGACCGATCTCGCGCCAAGCAGCGGCAAGCAACGCCGTGATGTCGCTGTAGCCGAGGATGGGCTTGGGGTCCGCGGCGAGCTTCGACCAAGCGATGTGCGGTAAGAGCCTCGTGCATCCGTAGCCGCCGCGCGTGCAGATCACCGCGCGGTAGCGTGGCTCGTCGAAGGCGCGTTGCAGGTCGGCGAGCCGTTCTTCGTCGCTGCCCGCGAGGCCGTCTTCGTCGGGATAGTCGAAGCGCTGGCGCGCGTGCTCGAGGACCTCGACGACGAAGCCACGCTGCTCCCAGCGAGCGATGCCGCGTTCGAGGGCGGTCGCCTCGCGTAGCGGACTCGCAGGCGAAACGACCGCGATGCGGTCGCCCTTTTCGAGGCGGCGCGGCAGGACCACCTTACGCTGTGCTTCCGCGGTCACGTGCATCAGCGCCGCGATGGCCTGTTGTTGACGAAGAGCAGCACACCGATCAGCAAGATGCCGACGACCGCGACGACGGTCTGGATATCGCTACTCGCGCCACCCCACGCCGAGAGGCTCTTGGGGTCGAAGGCGAGGAGCACGATCAGCAGTCCGAGCACCAATTCGAAGGCCGCCGCACCGGTGATCAAGCCCGCCGCCGCGAGGATGCCCTCGTTGCGCGTAGCAGACCGCCCCTGCGCGAAGAACCTGAAGAGCGAGCCGATGAGGATGCCAACGCCGAGGTAGGGCGGCAGGTAGATGCCGACCGCGAGCGCCATGGAGGGGAGCTGCACGCCCTTCTTGTCACCGATGATCTCCATCGCGACGGCCATGAAGCCGACCGCGAGACCGACGACGATCGGCGCGATGGGCACCTTGCTCTCGAGCAGGAGGCCCTTGACGAGGGTTGCGAACATCGTTCCTTGGGGTGCCGCGAGGTCGGGCGAGCCGAGTCCTGCGACCGTGCCGGCAGCGGCCTGCGCCAGCGACGACTCGTGGGCGATGTAGAGCACGAGCGGCACGACGATGCAGCCGCCGACGAGTCCGAGAAGCTGCGCGAGGAAGCCGTCCTGCACGCGGACCCCGCAGAACTGCATGGTCTTGTAGTCCTGGCTCGAATCATTGGCCGTGCAGACCGCGACGCAGGCGCCGACCAAGAGCGGCGTCATCAAGAGGACGTCGTCGATCGACTTGTGGCCAACGAGGATGGCCAGCAAGCAGAGCACGAGCGTCGTCACGAAGACGGTGCCCGAGACCGGCGAGGCCGAGCTGCCGATCTGCAGCGAGAGGATGGCGCCGAGCGTGACCATGATGGTCGACATGATGAGGACGCCCGCGCTCATCGTGAGGCCGAAGAGCGTGACCCCGCCTTCTTTCGTGATGACCCAGGCGACCAGGACGAGGACGCCAGCGACGACGCCCGCTTGCAGGAAGCGCCGCGCGCCATTGTCGATCTCGAGCACGCTCTCGTCGATCGGCGCTTCAAAGGCCTTCTTCGTGCGCACGCCGAAGAAGCGGAAGAGCGACCAGACGACCGCGACGGTCATGGCCCCGCCGCCAACCCAGCGCATCGATGTGTCGGGCCAGTCGAGGGCGGCATTGCCCGTGACCCCGGTCAACATGTAGTCGCCGAAGAGGCGCAAGAAGCTGCCGCCGGCAACGAGGAGCGCCGTGGAGACAGTGAGCAGGCCGCCGATCCCCAAGTAGATCGGGTCGAAGGGCAGGTCGAAGGTGAAGTTGCGGCCCTCGCGCTCGACGCGACTGAGGACGACGTGGTGGTGGGCGACGCCGAGGTTGATCAAGAGCGGCGCGAGGGCACCCCAGAAGAGGCCGAGGCCAAGCGAAGTGGCGAGCCGAGGCCGTTCGGCTTTGCCCGCGACGGCGGCGTCGATCATCGCTTCGCAGGCCCGCGCCTCGGGTGCCGGCAGCGACGGGTCCGTGAGGAATTTCTTGGTCGCAAGGCCGACGAAGCCCCAGCCGATGAGGGCGCCGCCGAAGCTCACGATCATCAGGGTCACGAAGTCGACCGGCGGCATCTCGAGGCCCTGCTGGCGAGACAAGACCTGCACGAGTGGGGCGGGGAAGATGACGCGCGAGGTCACAGCCATACCGGCCGAGCCCGCGGCCTGCGCGAGGTTCAAGAAGCGCGACCCGGTCCCGCTGGTCGCGACCTTTGCGAAGAGGCCCCAGGCACAGAGAATGACCAAAGGGCTCACTCCAGGCGTGATTCCGGCCTTGAGCCCCGCGATCGTGAGCGTACCAGCGAGGACGGTCGAGATGAGGACGCCGAAGAGAATCGGAGTGAGGTCGCGCTTCATGCTGGCTGTTCCGAAATGCAAAGCCCGGAGCCTAGCCCGAAGGGAAGGTCAAGGCATAGCCAGGAGTTTCGGCACATGGGGGCGTTCTGTGGCACGACGCAGTCACCGCTAGCCTGGAGGTCCGATGCCGATGACACCGAGTTGCCTGCCAAGTCGCCCGTATTCGTTCGCCAGCGCAGTCAAGGTCAGCGGCGTTGTGCTTTCGAGCGCTGCCTTCTTGCTGGCCAGCGCGCTCTTGACGACGATGCCCGCGCGCGCGCAGCGAACGACGGTGTCAGACGAGCGGCAGGCAGAAGTCCCGCGCGATGCGCGCTTACGCGGCCGCATCCGCAGCTCGACCCATGGCGCAGACGGGTGGCGGGTCGCGGCGCTTGGCGATAACGGCGAGCGCGTCGAGGTCGCGGCGGATGCAGAGGGTCGTTTCGATGTCGAGGTCGACGAGAACGAGGACACGGTGTGGCGCATCTTCGCCTACAAGCAAGTGGGGGACGCCTACACTTGCACCTTGCCGACCATGCCGCTGCGGGCCGGCAATAGGACGACCCTCGTCGCGGCGGGGGACCGCGTCGTGCGCCACGCCATCGAAGTCGGGGGACGCGAGCATTGGCCTGCGGGAGCGCTCGAGGCCTTCGTCCTCGTCGACTTCGACGGCAAGAGACTCGCGTATCCGCTGCCTGTCGGAGCTGACGATCCACAGCTCCTCGTGCCAGTCCTGCCGCCCGGCGCTTTCTCGCTCGTATTCGCGATTCGCGGCAGCATCGCGCTTGCGACCTTGAACCTCGATTCTCGAACGCAGCGTGATCGACCGCTGAGCTACGTGCTGCCGACTCCGCAAGAGGAGACGATCCATGTGCGCATCGATGGCCGCCCCGCCGCCGGAGTGCGCCTCTATGCGAATCGCCTGGGCTCGATGTGCGACGAGTTCGACGAACTCTCTTGCCGCGAGGTCGGCACCACGGACGCCCGTGGCCAACTGCGCTTGCAGATCCCGAGTCTGCGCGTCTTCCGCCAGGGCTTTTTCTTCAGCGCGGTGCCGAGCTTCGTCGAGCGCTTCGAGTATCGGTACAGAGACGGTGTCTACAGAATCGACGCGGAAACGAGTGGGAAGGTACTGCGCTTCGACCTGCAAGGGCGCGCTGAGCAGTTCGCGAGCTTCGACTTCCATGCGAAGTCTCGCACCCGCGCTGCGCGGCGGCCAGCGACGCACGAGGACCTGCGTGCCGGTTTCCATCACCCGAGTTCGACAGGCACATTGTGGGGTCGATACACAAAGCCCTTCCTGACGGCCGAGGCACGGCATGGCGCGGCACCCCTTGCGCCCGAGGCCTTACTCGCGATGGAAGAGATGCCGACGGAAGCCGCAGTCATCGTTGGTGAAGCGAGCGCTCGCGAGGTCGAGATCGAGGTGTTGAAGGAGGACGGTGGCTATGCAGAAGCCGCTCGCGTCGTCGTTCACGTGGATGGTCTACCAAGTCGCAGCTTCTTCGCAGGCCGCCGCGGTCGACTGCGCTTCGTCGCGCACCGCGGCGCGACGTTCTCGGTAGCGGCGGATTGGGATGGCGGGGCAAGCGACATCAAGAAGGTCGCCATCGCTGACGACGAGGTCGCGCGAATCGTGAAGGTGCAGCTGACAGCGACGCCGTCGGCATGGCTCTCCGGGCGACTGCTCGACAAGCAGGGGGCACCGATCGCCAACGCGGTTCTCAGCCTGCATTGCTTCAAGACCACAGAGTCGCGAGGGCGCCCCCCGATCGTGCGTCGGACAAGGAGCGGTGACGATGGTCACTATCGCGTGCAGTTGCCCTTTCCCGAGGACTCATGGTCGCTCAAAGTCGAAGTGCGGAACAGGAAGGGACAAATCTTGCGCGCGCAATACCGAGGCGAGCTCCGCGACCTCGCCGACCTCGTCGATCCCCTCGACCTCGACGCCGAGATCCAGCCGTCCGATCTGCCGGCGATCTTGCGCGGGCGATGACCCCGCTTAGATGTCCGAACTTGGCTAGCCAGTCGGCAGCTTGGGCCCGCGCAGGGCGACCGGACGCGTCTTCTTGCGCAAGCGCATGTTCAAGAGCTCGATCACGAAGCTGAAGGCCATCGCGAAGTAGACGTAACCCTTCGGGATGTGGAAGTCGAGCCCTTCGCCGAGCAGCGAGACGCCGATCAAGATGAGGAAGCTCAGCGCGAGGATCTTGAAGGTCGGATTGCGCTCGACGAAGTCGCAGATCGCATTGACGAAGAGGATCATGACGCCGACCGAAATCATGACTGCCAAAATCATGACTTCGATGTAGCCCTCGGCCATGCCAACGGCCGTGATGACCGAGTCGAACGAAAACACGAGGTCGAGCAGGGCGATCTGGATGAGGACCCCCATGATCTTGCCGCCGCCGCGCTGCAGCTCTTCGGTCTCGTGTTCGTCGCCCTCGAGCTTGTGGTGGATCTCGAGCGTGCTCTTGGCCAGCAAGAAAAGACCACCTGCGATGAGGATGAGGTCTCGCCCGCTGATCTCAGCGCCGATCACCGTGAAGAGTGTCGCAGTCAGTCGCATGATCCACGACAGCGCGAAGAGCAGCGCGACCCTCGAGAGCATCGCGAAGAGCAAGCCGAGCTTGCGCACGCGCTGGCGATCGGCCTCGGGCACCTTGCCCGAGAGGATCGAAATGAAAATCACGTTGTCGATGCCGAGGATGATCTCGAGCGTCGTCAGGGTCGCGAGCGCAACCCACGCCTCGCCATGCTGCATCCAGGAGAACCAGTCCATGGCATGGTCATAGCAAGGCTGGCTGGCCACGCCGAGGATCGATTCGCTTGTCTCGTGCGCTGTCAGCCCGCTAGCGGTCGCCGTCGCTTGCCTTCACAATAGCGCCATGCTGTCCGGGCCGGGCCAAAACGATGATGACGACCACGAAGCGCGCGAAGCCAAGCGCGAAGCGGAGTCCAACGAGCACGGCAAGCCGCTCGCAACGGCCGACTTCGCGCACCTCTTCGAGGAGCACCGCGAGCGCTTCCTGCGCATGGCCCACGCCTTTCGTCGTCGCCGCGGCAGCGAAGGCGGCCTCGAGACCCTCGACTACGTGCAGGACGCTTCGTGCGAGTTCTTGAAGAAGCCGCGCGACGTCAAGAGCGAGTCGCACTTCGTCCAGCTCTTCAAGGGCTTCTTGCAGAACAGCTTCCGCGGCAAGCGACGGGACGCCCGCGCCCAGAAACGCGGCGGCGGCGAGGCGCCCGCGCGCCTCATGACCGACCTCGGTGTTCCCGAGGACGCGGCGGGCCCGCTGACCCTCGCGGCTCAGCAAGAAGACGAAGACCGCCTCCTCGGCCTGCTCGCAACCCTGGACCCGACGGAGCGCCAGTTGATCACCCTACGTCTCTGGGACGAGCTGTCGTGGGAAGAGCTGGCTGCCCGTCTCGAGCTGCCGAGCCCGGAGGCCGCGCGCAAGCGCTACACCCGCACGCTCGCGCGCATCGCCGAGGCGACCTGAAAGGCGGCGCGGCCAGGTCCCGCGGGACGCGCCGTTACAGGCTTGGAACAAGACCGGTCGCGTTCGCGTGACACAGCGACCCAAGTTGCTGGCTCATGGGGGCTTGGAGGCGTACTTTGCGTACGGCACGGGCTTTGCCCATGCCGGCCCTGGATCCTAAGCCCCGCCTCGGAGTCCTTCGCATGCGTGGACCCGCGATCTCGCCAGCAAACTCAGGACAGCACGACATGATTCGCCTTCGTCCCCTTCTCGCAGCTGCGATCTTCCTAGCAGCCATGGGCTGCAGCTCTGAGGAGACCAAAAGCGTCTCGCTCTACTGCGCCCTCGACCAAGAGCACAGCGAGCGCCTGGTCCAGCTCTTCGAGAAGGAACAAGGAGTCACGGTCAAGCCGCGCTTCGATACCGAGGGCCAAAAAACGGTCGGCCTCGTCAACGCCATCCTCGACGAAAAGGACCGCCCGCGCTGCGACGTCTTCTGGAACAACGAGCTCGCCCACACCGTGCGCCTCGCCCAGAAGGACATGCTCGCACCCTACGTTTCGCCGGCCGCCGCGGCCGTCCCCGACCGCTACAAGGACAAGAACGGGCTCTGGACCGGCTTCGCGGCCCGCGCGCGCGTCCTGATCGTCAACACCGACCTCGTCGCCGAAGCAGACTTCCCCAAGAGCATCTGGGACCTCATCGATCCGAAGTGGAAGGGCAAGTGCGCGATCGCCAAGCCCGTCACGGGCACGACGCTGACCCACTTCACGGCCTTGGCGCTCATGCTCGGCGTCGAAGGCTTTGCCAAGCTCACGGACGGCATCAAGAGCAACGAAGTCGTCATCTTGAAGAGCAACGGCGCGACGATGCGCGAGGTCGCTTCCGGCAAGCTGCACTGGGCCCTGACCGACACCGATGACTTCCACGTCGCCTTGCAGAAGGGCCACAAGGTCGCCTGTGTCTTCCCGGACCAAGACGAGACCGGGATGGGCACGATGCTGATCCCGAACTCGGTCAGCATCATCCGTGGTGGGCCGCACCCAGAAGAGGCGAAGAAGCTCGTCGACTTCATCGTGAGCGAGCGCGTCGAAGCCATGCTCGCCGCCGCAAAGTCCGCCCAGATCCCGCTGCGTCCTGCCGTGAAGGGGCCAGCCGAAGCGCAGATCAAGGCGATCGGCGCCTTCAAGGAGCTGCCGTGGGATCCCGCGCAAACAGCCTTGGCCCTGGCTTCGATGTCCGAGCGCTTCGAGACGCTCTTCGAGCGCTAAAGGGCGACGATGCTCGCGCGTGCGATCACCAAAGTGCCGCTCGTGCTCGGCATCGCCTTCGTGGCGCTCTTCGTGGCCTTGCCGCTTTTCGCGATGTTCGCGGAGACGGTGGTCGGCGAAGAGGGCTTCGACGTCTCGGCGTGGTCGCACCTCTTCGAGCTGCAGCGCGACCGCGACGACTTCGTGACGTCGTTGCAGCTCGGTGCTGCGGCGGTCCTCGTCGCGCTCGTCTTCGGTGGTGGCCACGCGTGGCTCTGTGAGACGGGGGACCTTCCGTTTGCGCGTGTGCTCGGGCCGCTCGGGGTGCTGCCGCTCGCCTTGCCGCCGATCATCATCGCGATGGGCTGGTCGGACTTTGCGGTGACAAAGGGCTTCTGGTTCTGTGCCCTGCTGGTTGGTGTGGCCTTCGCTCCCTTCGTCGCGGTCCTGACGGCGCGGGGACTGCGTTCCATCGACGGGCGCAGCTACGAGGCGGCCTTGCTCGCGCGGGGCCGCTTGCGGGCCGAAGCCCTTGTCCTTCGCTCGGCCCTGCCCGAGATCCTCGCTGGTGCGCTCTTCGTCTTCGTCTTCGCGATCGGCGAGTATGGCGTGCCGGAGTTCCTGACGGTCAAGGGCAAGACTTGGCACACGTACAGCGAGGCGATCTTCGCGCGTTGGACGCGGCGCGCGACAGGGTCGCTGCAGAAGGACCTCGTCGGCCCCATCGTCGCGTCGATGCCGCTCTTGGGGCTTGTTCTCATCGCGATGTTCGTCGCGCTGCGCTTGCGCGCGCGCGCGACGATCGCGGGTGACTTCGTGGGCCTGCCGCGGCGCTCGCTCGGTGCGCTGCGCCACATAGCCCTCGTGCTGCCGGCTGCCTATTTGACGATCGGCGTCGTCGTGCCGTGCACGGTCATGTTCCGCTGGGCCATGGGGTCGACGATCGTCAAGGATCCGATGTCGCTCGAGACCTTGCGGTCGAGCTTCCTCGAGGCATTCTCGCAGGCGGGCTCTGACCTGCGCTACACGTTCACGATCGCAGTCCTCGCGACGGCGGTCCTCGCCGTCATCGGCGCACCGCTCGCGCGCGCGCTGTCGCGACGCGGCTTCGGGGTCCAAGCGCTCATCGCGGTCCCGATCGCGATCCCCGCTGTCTTGCTCGCCGTTGGCTTCGTCAAGGTCTACAACCGACCCGAGCTCGGGGCGGTCTATGACCTCGGCTTCGACTTCTATGATTCGGCGGGCATCGTCGTCGTTGCGTATGCCGCGCGCTTTCTGCCCTTCGCTGTGCTCACGCTCTTGCATGCGCAGCGCCGCGTCGATGCGGAGCTCGAAGAGGCCGCACTCTTCGCACGACGCGGTCCGCTTGCGCGCTTCTTCCATGTGCGCCTGCCCTTGATTCTGCCGGCCCTTTGGTCGATGGCCTGCCTCGTCTTCGTGCTCTCGCTGCGCGAGCTCGACACCGCCGTCGTGCTGCCTGCTGGCAACGGGACCATCGTGCGACGCCTCTCGAACGTCATCCACTTCGGCGGCGAGTCGATGGGTGGGGCGCTTGCCCTCCTGCTCTTCGGAGCTGCCTGCCTCCTGCCCATCGCGACGATGTTGATCACCGGAAAGAGAATGAGGAGTCTGTCCTGATGGCATCGATCGAAGTGCGAGAACTCGAGTTCGGCCGTGGTGCGGACTTCACGCTCGGACCGCTCTCGCTCGACCTCGCGAGCGGGTCGCGGACGGCCCTCGTCGGCCCGAGCGGCTGCGGGAAGACGACGCTCCTGCGCTGCCTCGCAGGCCTCGAGACGCCGCGCGCTGGCACGATCGCGATCGACGGTCGCATCGTCTATGCGCCCGACATCATCGTGCCGCCGGATGCGCGGCGCCTCGGCTTCGTCTTCCAGGCCGGCGCGCTCTGGCCGCACAAGTCGGCGCTCGCTCATTTGCGCTTCGTTGCCCCGAAGCTCGGACGCAAGGGCGCGCGAGCCCTGCTCGCCAAGGTCGGCCTCGAAGGGTACGAGAAGCGCCATCCCTCCGAGCTCTCGGGCGGGGAGCGCCAGCGCCTCGCCTTGGCTCGCGCGCTCGCGACCCTGCCCGACATTCTGGTGCTCGACGAACCGCTCGCCTCCGTCGACGTGCACCTGCGCGACGAGCTCGCCTTGCTCGTGCGCAAGCTCACCGAAGAGCGCGCCCTGACCCTCATCGTCGTGACGCACGATCGTGACGAGGCGCTCGCGATGGCCGACGACATCGTCGTTCTGCGCGAAGGCCAAGTCGTCGAGTCGGGGCCCGCGCGCGAGATCTTGCGCGCGCCGCGCACGAGCTTCGCAGCGAGCTTCCTCTGCCGCGCGAGCGTCTGGCCGACCGAGGAACTCGCATCCGAGCGCGGGCCGCTGCTGCGCACGCCCTTCGGTAACTTCGAGCGCAACGGCGCCGCGCCCGGACCGCTGGCCATGGTCGTCCTGCCCGGCGAGGCCCGCGTCGTCGACGCGGCGGGCGAGCGCACGAGCGCGGCGCGGGTCCTGCGCGTGCTACCGCGCGGCGATCGCAGCCTCGTCACGGTCGAGGTCGAAGGGCGCACGATGGAAGTCGAGGTGAGCGGCGACGTCACGGGCGGGATCCCAGGTGGCGTCGCGCGCGAGCTGTGGATCGAGGTCCCTGCAGAGCCGCGCTTCCTCGTGCCGGATCGAGCGCGAAGCTCGCAACGCGAAAGGACCAAAGTGACCAAAGAGCCCAAAGAAGCCGCACAGCCAACGACCCAGCCGAAGCAGGAGCTCGACTCATGATCGCCATCGTTCGCGCAACCCTTGGCCTCGTCCTCGTCGGCGCCGGCGTCGGCGCCGCGCTCTGGCTCGGAAGCGGTGAAGCTGCCGAAACCGGCGGCGACCCGGGCGGCCAGGGGGGCGCAAAGTCACAGTGGCTCTCGTCCGTGCAATGCAAGGACTGCCACGCCGACGTCTGGGCCGAGTGGCACGGATCGCACCACCAGATCGCCTACCTGAACCCCGAGGTGCGAGCGCTCAGCGAGGACTTCCGCAACAAGGACTGCCAGGCCTGCCACTTGCCCGTGCCGATCTCGATGACTGGTTATGGCACGCGCACGCTGCCGCGCCAGACCTTCCCCGACGAAGGCGTCTCCTGCCTCACTTGCCACCTCGGCAAAGCCGGCGAGATCCTGGGGCGCAACTCGGTGCCAGAGGCTCCGTGCAAGCCCGTGGCCAACACCGACGTGATCTCGATGGGGCTCTGCGAGAGCTGCCACAACCAGCACCAAACGACCGACCAGTGGCGCGCGAGTCCGCAGGCTGCGGCCGGGACCTCGTGCAACGACTGCCACATGCCCGAGGTCGAGCGCCGCCTCGGTGACGGGTCGACGCGCAAGGGGCGGGCGCCCCGCTACCCGGGTGCGCACGACGCTGCCATGCTGCGCACGTCGGCCAAGTTCGACGTCACGGTCGTCGCGGCCGAAGGCGGCGGGGGCGGGCGCGAGATCGAGCTCCGCCTCGAGAACGTCGGCGCCGGCCACAACTTTCCGACCGAAGAGCGGCACCGCGCCGTCGACATGGTGCTGCGCTTCGTCGATGGCGAAGGCAAGGCCTCCGAGTGGATCACGGGCTACCGCTTCCGCCAGCCCTACCGCGATGAGAAGGGTGACAACACGCAGCTGCCCGCTGGTGAGGCGAAGGCCGTGCGCATCGCTGTTCCCGAAGGCGCTGTGCGCGCCGAGGCGCGCCTCTGGTACCGGCTGACGCCCTACGTCGAGGACAGCGATCCGAAGTGCACGCTGCTGGAGGAACGCAGTGTCGACCTGCGTTGACGACCGGCGCCGCGCACAGGCCTTCGTGGGATCGCGCGCGGCGCTTTGGGTCGTGCTCCTCCTAGGCTCAGTGCTGCAAGGCTGCTCCCGCGATGCGGCTGTGCAGCCCTCGCCCGCGCTTCGACCGAAGTACGACGTGCCGCCTCTGCCTGAGCTCGCCTTGGAGTCGCGCCTGCCTGTCTTCGAAGCGCGGGCAGCGAAGAGCGTCGCCGATGTGCCCGCGGCCAAGCGTCAGGAGCTCGTCGAGTACTTCGAGCTCGCGCACTCCGAGTCTGCAAGTGGCCGCACGCAGCATCGCGCGCGCAGCGCCTTCACGGAGGCCGAGCTCGCACCGCGCGTGCTCGAGTGGATCACGACCGAACACGAGGATGCGCGACTGCGCGCCCTCGCAGCCTTCGAGCTCGGCGAGCGTCGGACGATCGGCGCGACGACCGTTTTGTTGAAGCGACTCAAGTACGAGGTCGATGCCACAGCCCGCGTCGAGGTCGGCGCGGCCGTCGTGCGGCTCGGCGTCGAGTCTGGCTATGAGCCCATCGACGCAGCGCTGAGGGACCCCGGCCACGTGGCGAGAGAGCGGGCCGGGACCCTCGTCCTAGAGCTCGCGAAGGAAGCAGCCGCCACGCTCCCCGAGCAGCCGACTTGGGAGCAACTGCAGGTCTTCGTCGCAGCGCGCCTCGAGGCGTGGCGGCAAAACGGAGTTGTTCCTGCTGGCGCTCATGGTGACGATGCCACTGCCGAGCATCCGCTGCGCGCGGCACGCCTGGCGCGGCTCTTCGTCGACCTCCAAGGCTTCCAGCTTCGTCCCGTCGATGACGCGCGCTTCATGCTCGCGCGTGCCGGCAAGCTCGGCTTCGACGACCTGAGACTTGCGCTCGGTGCCTCCGAAGTCCACCTGCGCAACCACGCGCTCGAGGTCCTGCGCGGCCTGGGCAAGGTCGCGCACGAGCTCCGCGACCACGTCCGTCCCCTCCTAGCTGACCCCTTGTCGCGTTCGATGGCGCTCCGCGTCCTCGGCGCGATCGAAGATCGCGAGGCCCTGCCCTGGTGTCGTGAGCTCTTGAACGACGGCGACCTCGAAGTCCGCGTTGCCGCGGCGACGGCCCTCGGGACGATCGCTGACGCCGGTGCGAAGTACTTGCTCTTTGCCATCGCGCACGACGAGGCCGAGGTCATGGACCTGCGCGTCGCCGCTGCCGCGAGCCTCGCCCGCCTCGAGCTCGAACGTCCATGGTGGCGCTGGCTCGTCGAAGCGCGCAAGGCCGGGCGCTATCACAAAGAGACCCTCGACGAACTGCTCGACTCGATCGACGCCGAGGTCGACCGCTCGCGCCGTCGCTGAGGCCTTCCGCCGCGGTGCTCGGCGCCGAGTTTTCTCGCGGATCCACGCTCGGCCTCGCGCGGACCTTTCGGATACTGGTCGCATGGATGATCCGACCGAGGAGCTTGGCTTGGAGGGCGCAGGGCGAAGCACCCTGGACGCCGCTGCAATCGTCGAGGTGGATGCGCTTGGCAAGGACTTCGGCTCCTTTGCCGCGGTCGACGAGCTCAGCTTCGATGTCCGCATTGGCGAGATCTTCGCGTTGCTGGGGCCGAACGGCGCTGGCAAGACGACGACGATCCGCATGCTGATGGGCATGCTCGCGCCGTCTCGCGGTCAGGTCCGGATCGATGGTCTCGACTGCTTCGAGGATCGCGCGATGGTCATGGCGCAGGTCGGCTACCTGCCCGACGAGCCCTTGTTCTACGAGCACCTGACGGGCGGGGAGGTCGTGCGCTTTTGTGCTTCGATGCGCGGCATGGACATGCGCGAAGCCGCGGAGCGCACGACTCAGCTCGCCGAGCAACTCGACTTCGCTGAGGCCCTCGACGAGTACGCGCTCAACTACTCGATGGGCATGAAGAAGAAGCTCGCCCTCGTCTGCGCGATGCTGCATGGACCCCGTGTCCTCATCCTCGATGAGCCGACCAACGGCCTCGATCCCATCGCGACGCGGACGATGATCACGCTCTTGACTGGGCTCGCGGCGTCGGGCACCGCCATCCTCTACAGCACACACTTGATCGCTCAGGCCGAGAAGCTCTGCCATCGCGTCGCCATCCTGCACCGCGGCCGACTCGCAGCGCTCGGGACGCCCGACGAACTGCGTCAGACCTTTGCGCGTGGCACGACGCTCGAAGAGGCCTTCTTCGCGGTCACCGACGCGGCGCCTGACGCCTGACCATGCGCGCACAGCCACCAGGGACTTGGAGCGTCCTCGTACTCTTGGCCCGCAACTCGGTCCTGGGCCTGCTCCGCTTCCAAGATGTCACGGCACAGCGGCGTCGGCTGCAGAAGAGAAGGGTGCGACCAGGGTCGGCGTCGCACTCCCTACGTCGTGTTCGAAGCGCGCCTCGGAGATCGGTCAGCGGCGTGACTTTGCTCTCGATCGTCCTGGTCCCGATCATGTTCCTGAACGCGTTGCAGTTGTCGAGCCGCGCCGCCACGTCGGTGGCCGTTGCCGTGCAACAAACGATGCCGGGCGGCAGTTTCCTGTACTTGAGTGAGGACCTGCACAGGGTCCTTCGCCGCCAGTTGCTCATTGACGAGACGAAGCTAGTGTCCATCCTCGAACGAGAAGGCATCGACGCGACGAGTCGTCCATCCAAAGATGCCATCATCGAGCACTGGCGCGAGCACGGCGAACACTCGTTTCTGCGCAGCACGGCGCGCATCCTGGCCCGTGCCGAAGACTGGTCCGGGGATGCAGCCCGCGATGTCTACTTGCGCGCCGGTGGCGTCCTCGTCGGCCTGCTGTTGCTTGCGACGCTGTTGATGAAGTTCGGGAGCATCTACGCGACCCTCGCGGGCGGGTCTTGGATACCAGCCTGGCTCGCGACCTTTCCGGTCGCCTCGCATTCGCTCGTCGTGGCCCGCGCACTCGATTATTCCTTGGTCCAGGTCATGCCGTGGTTCTTGATCTTCCCGATCACGTTCCAGATGGCGCGCGTCGCCGGCAGTCCGCATGCGCTTTGGATCGGGCTCATGGCGACGCTGATGGGGCACTTCCTCACGGGGACGCTGCGGCTCTACATCGAGACTTGGTTGCGCATGCGTTGCAGCTTGCAACGGCTGCGCACGCTGCAGGGGCTGTCGGCCGTGTTGGCGATCGCAGTGCTCGGCGTCGTCATGGCGATCGGCATGCCTGCCGTGGCGCCGTTCTTCTTCGTGGACTTTGCGCGCAATCTGTCGGACCTGCTCTTCTTCGTGCCGGGACCTTCGACGCTCGCCCTTGGTCGTCCCATGCACTTTGTCGTCGGAGGAGCTCTCGCGCTGCTCGTCTGTGCGGCGTCGATCGCTGGCACCGTGGGGCTCCTGCGTCAAGGTTCCATGCAGAGCTCCGGTGTCGACCCGTCGCGAATGCGGGCGACGTCGCGGTGGCGCGCGGCGGCCGGACGTCGACTCGGCATCCTCGGCAGGGACTGGCTCGGAGTCTTGCGCGACCGGCAGGTCTTTGCGCAGGTCGTCGTGATCCCGGCCTTCTTGGTCGCCATGAACTTCGTGACGCTGTCGTTCGTCTCGCAGAAGCCCGCGGCCGCTGCCATATCGGCCTACTTTCTGGCGTTCTACTGCGCGCTCACGCCTTGCAGCCAAGTCCTCGCATCGGAAGGTCGGGCTCTGTGGATCCTCTACACCTTGCCGCAAGAGCTGGGCGTCGTCGTGCGGCGCAAGCTCTTGCTTTGGTGTGCTCTTGCGGTTGCCGTCGGACTCGTGCCGATCGCGACTTCATACCTGCGCGGCGAAGGGACGTCGCTCGCGGCGCTTGCGTCGGATGTCTTCTTTGTTTCGTTCGGAGCCGTCGCCGTGTGCTTCCTGACGGCTTCGGTCAGCATCCTCGCGACCGAAGTGTCGAGCGATGGCTTGCGGAGCAAGCCATCGGCGCGGGTCATGTTCTTGGTCTTCTCGCTCGCGTCGATCTACATCGCAGCGCTCGGGCAGCAGGCTATCGCAAGTCGCATCCAGTGCGCCGTCGTCTTCGGGACCTTGGCGTACGCCTTGTGGCAGCGGGCCGCGGAGCGAGTCGACATGCTGCTCGACCCGCTGCGCAAGCTCCGCGCCGGCATCACCTTGGTCGACGGCGCGGCGGCGCTGCTGGTCTTCCTGGTCTTGCACTTGCTCTTCACGCTGGTCTTTGCGCGCGGATCGACCAAGTTCGGCCTCACGGATGTCAACATCGGCTTTCTTGCAAGCGCCGTCGTCACGACCCTCGTGCTCGCCATCGCTGTCGCGAGCCGTGGTGCGTCGTTGCGGACGAGCTTCGCACTCGCATGGGACGAACGATGTTCGCGAACCTGGGCCCTGAGTGCGGTGCCCATCGCCATCGTGGCCGCGTTCGTAGCGACGTGGCTTCAGAAGAGCCTCCTCGACCCGCCTTCCTTGGAGACCGTGGCCTCTTCTGACGGCTACCTGCTCCTCATCCTGGTCGCCGTCGTCGCGGCGCCGGTCGTCGAAGAGCTGCTCTTCCGTGGCCTCGTCTATCGCGGACTGACGCGGTCGCTCCGTCCGGGCTTCGCTGCCATCTGGAGCGCGCTGCTCTTCGCCGTCATGCATCCGCTGCCGGCTTGGCCCGCGATCTTCGTGCTCGGATACTTGCTCGCGCTGGTCTACGAGCGTTCGCGTTGGCTTCCTGCGGCGATGCTCTTGCACGCGGTCTACAACGCTACTGTCCTCGCCTTGGCAACGTGACCGCGCATTAGCAGATGAGCAACAGGCGCGGTGGGTCGCCTTTCTGTGTCGCCGGTGCGCGGTGGATGCACGGCGGAACCGGGCTTCGTGGCCAGTCCACCGCCAAGCGCCAGAGCGCACCCACGCCCAAGATGTAGGGCTGTGCTCGCGGCAGGGCTGCGTAGTGCAAATCGAAGAAGTGCGTGCTGAGCCACTCGCGGAAGGCGACATCGTCGTCACCGCCGAAGCACGCGAGCAAGGCGGCTCGCACATCGGGGAGGTCCACGCGCCGCACGGCTTGGTCGTTGGGCAGCACCTCGCTCGCCGGCCCGAAGTAGGTGCAGAGCCAAGTCGCCGTTTCGATGGGCGCTCGATAGATATGGAAGGAGAAGACGTCGGTCGCGACCGGCAGCGAGCGCTCGTCGCGCTCATAGGCGCGCACGCAGTTGAGCACCGGAGCGAGGCCGAGCGCCGTCAAGGCGCGCAGATCTTCCACGAGGACATCGATCGCCGCCTGACCGCGAGCCGAGACGGAGAGGCTGCGCAAGCGCGCTGCGTCGACTTCCTCCAAGTCGTCGCCTGGTCCGAGGAGCTCGACGACTTCGGCGAAGTCACCGACGAGCTCGCGCGGCCAACACAGCGCGTTGCAACCGCCTGTCCATGGCGTCGAGGCGAGCTCTGCGAGGCTGCTCACGAACTTCATCTTTGGAGCGCGCTTCGGCCGAGGAGCCGCTTCGACTGCGTCAGTGCGTGCCGATACGCGCGAGGCCGGGCCCGGAGAGTGTCAGACCGAGGCGATTGGCGCGCTGGTCGAGCAGGAGCCACTGCTGCGCGAAGTTGACGCCGACGAGGCCCGTCGTCTGCGGCACCGGGAAGGGCACGCGCGCAAGCCCTTGGCTGTTGATGACTGCACCGACGTTGTAGATCGTGTTGCAGCAGAGATTGCAAGCTGGCGCGCCGATGCCCGCCAAGGGCACACAGGGTATCTCGATGCCGGTCATCAGCACGCCGACACCGTTCGGCAGGCCTTGGAGCAAGCGCACCGCGAAGCGCTGCGAGCCGATGATGGGCAGCTCGTCGCCCTCGAGGCAAGGCTCGGGACCACCAGGACAATCGAGGCCCGGCGTGCAGGCGACCTTCCAATCCCAAGCGATCTCCGTGATCGCACCTTGGTAGCCATCACCACCGATCCAAGCGATGGCGGAATCCGGCAGTTCGTAGTGGTGGCCGAGTTTCAGAGTGCCGTTGTCGGTCCAGAGCGTCGCCGTGTCCGGCGTGCGGAAGGCGATGAAGAAGTTGCCAGCCTCGGGTGCTGCCAAGGTGACCGGTGTCGGGAAGGTCACCGCGTAGTAGGCCTCGGCGACTTGCACCGTCATGAAGGCCGAGGCACTCGCGACGAGCTGGGGCTCGAGCGTCGGCGTGGACTTGTAGAGGTAACACTGCACGGCCGTGTTCGGTAGCGAGGCCCGCATGCGCATCGAGAAGCCCTTGATCGTGACTTCACACGGACACTGGACGAGGCAGGCGAAGCGCGTCTTCGGCGGCAAGCCCGGCATGAAGGACAGGTCTTGCGGGCTTTGTGCGAGCGCCGGACAACCGCCGCCCGTCCCGCTTCCCTTGCAACCCGTTTCGAACTCCGAGTAGCGAGCGGTGCCTTGCCCGGCGCCGAAGTCGCTCGTGCTCGCGAACGAGAAGTGGACCACGGGCTCGGCGAGGAAGGTCGTCGCGACCTCGATGCGCCACGTTTCGTTGCTGCTCGCGCGCAGACGCACGAACTCCTGCGTCGACCCGACCTGCAGCGAGCGAGCGATGGGGAGACCGCTCGAGTTCTTGATGACGACATCGAGGTTCGAGCCCCCAGCAGCACTCGTGTCGCTGCGCATCCACGCAATCGCGAAGGCGTAGTCCTGGCCCGCTCGGACCGGCACGTCGCGCAGCCACAGCGGCCGGGCCTTCGAGACCGTGTCGGTCCCGACGAGGCCAGCCTTGGTCGCGAGCTCGTGCGCGCGGTCGTCGCGCAGGTAGCCGCAGCCGGCGCCGGTCGTCACCTGGGTCGAGCCCGTGCCCGGCGACGCCTCGCTCGAAGCGAGCAGGGCCGCCCGCACTTCATTGGCGCTGAGGCGCGGGTTGGCTGCCCGCACGAGCAAGGCTGCGCCAGCGACCTGGGCTGCCGCGAGGCTCGTCCCGCTCGTGACGTAGTCGAGGCTCTCGTCATCGGTTTGAGCACTGACGACGCGCTCGCCGTGGGCGACGAGGTCGGGGTAGGCAGCCCCTGCGACTTGCCCGAAGCTCGAAAAGCTCGCCACGACCTTGTTGGCGGTCGCCGCGCCGACCGAAATGCCGTGCAAGGTCGCCGGGCTCGAGCGGGTGCTCGCCCCGTTGTTGCCCGCCGCCGAGACGACGACCAAGTCCGTGTTCCGGGCGACCGCGTCGAGCATGCGCTGCTCGGCGCTCGTCGGGTCGGGACTGCCCGAGAAGCCGATGACGGCCACTTCGATGTCGAGAGGTTCGACGTCGCAAGCGAGTTTCTCCCAAGCGTGCAGGATCGTCGAGGTCATGGCGTTGCCTTGACTATCGTCGGCGCAGGCGTAGCTCGCGATGCGCGCTTCGGGTGCGTGGCCGGCGTCGGCCCTTTGGCTGAGCCAACCCGCGCCGGCAGCGACGCTCGCGAGCGCGGTGCCGTGGCGATCGACGAGCGCTGGGTCGAGGGCGCCGACCTTCTTCTGGACGACGATGCGCGCATCGCGTCCGGGGGTTGCCGCTTCGAGGAAGGCTCGGTGCGGACGAGCGACCTGCCCATCGAGGACGACGCGGTAGCCGAGCGGACGTCGCGTGCGGGTGTTCGTCGCGCCCTCGACGACGTCGACTTCGACACCGCAGTCGACGATGACCTCCAAGTCGGTAGCCGTCGGTGTCGTGAACGCGAACCAAAGCGTCGTCGGGCTCGTGAGGCGGATCGGCGTCGCGAAGATCGAGCGCTGAAAGCCAGCATCGCGCACCACGGCCAGGCTCGAAGTCGCGATCGGTTGCGAGCCGGGCATGCCGTTGTTGTCGGCATAGACAGCGATCGCCAAGCTCGTCGGCTGGGCGGCACCGCTCCAGAGTTCGAAGCCACCAACGGTGCCGGCCGGAATCTGCGGGACGCGAATCGCAATGCGAACGCCCTTCGGCAAGCGCTGCGCGCTCGGCAGGCCGGGGAAGAGATTCGCGCTCGGCGGACTGCCGCGCAAGGCTTCGTCGATGCCGGTGTCGATGAGGCCGAGCGTCACGCCGCGCCCGCGAATCCCGCGCGCCTGCAAGAGGTCGGCCGCGTGGTGGGCGGCGTCGGTCGCGGTCTTGATGGTCGGGCAGTGCCAGCGGTCGGGCTCGATGCGCGCGACGGCCGGGTGGGCGGCGATGCTCGCGATGCCGGCGGCTTCGACGACGACCACGACGATGGGCACGACGCCGAAGCGACGCTCGATGCGACCGCCGGCGTCGCTCACCGCGGCCTCAAAGCTCTCGAGCTTGGAAGCCGTGAGACCGGCTTCGCGCAGGTGGATCAGATAGCGGCCCGCTACGACTTCCCCATCGCGGTGGATGCGTTGCGTGGGATCGCTTTGCGGAAGACCGGCGACGCACGGCGACGCGAGAAAGATCGTGGCGGCGGCAGCGGCCGCGAGGCACTTGGCTTGCATGATGGAACGACCCTCGGTGGAACGAAAGCTCGCATCCGCGAGCCGCAATCCATGGCAGACGAAGCGCGGCTCGCAGGGGTTTCGTTGCATTGTGCAGGTTGGCGGCGCTCTTGTCTCCTTGGCGGTGCCTCAACGGGGCGCTGGGCTGTCGAGCGGCCGCACGACGCGCAAGCCCTGGGTCGCCGCCACCGCGTTCGCCGGCCAGGCGTCGCGCCGCGCAGACCGCGCTGCGATGGCGTCGTAGTCGAAGGCCCCGCCCCTCGTGACCTTGACGTCGCTCGGGCGTGAGCCGCTGCGCAGCCCGTCGCCCGGCCGCGCCGCCTCGCTGTAGGGGTGGAAGAAGTCCCGGCACCACTCCCGCACGTTGCCGTGCAAGTCGTGCAGGCCAAAGGCGTTGGCGCGGAAGCTGCCGACCGGGGCGTGGACGTAGTGGCCATCTTCGAAGCCCTCTTTGTGCCAGGCAGCGTTGAAGCGGCTCGCGCTCTTGTCGCCGAGGTTCTCGGCACCGGCCAAGGAAGCCCGCTCCGTGCCCGTCCACCACGGACTCGAGGTCGCGGCGCGGCAGGCGTACTCCCATTGGACTTCGGTCGGCAGCGCGAGTTCGTGGCGCGCAAGGACCGCGCTCGCGCGCTCCCACGAGACCTGCTCGACGGGATGGCGTAGCGAGAGCACGCGTTCCCCCTGGGTCGTGCCGGCTTTGAACTTGCTCGGTTCTTCGTCGAGGGTCAGGGCCATCCACTGGGCCTGGGTCACTTCGTGCTTGCCGATGAAGAAGGCATCGAGCCGCACGCGATGCTGCGGGCTCTCGTCTTCGTCGCCGCCGACCACGGAGCCCGCCTCGGTGCCGACCACGGCCTCGCCCGGCGGTAGCAACACGAGGACGATGGCGCTCGTGGCCTCGAAGCGCAGTTCTCCGTCGTCGCTGCGCGGGGCATCGCTGCGCGGGGCATCGCTGCGCTGGGCATCGCTGCGCTCGGGCAGGCTTCCCGAGCGCGCGAAGGCGAAGCACTCGAGCCCCGAACTCGGATCGGGCCCGAGCGGTACGAGTCCCAGCTGTGGCTGCAGGACGACGCCCGCGAAGCGCGCGTCGCTGGCCACGCGCGCAGCAGCGGCGCGCCAGGCTTCTGCAGGATCGTCGATGCTGCGCGGCCGAATGAGCTCGGCCCAGTGGAGCTGGTCGTTGACGAGGGCGACTTCCTTTGCCTCGAAGCTCCGCAAGTCGATCAGCAGCTGCTCGAGGCCGTCGTGCAGGTAGCGGTCGCTCGGATCCTCGAAGCGATGGCTGCGCAGCGCGCCGGGGTCGCGGCGCAGGTCGCGGATCTTCGCTTCGCTGCGGCGCTGCAAGCGGGAAGCGTAGGCGAGGCGGCGCTCGAGGTCGGCGCTCATCGCCGCGCCGCTGTTGCGCTGCCGAAAGCTGCGCAGTTTCTCGAGCTCGGCTTCTTCAGTCTGCAGCGCGAGCAAACGTGGATGACGAGCCCGGTCGGCCGCTTCTTGCGTCGCGTCGTAGGGCAGCGCCGTCGCGCGCAAGGCGTCTCGCGCGGCCTCGACCTCGGCGCGTTCGGCCAGCAAAGGCCTCGCACCGTCGTCGAGCCAGCGGCGTAGCCGCGGCGCGTGCTCGGGCCGGGCGGGCAGACCGAGGGCTGCATCCTCGCGCAGTTCGTGGAGGCGCACGCCTTTCGCGAGCAAGTCGAAGCGTTCGAGGTTGCGCTCGGCGCGCAGCCACTGCGAGGCGATGGCCAGGGTCGCGACGAAGAGCACGCTCAGGATGCCGGCAGCAACGGGGTTGGCGGCGATCCAGCGCCGCGCACGCAGCCAGAGCCCCGGAGCCTTGGCTGCCGGCAGGACACCCTCGGCTGTGCGCCGAAGGTCGGCGCCGAAGTCGGCAGCCGTTGCGTAGCGACGCCGCGGATCGGGGTCCATCGCCGTGCGCACGACGGTGTCGAGGCTCGCATCGACCTCCGGACGTAGGCGGCGGATGCTGCGTGGCCGCGCGCGCAGGATGCTCTCGAAAATGGCCGCCGAGCTCGGGCCATCGAAGGGACGCTCGAGGGTCAAGCACTCGTAGAGCGTGACGCCCAGCGCATAGATGTCTTGGCGGACGTCGTCGCGCACGCCGTCCATCGTGACGCGCTCGGGCGGCAAGTAGAGCGGCGTGCCGATCATCTGGCCGGAGCGAGTCAGGGTCTGGTCGTGCGCTTCGATGTCGCGCGCGACGCCGAAGTCGAGGACGACCGGGTTGCCCCCGTCTTCGATGACGCCCCCTTCTTCGATGACAATGTTGCTCGGCTTGAGGTCGCGGTGGACGAGGCCCGCCGCGTGGGCGTGCTGGAGGCCGTCGCAGATCCTTGCGAAGAGTAGCGCGAGCTCAGCTGGCGTGCCTATGGGACGCTGCTCCCGGCGCGCTAGGTCGAGGCGGGCCTGAAGGGTCTCGCCCCGGACCCACTGCATGGCGAACCACGGCAGGCCTTCATACTCGCCGAACTCATGGACGCGGCAGAGGCTCGCGTGGTCGAGGCGGGAGGCGATGCGCGCTTCGCGCATGAAGCGCTCCCGCGCCTCGCCCGAGAAGCGATGCTCGGCGCGGATCAGCTTGAGGGCGACGCGGCGCCCTAGGGTCTCGTGGCGCGCCTTGTAGACATGCCCCATGCCACCGCTGCCCAGCTCGCCCTCGATGACATAGGGTCCGACGCGCTCGAGGAGCGGCGTCGTGAGGGCCACGGCGCGGTCGCGCGCGCGGCGCAGTCGCGCCTCGAGTTCGGACAGCGACGGGTCGGAGGACTCGGAAGACGACGACGGGTCGGAGGACGACAGGTCGGGGGACAAGGCGGCATCCTAACCGCTCACAAAAAAGTCGGCGTGCCTACGTGTCCGTCTTGGCCACGAAGTGCCAGGGAAGTGGCAGCACCCAACCCGAATGAGACGGGCCCAGCGCGCTTCCTCGAGTCCTCGTGGGGCGCGTCGCACCCGCCCTACCGCCAACCCCGCGCCGACCTCAACGGCCGGGGTTGGCACTTCTTCGTGCTTCGTGCTCGTGGACTGGCCCCAGCGGGCGACCTTGCTTGAACTCCCGGATCGTACTACTTCTCGATCTTCTCCGTTCGAGCGTTCGTGAAGCCTGTGACGCGGAGGGCCTTCGTGTCGATGACCGCGGCTTGCGTCGAGAGCGGCAGGCCTACGAGGGCGTTGTCGTTGGGGATGGGCAGCGGCACTTGCACGCCACCCGGCTTGTCGAGCGGATAGGCGCCGATCGCGACCGTTGTCGCGAGGTCGAGGCGGAAGGTGCCGATCCCCGCGAGCGGGAGCCGGCTGCGGCCGAGGGACAAGAAGGGGAGGACCACGGCCGGCGCCTGGCCGGTGTAGACGTCGATGCCGTATGGCTGGCCAAGCTTGGGCGGGGCCTTGCTGTGGACCTCACGCCAGAGGTTCTTCCATACATCAACAACTCCTGGCTGAAGAAACAGGCGGACCATATCGAGATAGTCATCGTCGCCGTCACCGTCGACATCGACAGCCATGCCCAAGTCGTCTGAATGAAGTGGTTTGGCTGGCAAGACCGCTTCAATGAGACGAAAGCGGCCGGATCCGTCATTCATCATCAAGTTGTAGTGCAGAGGATACGTCGGCCCACTATCCGCGTGCACGTGACCAAGAATGTCGGGGAAGCCGTCGCCGTTGAAGTCTCCAACGACGCCGACGGTCCCCGTATAACCTGTAGGCTTGGGAATGCGGCCCGACTCGTCTCGGAACCGACCTTTGCCGTCATTGATCCACAGATTGTCGAAGTGTCCGTGGAGGCACAGGGCATCGATGTGGCGATCACCATCGAAGTCCTTGAGAACTACGAACCCAGACCAGTTAACACCAAAGGACTGCTGCGACTGTGTGAAGTAGCCACGGCCATCATTGAGCAAGAAGGAATACGGGCCACGATCGAAGAGCAGGAATAGCAGATCGACATCGCCGTCCGAATCGCAATCCGCAACCATGACTCGTGACGCGCGCGTCGATGGGATACGAAGAGACGTCTCGTCCGTGAAGCCGCCTCGTCGATTGTTCATGAAGATGGAACAGAGCAAGCCAGGCGTCAAAGTGTCGTTCGCCGTCGCGACGGCGATGTCGGCAAAGCGGTCCCCATCGAAGTCCGCAATCACCAAGTCATCGACGAAGCTGAATTGCGTTGCTGGAGCGTGGGTGCTCGATCTGTCTGTGAAATATCCTTTTCCGTCGTTGAGCCAGACATACAAGACTTCTCGTCGGAGCGAAAGCGGCAATGCCATGCCGGCAAAGACGATATCAAGATCGCCGTCCAAGTCAAGGTCCAAGAGCCTGGCAGGCGTAACGTTCCATGTATCGGTTGTGGGCATCCGCGAGAGCGTCTCATCGGTAAACCGGCCGTCACCATCGTTGATCCACACACCGAATCGATGCTTGGCGTGCAGCGTAGGACCCACATGCGTGATCAGATCGAGATCACCGTCTCCATCGACATCGGCTGGCAGTGTAGGCACTGAATGAGTCACGGATGAGTACGTGTCAGTCTTGTAGAAGGCCTGGGCCGTTACCTCGGCTGCCAAGGCCAGAAACGCGATGATGCCGCAGCAGGGTTGTGACATGTGCAGCTTCATCGTTGTTGCCTCTGAAGGGCTGCGCGTCCACGCTTGTCCATCTCCTCGAAATGGGAGGCGTCGAGTTCGCGAGGAAGCGCCGTAGGCTCTCTGGCGCTCGAGCGTGCGGAGATTGGCGGTTCCGTGTTGCCGTTGATCGCAAGAAAGGACTGCAGGTTGCAGAGGCCGAAGTTGCCAACATCCTCGACTTCGCAATTGTAGCGCACGCCAAGCCAAAGCGAGTCAGGCACTGCAAGTGTCGCAGCCCCAACTCCGGTCGAGCCGACTGTATAAGTAGGAAGCAGGAACATCTGAACGTTCGGAAACAATCCGACATAGCCTCCTGTTGGCGTGACTCCACCCCAGACGTATGTCGCAGGGGGATTCAGTGATCCATCGATCGGCGCCGTTGGTATCGTTGGGTGGTTGGGCTTGAAGAAGATGTAGTGGTTGTCAATGTACCAATATAGGCCCCGCAATCCATATGGGCCATTGATAACGGATGTCGTAAAGTGGTGATGCCAAGGATTCGATGCGAACTCGTCGATTCCCGCTGGCAACAAGACAGGGAAGCCGCTATTAAACACGGCTTGTGGCCACATCTTGTGGTCCGGCAACAATGTGGGTGCGTAGTCGCATTGGAGGTTCCGCATAAAGGGCTCCCAAAGGATGTTGTCCGTTCCAGCGGCAGGATAGCTAAGGGTCTTGTCCCGATTGCGATACATCGGAAATTCGCCTCGCGTGTAATTGTAGACGGAGTAGTTGTTCAAGAATCCCGACGTCGTTTGCACCCAATTCCACCAGCGGTAGTCTTCGGGAATGCGCCCACCCGTGTAGCCTGAGTGATGAGGCATCGGATACGTCCCGGCGCCGTACGGCGCCGGCAGATCGTGGAAGAAGGGCATCGTGTGATCCGGGATCGCTAGAATGCCACTCGTCGACCCATCCGGCACGTTGCGGCTGAAGATCCGCGTTCGTTCG
>CALLZN010000133.1 GCA_937858895.1 uncultured bacterium | reverse complement strand
CGACCCAAGTCGATCTACGACGACAACAAGATCTCGGTCTACGTGTGGATCGAGGACGAGAACCGCAAGTTCAATCTCCTGAACCTCATCTCGCCCGACGAGGACTACGCAGAGCTGAGTCGGCAGCGCGTCATGCGCATCCTCGACAAGATCTGGGAAGACAGCGACGAAGACATCGCGGGTTCGGAGGCCGAGGCGATCGCGAACGACATCCGCGACTGGTTGCGCGGCCAAGGACGCAACGATGATCGACCCGCTGCGCCGATCAAGCGCCGCAAGGCGAGCGAGAACGAAGGTTCACGCTTCTCGCGCGAGGAGAGCTTCGAGCCGCTGAGCCTCGACGAACTCGTGCTGCTGCCGCGTATCAAGCCCGAGTGGATGTCGGATCGCATCGTCGACGACGAGATCTTGCCGGGCTTCGAGGCCGTCTTCACGGTGCACACCATCCTTGCGACCGATCCAGGCACGGGCGAAGGCGGGGCGACGGCTGCGCCCACGAACCAGGGTGCGGGCGGCGCGACGCCAGCCCTCCCGGGTGGCGGCCAAGCTGGAGCAGGGGCCGGAGCAGGGGCAGGTGGGGGCGAGCTCACGATCCTCGAGCCGGGGCCACGCATCAACATCAACACGGCGCACCGCGTCGTGATCCGCGCCCTCGAAGACGAGGCCGACATCCCGGACACGGCGATCGAAGCGCTGATTCGCTACCGCAACGAAGTCGACAAGGACGCCGAGGCTGCGGCCGAGGACCAGAACAGCGAGCGCGCGAGCGACGAGATGCTGAGCGGGGACGTCGAGGAGCGCCTACAATACTTTCCTTCGCTCGACAAGCTGAGCGAGGTCAAGGAATTCGACAACCTGCCGGAGTCCGAGTCCAAGCAGCGCTTCACGGCCATGCTGACGACGACGTCGCACGTCTTCACGATCCACCTCGCGGCGCTCTACAAGCGCGACGAGAGCGGCCGGTCCTTCTCGGTCACGCGGGCCAAGGCCATCGTCGTGCGCATCCCCGACGGCGAGGCTGCGGTCGTGCAAGAGCTCATCCCCATGCACCGGAGCTCGAACCTGCGCGTGCAGCTCTCGGACTACACCGAGGAGGAGCGGGACCGCCTGCGCGACCAAAGGCGCGAAGAGGCCCTCGACGAGTTCGCCCTCGAAGAGCACTCGTGGAACCCGTTCTTGCGCGCCTTCTTCGACCCGGAGAAGCGCGAGCGCTCGAGAACTCGCTGACCGAAGTCCGAGGCCTGCGACAGCGCGTCGCGTGGACGCCTTCTCAGATCCTCACGTGCCCCTCGATTGACAGCACAAGCTGGGTCGATACGATCTCTGCCCCGAAAACACGTGTGTCGGCTCGTTGCGCTTCCGCGCACCCGATCCACGTCCGGCGGTCGGCGTGAACGCCGTGTTCAAGCACCTCCGGAACATGCATTCCCTTTCGCCCTTGCAGGGTGAACCTGATGACCGCCACCGATACATCGACCCAGACCAGCGCGCAGAAGAAAGACGACGCGGAAACGCGCCGGCTGCGCAAGCTTCGCAACATCGGCATCATGGCCCACATCGACGCGGGCAAGACCACAGTGACCGAGCGCATCCTGTTCATTACGGGGCGCGTTCACAAGACGGGGGAGGTCCACGAAGGTGAGGCCACGATGGACTACCTCGCCGAGGAACGCGCACGCGGGATCACGATCACGTCGGCTGCGACGACCTGCGAGTGGGCTGACCACAACATCAACATCATCGACACGCCGGGCCACGTCGACTTCACGGTCGAAGTCGAGCGCTCGCTGCGCGTCCTCGATGGTGCGGTTGGTGTCTTCTGCGGCGTCGCGGGTGTCGAAGCCCAGTCGGAGACGGTGTGGCGACAGGCGGATCGCTATCGCGTCCCGCGCATCGCCTTCGTCAACAAGCTCGACCGTACCGGTGCCAACCTCGACTATGTGCTCGGTACGATCCGCGGTCGTCTCAACGTGACGCCCGTGCAGATGCAGCTGCCGATCGGGCGTGAGAAGGACTTCCTCGGTGTCGTCGACCTGCTCGAACGCACGGCCTATATCTGGCACGACGATGCAAAAGGTGTCGAGATCGTGCCGGTCCCGCCCGAACTGGCGGACGAAGTCGAGCTCGCCCGCGAGCAAATGATCGAGTTGGTCGCCGAGTTCCACGAGCCCCTGCTCGAGAAGTTCGTCGAGGGCCAAGAGGGCAGCATCGAGGAGATCCGCACGGCGATTCGCAACGGCGTTCTGCGCCGCGGCATCGTCCCGGTCTTCTGCGGATCGGCGCTCAAGGACAAGGGCATCCAAAACCTGCTCGACGCCGTCGTTGCCTACTTGCCGTCGCCGATCGACATGCCGAACGTCGAAGGCCTCGACCCGGACACGGGTGAAAAGATCGAGCGCGCGCTCACGATCGACCAGCCGCTCTCGGCCTTGGCCTTCAAGACGATCTCCGACATCAACGGCGACCTCACCTTCGTCCGCATCTACTCGGGCGTCCTCGAGCAGGGCATGAAGGTCCTGAACCCGCGCACGCGCAAGCGCGAGCGCATCGGCCGCCTCGTGCGCATGCACGCGAATCGTCGTGAGCCCGTCGATGACGCGAAGGCAGGTGCCATCGTCGCAGTGATGGGGCTCAAGAACGCCGGCACGGGTGACACGCTCTGTGACGAGGACCATCCGATCACGCTCGAGTCGATGGACTTCCCGGACACGGTCATCGCGCTCTCGATCGAACCCAAGAGCTCGAAAGACCGCGACAAGCTCAGCGACGCCCTCGGGCGCTTGACGCGAGAGGACCCGACCTTCTTGTGCAAGACCGACGAGCAGACCGGCCAGATCATCATCGAGGGCATGGGGGAACTCCACCTCGAGGTCATCTGCAACCGCATCCAGAACGACTACAACGTCGGCATCAACGTCGGTAAGCCCAAGGTCGCCTACCGTCAGACGCTCAAGAAGCCTATCGAGCTCGAAGCACGCCACATCAAGCAGTCGGGTGGCTCGGGTCAGTACGCGGTCATCAAGGTGCGCTTCAAGGCCGAAGAGGCCGAGAAGGCCGTGACCTTCGTCAACGGCATCACGGGTGGCGCGGTGCCGCGTGAATACATCCCCTCGGTCGAGAAGGGCATCGTTGCGTCGGCCCAGGGTGGTGGACGCCTTGGTTATCCCTTCGTCAACATCCACGCGGAGCTCTACGACGGCTCGTCGCACGACGTCGACTCGTCCGACATGGCCTTCCAGGCGGCCGGCGCCTTGGCCTTCCGCATGGCGACCGAGAACAACGTCACGCTCCTCGAGCCGATCATGAAGATCGAAGTGACGGTGCCCGAAGACTACGTTGGCGACGTCATCGGCGACCTCAATAGCCGCCGCGCGATGATCGGCGACATCGACCTCGCGCTCAACATGCGCACGATCCGCGGCAAGGTCCCGATCGCTGAGATGTTCCAGTATTCGACCACCTTGCGCGGCATGACCGCTGGGCGTGGCTCGTTCATGATGGAGCCGCTCGAGTACGCGCCGGTGCCACACGCGATCGCCCAGAAGGTCCTCGACGGCGACGAGAGCTGAAATAGAGACCGCGGGCGGATCGAGCAGCAGTGACGTTCGCCCAGAAGACGTTCGCCCCGAAGAGGTTCGCCCAGAAGCTCCTGAGCCGCGAGGTCGTCACCGTCCTCGCGATCGCCGCTCTCGGTCTTGGATTGAGGCTCTACGGCCTCGGCGACGCGTGGCTCAATCCCGACGAAGGGATCTACTACTCGATGACGGCCTGGCGCGACGCCGACCGCTTTTGGGAAGAGGTGCCGGGCAACGCGCATCCGCCGCTCTACTACTTGATGCTGCGGGCCATCGCGTCCTTCACGAGCGACTTCGTCGCGCTGCGCCTGCTCTCGGTCTTCTCGGGCGTCGCGTCGATCTTCGCGATCTACGCTTTGTCGCGTGCGCTCCTCTCGAGTCACGAGTCACCTGCGCAGCAAAGTATCGCGGCCCTCAGCGCGGCCCTGGTTGTGGCCGTCGCACCCGGCCACGTCATGCTCTCGCAGATCCTGAGGCCTTACGCCTTCTTGATCGCCATGCTCTGCTTCGGCATGGCCGGCCTCGTGTCCTGGTTGCGTGGCGGTCGTAGCTCGGCGCTCGCGCTCTATGTCGTCGCGACGTCGCTCGCCTTGCTCACGCATTACAGCGCCTTGCTCGTGGCGCCGGCCATGGCTGCTGTCCTGGTGCTCGCCGTGTTGCGCGGCGACTTGCGGGGTCGGCGACTGTGGCAGACGGCGGCCGTGCAGGTCGTGCCGATCGGCATCGTCGCCGCGCTCTATTTCTTGCACCTGCGTCCGCGCCTCATCGGCAGCGCGCTCGCGGACCAGGCGCTCGCGGAGAGCGGCTGGCTCACGCCCTTTCTCATCGATTCGGGCTTCGATGTCTGGACGCACACGAAGGGCTTTCTGTCCTTTCTCTTTGGCCAGTCCTTCGAGGTCCTCGCCCTGCTGCTGAGCATCGTCGGCTTCGCGGCCCTCGCTTGGCGGCGCGAAGTCCAAGCCCTCGTCTTGCTGGCGACGCTTTGGGGGACGGCCGTCGGGCTCGCAGCCTTGGGCAAGTATCCCTTCGGCGCTTGTCGGCATGCGACGTGGGTGCTGCCGGTCTTCGTGGTTGCCGCAGCGCGCGCGGTCAGCGCCGTGACGCTCGCCATTGGTTGGCGTCGCGAGCGGGGCTTTGTCCTTGCGGGCCTCGCGGCTCTTGCCCTTGGGCTCTGCTGGTATGCAGGTCCGGAGTTCGCGCGCTACACGAACGGCGGGGTGCCGCACCAAGAGATCGCCGCCGAGAAGGCCGTGCCGCGCGCTTCGATCGCGCGCTTCGCTGCCGTGCAAAGCGAGATCGAGGGCGAGGCGACCTTCGTGTTGACCGACATGCAGAGCTACTACACGCTGCTGCCGCTCTACCGTCGCTCGCGTGAGGCGGCGACCGTCGCTGCCGATATCACGTGGCTGCGCTTCCCGTGGGGGAATGCCGAGGTCGTCGTCGCCTGGCGTTGGATGCTCTCACCGCTTCCCCAGGACTACGGGACCCCTGCGCACATCCTCGAACTCATGCGCGTGCGCGACGCGGCTGTCGCCGACGGTCCACGCCTGGCGAAGAGCGCCACCTGCTACCTGCTCTGGGCGGGTTGGCCCGCGGGCGGTCCCATCGCGCTGGCCCAGACCAACGCGGCCCTGCCGACCGAGAAGCGCTTCATCGATCGCGCCTTCTCCGTGCCCGGCGTCACCGCCTATCGAGTCGACCTTCCCAAGCTGGTCGCGGCGCTGCGACGCTGAGGCTGCCATTCAATTCGTCGTCGCCGCGCTTTCGCGTGGCGCGGGCGACCGCAGTGCCAGGCTCGCCGTATCGGCAAGCCACGCGCGTTGCGGAAGCGACGAAGCGAGGCGGTCGAGCACCTTCGCCGCGGTCGCGCGGTAGCCCGTCAGCTTGCCGCCATAGATCGCGAGGTAGCTCGGCACATCGGCGTCGACGACCAAGCTCGTTTCACGCGGGCGGTCGAAGGCCCGCGCGCACGTTTTCGGCAGCACGCGTAAGCCCGCCCAAGCGCCGAGCACTGCGGACTCGCGCCCAGGAAAGTAGTCGCGGTGCACGGCGAGCAAGTAGGCGATCTCGTCGCTGCTCGGCTCGACCGTGCGCGGGTCACCGACGAAGGGCGTCTCGGTCGTGCCGACGAGCGTGTGGCCTCGCCACGGCATCGTGAACACGGCGCGCTGGTCTTGGGGTGCCTCGCAGTAGTAGATGCCCGCGCGCGTCGCGCCTTCGACTTCGATGTGCGTGCCAGCGATGAAGTCGACCGCGAAGCCCGGCGGTTCTGGCAGGATCGCTGCGCGCACGCGCTCGACCCACGGACCGGCGGCGTTGACGAGGACTCGCGTCTCGACTTCGACGGGTCCCGAAACAGCGTCGTAGCGCACGCGATAGCCATGCGCGGTCTTCTGCGCGCTCACGAAGCGCGCCGCCTCGCGGACCTCGGCGCCGAGCTCCTCGGCCGAAGCGGCGACCGCGCGCGTCAGCAACGCGTCGTCGGTCTGGCCGTCCAAGTAGCGGAAGACGTACTGCAAGCCATCGAGGCGCAGCCCATCGAGCTGGTCCCAGTCGCGGCGCGGCACGCGTTGGAACCACGCGTCCTTGGCGAGGCCGCCGAGCAGCGCGTAGAGCGAGAGGCCCGCGCGCAGCTTCCAGGGCCGTCGCGTCGTCTCGCGATAGACCGGCACGAAGAAGGGCACGAGCTTCACGAGCTCGGGTGCCAGGCGACAGAGGATCGCGCGTTCGGCCAGCGATTCGCGCACGAGGCCGAACTGTCCGCTCTCGAGGTAGCGCAGGCCACCGTGGATGAGCTTGCTCGAGCGGCGCGACGTGCCCGAAGCGAGGTCGCGCTCCTCGAGCAGGAGCGCGCGGTGCCCGCGTGCCGCAGCGGCTTGGAGCACGCCGACTCCATGGATGCCACCGCCGAGGACGACGATGTCAAAGGCCTCGATGTCCCGGTCTGCACCGTCCATGGTCAACGCTCGCCGCGCTGCGCGCGCAGCATGGCTTCGATTTCGAAGGTCTCGACGAAGTCGACGCCGCGGGCGGCGAGCTGCGGCAGCAGGCTCGCATCTTGGACTTCCCAGACCGCGATGCTCGCCGACTCGAAGACCTCGTGTTGCACGCGCTCCAGCTGGGGCAAGCCGCGCACATCACAAAAGAAGTAGTCGGGCGCGACGGCGAGGATCTCTTCGCTGTCGAATCTGTCCCAGAGCTCGGCGACCGCACCAAGTCGATAGCTCGACTCCGCGCGCGCGAGCGCCAAGAAGTCGTGCGCGAAGGAGATGAGCACGCAGCGCTCGCGCACGGCATGCAGTTGCTCGACGAGCTCAGCGAGGACCGTCTGCTGTGCGCAGCCGATGAAGGCCTCGTGCTTGACTTCGACGAAGGCCTCCACACCCTCGTGCGCCACCAGGAACGAAGTGAAGTCCTCGAGCGAGGCCATGCGTTGCTGGCTGAAGCGCGAGCCGAAGCGATCCTCGTTGGCGCAGGACAGCGCCTGCAGTTCTTGCCACGTCTTGTCGTGCACGGTGCCAGGGACCGCGCAGAGGCGCTGCAGGTCACCGTCATGGAAGAGCACGAGCTTGCCATCGCGCGTGCGCTGCACGTCGACCTCGACCCACCGGGCACCGGCGGCGCAGGCCGACTCGAGGGCGCTCAACGTGTTTTCGGGATAGGCGGCGGCGTGGCCGCGGTGGGCGACCAGGGTCGGTTGCAAGGTCATGGCAAGAGCTTCGAGATTCCGGGGCCTCGCGGTCCAAGGTTTTTCTGCAAGACTCAGTGACGCTTCGCCTTCTCCTGACGATAGCTCGCATGCCGCACGACTCGACAGCGCGCTTCTTGCGCTTTCGCGACCACGGTGACCTCGCCGCCCTCGGCGCGGTCTTCGACGAGGTCGCGCCCAAGCTGCTCGGGCTGGCGCTCCACCTATGCGGCCAGGCGGCCGACGCTGAGGACCTCGTGCAGCGCAGCTTCGTGGTCGCGATCGAGAAGGCAGCGAGCTTCGACGCGACGCGCGCCGTCGGCCCGTGGCTGACGGGCATCTTGACCAAAGAGGCTCAGAACCTCCGCCGCCAGCGCGAGCGCCGCGTTGAGGCTGGTGCTCGCATCGACCCGCGAGCTGTCGAGCCCGACTGCGTCGGCGCGTCGGACGCCGCCGCCACGATCGAAGCGCGCGAGCTCGTCGAGATCTTGCGCACGCGCGTCGATGCCTTGCCGGAAGAACAGCGACAAGTCCTGCTGCTGCAGGTCCAGCACGGCCTCTCGCCCGTCGAGATCGCCGAGGCCCTCGGTCTCGCGCCCGGCACCGTGCGCATGCGCTTGCACCGCGGCCTCCGCGCGCTGCGCAAGCTCCTGCCCCAAGGCCTCGCGCCCTCGCTTCCCGTGCTCTTCGAAGGCCGCGGCCTCGCGCGCGTGCGCGAGGCCGTCCTGGCCGCCGGTCGGAGAGAAGTCGCCACCGTCGCCGCGACGGCGCTATGGATCACGCCATCCCTGTGGATCATGAAGAACGCTCTCGTCGTTTTCGTTGGACTGGTCTGTACCCTGCTCTTCTTTGTTGGGCGCAGTCTCTTCGTGCAGAGTCCTCCTAGCGAAGCGACTTCTACCCCGGTCTCCGCCGGGGCCGAGGTCGACGGCACGAGCGGCACCGCGTCGAGTCCGAACACGAGCACAGCGGACGAGGGCACGAGGCAGGCGAACCCAGCCACCAACGCGAAGGCCGCCGTCCGCGTGCGCTTGCTAGGCCACGTTCGCGATGCTGCGCGGCAAGAAGGCGACGACGTCCTGCTGCCGGGCGCGGACGTCACCCTGTGGCGAAGTCCTCGCGACTCTTCGCAGGTCGAAGTCATCGCCGCCCGCGCCCAGACCTCGGCCATAGCACCATTGCGCTTCGATGCGCTCGATCCTGGCGCCTACCGCATCAGGGTGCACTTCGCGACCAGGCTGCAGCACGAGGCGATCTGCGAGCTCGTGGCCGGTCGTGAAGAGCAGGTCGACGTCGAGGTCACGATCTTCGGTCGGGTTCATGGCCACGTCGTCGACGAAGCGCTTCGACCGCTCCCAGGCGTCGACGTGCTCGTCGGGCAACGGCACCGCGATGGCGTCGCAGGCGACCTCGTGCGTCGCGTCGCGCGGTCGGCGGCCGACGGCAGTTTCGAAGCGTTCTACTTGGCTGAAGATGAGTACATCGCTGCCGCCGACGGCCGACGCATCAGCTCGAGGTCGCATCCACTGCAACAGCTTGGCGACGATCCGGTGCGGCTCGTCCTCGAGGGCGAAGGCACTGTGCTGCGGGGCAGCGTCGTCGACGAACTCGGCGTGGCGCTCGAAGGCGTCGACGTCCACGTGCAAGAGGAACTCGGGCACCTCGGTCGCGACGATGCTGGGGCATGGGTGGGGCCGCGCTTGCCGGTTCACTGCGAGAGCGATGCGCAGGGACGCTTCGAGGCCCGCGGACTGCCACGGGGCCGCGTTCGTGTCTTTGCCTCGCACCTACCGTGGGCCAGTAGTGCGCAAGCGATCGACCTCGATATCGCCGCCGCTGAAGTCCGCCTCGTGCTCGCGCGCCGCGCGCGCATCTCGGGTTTCGTGCGCGACGAACACGGGCAGAGACTGCCTGGCTTCTTCGTGAGTCTGCGCCAAGGCCGCTCGTGGATGACGAGTGTCACGCGGGCCGACGGGTCCTTTCGCTTCGATGGCGTCGCCTATGCGCCGTTTGCGATTGTGGCCCAGCACACGGCGTCGAGCTTCTCGACCGGCCTCGTGGACAAGCCCGCTCCGACGCAGCTCGAGCAGCGTGTCGACATCGAGGTCGGTCCCGTGCGCGTTCTGCGGGGAAGCGCCGTCGACGCCTCCGGCCGGGCGCTGGCGGGGTTTCGGATCACGTGCACTCAAAGCGGCGAAGGCCGCGCAGCGTCCTCGCCCGAGGAGCGCGTCCTCGAAACCCATGAGGACGGGAGCTTCGTCCTCTGGGGTCTCGCGGCAGGGACCCATGTCGTCCGGCTCTTCGCGCCAGGTGGTCAGGGCACGGAGTCGGCGCTCGCCGAAGCGCGCGTCGAGGCCGATAGCCATGAGCTACGCCTCGTCGCGCCGAGCGGCGCGCGACTCTTCGGTCGCTTGCACGGCAGCATCGTCGATGATCGTGGGCAGCCGCTCGACGGCCTCATCGTCCACCTCGCTTCGACAGTCCCGCCGAAGTTCGCGGCTTCGACGAGGCTCGTCGCAGGGGCTTTCCGCTTCGATGACTTGCCGCTGCAGCACCTGCATCTCTCGCTGCAATCGGACGACCATGTCGTCGTGGCGCGGTCGTTCGACTTCACGAAGGAGCGTGAGCAGAGCGTCCGCGTCGTCGCTGCGCGCGCGTCGACCCTGCGGGTCGCCTTTTGTCGGAGCGACGGCCAGCCTTGGACAGAGCGGCCGCCCGTGCCCTGGCTCTCGAAGAGCGCCGACACCTGGCTCGTCGCCGGCGAGATCTCCTACTCGATCGACAAAGGGGACGTCGTCGTGCGCCGTGTTCCGGCGGGTCACTACCGCCTCCTCGGGCCGGTCGGCGACGAGTTGATCATCGCTTCGCAAGAGATCGACCTCGCGAGTGGCGCGACCCATAGCGTGACCATGCCGGTCGTCGTGGGTCGGCGCTGTCGTCTCAGCTTCGAAGGTGGAAGCGGTGGCGAAACGTTGAGCGTCGTCGTGCGCAGCAAGGCATGGCCCGGTGAGCTGCGGCGCTTCGAGGCCGACCGCGATCCAACAACCGGGCGCTTCAGCCTCGAAGCCGTGTTGCCGCGCGGCGCCGTTTCGATCGAAGGTCGCAGCGACAAGGGCGAAGTCTATCGAGCGGACGCGCAGCTGCGCGGTGGCTCGAGCGCCTACCAGCGCGTAACCGTGCCGCGCGTCTGACGCGCAGCACGCTCACCGCTCAATCGCCGAGCTTCATGCAGCACTTCTTGAACTTCTGCCCGCTGCCGCAAGGGCAAGGATCGTTGCGGCCGACCTTCGTTCCGCGGCGCTCGTCGTGCAGTGCGCGCGTCATCGCGATGCCCTTTTCGTGCACCTTGCCCGCGCGCACGGTCGCACAAAAGGTCTCGATGTGCGCATCGAAGGCCACGCCGATCTCGTAGGCGTGGAGGACGACGGCGTCTTCACGCAGGTGGCGGAAGTAGGCGTTCAAGACCTCTTCGGTGTTCAGCGCGAGCGGATCGCGCGCACCGTAGTAGCGCGGTAGGTAGGCGCAGAGCGCGCGCTCGACGTCGTCGCCTTCGAGGTGGCGCGGCTCCTTCGCGAGGTCGTCGTAGCAGCACGTGATGAAGCGCTGCACGATCTTGCGCTGCGCTTCCTGTGGGACGTCGAGCGCGCGCGCGTGGCTCGTATCGAGGTAGGCCGCTGTCGCGGCCCTTATCCTGTTGTCGAACATACTGCTAGCGCGCGCCTCGTGTCGATCTGCTCAGACCGACCAGAGGACAGGAATGCAGGTCGTCGCCAGCGTGCCGGTCGGACCTTGGCCCGTGCTCGTGAACAAGCGATTGATCTTGAAGATGGCCGTCGCGCCGCCGCCACCGACGACGTATGGCGTCGTCGTCGACACGCCGTTCGAGAGGGCGAAGGGCAGGCCAGGCTGCGTCGCATCGAGGCAGAAGCCCTGAGAGATGAGTCGCAGACCTGCGAGGCCCGAGGACCATGGGATTGGCGCATTGAGGCCGAAGGTCCCGGTGCCGTCGCTCACGCCGAGCGGCAGGACGAAGGTCAGGTCCGAGCGCAGGTTCGTGCAGAGGCCAATGTTCACATTGGGATCCGTGCCGCCGATCATCGCGACGCACGGTGCGTTCGATGCCGCGCCTCGAAAGGCATAGAGCACACTCATGTTCGTCGCGTCTGCCTGCGTCTCGAAGGTATAGGTGAAGACGCCGTTGGCCGTCGTGCACCCCGTGCCGAGCGCCTCGGGGCGTTCGCCCTTCGTCAGAGTCGGGACAGTGGAGAACCAATCCATCCTGTACGTGCTACCGGGCTGCGAGTTGTTCGAGCAGAGGATGTCGAAGATGGGCGTCCTCACGTTGTCGTTCACGAAGGGCGTGTCGAACTTGATCGTGAGGTCGAAGTCGGCCGGCGGTGTGGGCGGCGCTACGGTCCAGTCCGGCAGCGACACCTGCTTGAGGCTGAAGACGGTCGTCTTGGTGTTCGCCTCGAAGTTGTTGTCGAAGGTGTTCGTGAAGGTCGCGACGCTGTAGCCCATATCGATCTGGACGTCGACGGTGCGCGCGATGGACAAGGCGAGATCGCTACCGTTGCGACGGAAAGTCATGCTGCGCAGGAGGCGCAAGCCCGACCCAACGAGGTTTCCATCGGACTGCATCGTGCGTGTTGCCGCGTTGGTGAAAGTAATGCCCGACGAAGAATTGCCTTCGAGGCCAACAGCGTGCGGAGGGGTGACGAGCTGCTGGGCGCCCGCCGAGACGGTGAGGGCCGCGAGGGTCGCGGCGAAGAGTGCAGTTTGACGCATGCTTCTTGCAGGGTTGGGACTTGCGGGAAGATCAGGCCGGCTTCGACCTGGATTCGAGAGTGGCAGCCAGGCGACTGCCGCTGCCATCTTAGCCGGCCCGCGACCCCGACTGCGACTCGCTCGCGACCGTGCGGCTCAAAATGTCATCGAGGCTGTCCTTGGCCCGCGCCTCGACCAAGAACTGGTAGGCGAAGACCGACGGCCAGAGCCGCGCGAGCCACGAGAGCACGCTGTCAAGCGCGCCTAGCACCAAGCCTTGGCCGACCATGTCCCGGATCGGCGGGCCGAAGCCAACGAGGCGGTCGACGACGAATCCTTCGCCCTCGAGCGTGCGACGAAAACTCCGCGTCGTGAAGAGCCGCTTGTGCGTCAAGTCGAGGATGCCCTTCTTGCCGTAGTTGAACATGCCAAAGAAGAGCAAGAAGCGCAGCGGCAAGTAGGCCACGTTGCCCGTGCTCGCGAGCAGGCGGCCGCCGGGTTCGAGCACGGCGCGGATCTCGCGCAAGCTCACTTCTGGTTCCTTCAAGTGTTCGATGACGTCGAGGGCCACGACGACTTGCGACTGGCCGCCTTGCGCCTCGCAGACGGCGTCAGCAAAGGGCGCATCGAGGTCGCGCGCGAGATACGGAAACGGGAAGTCGACGTCGGGCTTGTAGAGGTCGATGGCGACGACCGAGGCCCCCTGTCCGTGCAACGAACGTCCGACTTGACCATGACCCGCGCCGAGCTCGACGACGCGCGCGCCTCGCGTAGTGCCGCGATCGAGGATGGCCTGGTGCAGGCTGTTCGGCGCTTCCTTGAAGACGTAGTGGCCCTGCCCCTCGAGGTCGAACTTCGGGTGGTGGACGAGGTAGATGCGATTGGCCTTGTAGCGCAGGATCGTCGCGATGCAGTGCAGCGCGTAGGCGATTCCGTTGACGTGGCAGATCTCGTCGCCGTAGTAGGTCGGGATCGGCACCTCGACGATCTTCATGCCCTTGCCGTGCAGCTGGATGATGATCTCGGTGTCGAAGTGGAAGTCGTTCGTGTTGTAGCGGAAGGGCAGGTCCGCGAGGGCCGCGACGCGGTAGGCGCGGTAGCCGCTGTGGAACTCGCTGAGCTCGGCGCCGAGCAGACGATTCTCGAGCCAAGTCAGGATGCGGTTGCCGACGCGCTTGTAGAAGGGCATGCCCCCGCGCTTGGCAGCACCCTTGACCATCATGCGCGAGCCGAAGACCGCGCAGGTCGCTTCGTCGTCGAAGGCCGCGAGCAGGCGCGGCATGGCCTCCGGCGCATACTGGCCATCCCCGTGCAAGAGCACGACGATGTCGAAGCCCTCGCGGATCGCGTACTCGTAGCCGAGCTTTTGGTTGCCGCCGTAGCCCTGGTTCTGTGGCGTCTTGAAGACCCGCATGCGCGGGAAGTCGCGCGCGACCTCGCGCGCCTTGTCGAAGGTCGCGTCCGGGCTCTGGTCGTCGATGACGTAGACACAGGCGAGTTCACGCATGAGCGCGTCGGGGATGCGCCGCAGTGTCGACTCGATGTGCGATTCGGCGTCGTAGGCGACGACCAGGACCGCCACGCGCAGCCGCTGCGCGACCGCGATGCCGCGCGCGATCTCGTCTTCACTGAGGCGCGCGGCCGGATCTTCGGCTTGGAAGCTCATGCGCGCGCCGGCACGACGAGGACCGGGTCGCTCGAGCCGAGCACGAAGTCCTGGATGGCTGCGTCGACGTGCGGGCTCCCGGGCTTGCGCGGGAGGATGTGGAGGCGGCCGCGCTCGAAGTCTTCGTCGATGGCCTCCTCGCCTGGCAACACGAGGCGCAGGTCGAGACGAAGTCCGCCGTGTTGCTCGCTCATCGACGCGACCTGGCGCAGCAGCGCGGACAGGCCATGGGGAAGCAAGGGCAGCAGGGTCTCCACATTTGCGCCGAAACCTATGGCGCGCACCTCGTCGACGAGCGGCGACGCCGGACCGTCATGGACGAAGCTCATGCTCAATGTCCCCGCGATGACCTCGTGCTCCTCGAGCAAGCCCAAGGCAACACTCACCGCCCGCGCGCTCGCACGATGGCTCTCGCGCAGAACGACGTGTGGGCGCGACAGCGGCTCGGCGGCGATGGCGCCGATCGGTCCGCGCACGACCAGGGTCGGCGCCGTGCTCTCGGCGAGGGCGACCTCGACGGCAGTGCCGAGCGACTTCTGGGCCAGGTCCACATAGTCGTGGCCGAAGGGGCTCGGGAGCAAGAAGCACGCATCGGGATGGGCCGTCCGCACAGCACGCAAGCGCAGGTGGTTCTCGGCGCTGCTCGAGAGGAGGACGGTCGCGTCCAGGCCGTCGGCGGCGAGGCTCTGCTGCGCGTCGAGGACGATACGGTCCTCGGCCTCTGGCCCTGCTTCGAGGTGGCCGCAGGTCAAGACGACCGCGAGCTTGCGCGGAATCGCGAGTTCGCGCACGAGGGCCAAGGTCGACCCGTCTTGGTCGCTGCCGTCGAGGACAGCGACGAGCGACTTCAAGTGCTCGGTCCCCTCGACGCGCGCGAGACCCGCCTCGAGGGCTGCTTGAAAACGCTCCACGTTGGCGTGCACGAGTTCGTCGTTGCGATCCTTGTCTTCCACGGCGCAAAGGCTAGCGCGGCCGAGGCCCTGCGCCTACGGCGAGCGCTCAGTGCCCGGTCGGCTCGGTGGGCAGAGTCGGCGGCAAGGCCGGCAAGAGATCGAAGGCGTCGTAGCCGATGATCCAAAGCGTCGCGAGGAAGAGCTGCAAAGCCATGAGTACGCCGCCGACCGCGAGGAAGCGGCCCCAGCCGACGTGAATGCCCGCTTCTTTGGCGAGCGCGTGCAGCGCGATCACGCACGAGATCGAACCGATCGGCGTCGCGTTGCCGCCGAGATTGGCGCCGATGATCAGTGACCACCAGAGTGGCTCGTGGGGAACACTGTCCATGGCCGGGACCATCGGGATCATGGTCGCCGCTACCGGAATGTTGTCGACGATGGCCGAGGCGAGGCCGCTGAACCAAGTCACGATGGCGACGCTGAGCGGGACCGAGTCGCCGGTCAGCGCGGTGAGGGCGCCCGCGACGCGTTCGAGGGCGTGGGTCTCTTTGACGATGCCGACGATGATGAAGAGGCCCGAGAAGAAAAGGATGACGGTCCAGTTGATCTTCTTGACCGTCTCTTCGACGTGCTTGCCATGAAAGAGCAGCATGGCCGCGCCGCCGACGAGCGCGATGAAGTCCGGTCCGACGCCGAGCGGCTTGGCGACCGCGAAGCCCACGATCGTGAGGCTCAGGATGACGGCTGCGCGCGTGAAGGCCTTCAGGTCCGGGGCGAGGGCCCATTCGTCGAAGGCGCTGACTGTGGCCTCGAGCTCGGCCATCGCTTGCTCGGACTGGGGCAGCACGAGGTCGCGCCGGAAGGCATGCCGCGTCCACAGATAGCAGACCACGAGCGACACGAGCGCGAACGGCAGGCTCACGACGAGGAACTGCGCATAGGGGATCTTCGCCGCCGTGCCGATCATCAAGGTCGGCAGCCCCGACGCGAAGGTGCAGAGCGTGCCCGAGTTGCTCGCGAAAGCGATGCCGAGCAAGTACGGCGTCGGCGAGAGCCGCAGGCTCTTGCAGATCACGAGGCTGAGCCCGCTCACGATGAGCATGGCCGGGACGATCGTCAGCAGCGCCGCAAAGACGAACACGAGCAACTGCAGCGCGAGGAAGAGGCGGATCGGATGCCCGCCGGTCTGCTTCACGATGCGGATCGCCAAGAAGTGGAAGAGCCCGGACTGGCCCGCGAGCTCGACGAGGATCGAGGTCCCGATGATGACCGCCAAGATCGGCAGGTCGTGGCCGAGCATGTCGTAGACCGCTGTGTAGTGCGGGAGGACGCCCGTCGCGATGCCGACCGCGGTCAGAACGAGAGCGCCGACCAAGGCTGCGATGGTCTTGTGGAGGAGCTCGAAGGCAATCGCCGCATAGGTCGCGATCATCAACGAGGCGAAGAGGAGCTGCAGTGCGGTTTCGCTCATGCGACGGCGATGATGGCCGACGCTTCGCGCGGTCGCGACAAGCAAAATTTCGCAGGAGAATTCTGCCGCAGCTCACGGAACCTCGCGAGCGCGGCTCGCCGTCCTAAGCCCCGTTCCGAACGTGCTTCGCAGTGCGGGCAACGCGAGCGGGACGCCTTGCTGGCGACGGTCCGCGAGGCAGGGACCTGGCGGTCCCGAAGCTCTTCAACAATTTCGTCGCCGAGATCCCTTCTGCCTGTTGGCCTGTGCCGCAGGAGTTGCGAAGCGACCCGACCTCCGCCACGTGTGCCCTGCAGCGCGCGTGCGTGAGGGCGTCGCCAGCCGCTCCACCCGACAAGCTCTCGAGTGGGCTGCGATCCGCCAGGTTCTGCCGGGCGGTGAGCACGAGAGCCACCGTCTCCTGAGCAATCACTCTCTCTAGGATCCATGCAAGCACAGGTCAGCTCCTCTCCCGGGTGCGGGGGGTCTCGGCGCCGTATCTCTCCCTTTCTCGAAGCTCTCCCTTCTCGACCCTTGCTCTCGAGGCCCGCGCGGGGGCTCTTGGCTGACCATGCCAGCCTCGAACCGCGCGGGCCCCCCGTCTTTGTGAGGCGCCGAGCCCGCCGGTGATGCTGCGCGTCCAGAGTGTGGACTTCGGCGCAGGCCAGTCTCACGATGCGTGCCAGTCCTCATGACCGCGCACGCAACTCCCATCGTCATCGTCGGGGCAGGGCTCGCGGGGGCTTCCGTCGCCTTCGCCGCAGCCCGCCGCGGCCTGGGGACCCGAATCCACGTCTTCGAGCGTGAGCCCGGACCCGGCCGCCATGCCACGGCCCAGAACGCTGCCATGGTGCGCGCCCTACTCGACGAGGACGTGCTCGCGGCCTGGGGTAGCGCCGGGACCCTTTGGTGGAACGCGCTTCCAGCCGGTGTCGACACGCCAGGCCTCTTCCGGCGCACGGGCTCGGTCCTCCTCGCCGAACAAGCGGCGACGCGCGCGCGGCTCGAGGCGCGGGTTGCCATGGCGTGCCGCGCAGGGCTCGAAGCGCGCATGATCGGCGCCGCCGAGCTGCGCGCGACTTGGCCCATGCTCGAAGCGGTGCCCTTCACCGCCGCGGCTCACGTCGCCGAGGACGGCGTCGCGGACCCCGTTGCTTTGGCGGCCCGCCTGCTCGCCGATGCCGAGGCCCACGGCGCGACCGTGCACTACGATCGGGCGCTGACCGGCGTCGTCGTCGCAGGAGGGCGCGTGCGCGCGGCCGATTTCAAGACGCACGCCGAGCATGCGAGTCGGAGTCGCTCTTCGCTCGAGGTCGCGGAGCTCGTCCTCGCCTCGGGTGCGTGGGCCCCCGAGCAGCTCCGCGCTCTACCGGCCGACGACCGCGGCCTCGCCCCGTGGCGGCGCCACCTGGCCCTCGTCGGGGAGGTCGGCTGCCTCGCGGCGCTCGGCCTCGAGCATGACAGTCCCTTCTTTTGGCACGTCGATCGCCAGGCGTATTTTCGGCCCGAGTCGGGCGCCGTCCTGACTTCGGTCTGCGACGTCGCGGCGAGCCTTGCTGGTCAGCCGAAGGTGGCGAGCGACATCGACGAGCGTCTGCACGCGCGCCTCGCGGAGGTCTTTCCGTTCTTGCTCGACTTGCCGCTGCGCCGGACTTGGGCCGGGTTGCGCACCTATCGACCGAGCCATGACTTTGTGCTCGGGGCCGCGGAGATCGGCGGCCTGCACTTGGCCTGCGGTCTCGGTGGCCACGGGGTTACCTGCGTTGGACCGATCGGCGAAGCCGTCGCGCGCGGCCTCGCAGCTCAGTAGGCCTTGCGCTGCGTCGAGCTCGGGATGGCGAGGGCCTTGCGGTACTTCGTCACCGTGCGTCGCGCGATGTGGATGCCGTGTTCTTCGAGCGCCGTCACGATCGCGTCGTCGGAGAGTGGCTCGTTGCTGTCTTCGGCGTCGACGATCTCTTTGAGCTTCTGCTTGACGGCCTGCTGACTCACGAGCTCGCCCGAGTCGGCGCGCGTGCCCGCCGAGAAGAAGCGCTTCATGTCGAAGATGCCCTGGGGCGTTTGGATGTACTTACCCGAGATCGCACGGCTGACCGTCGAGATGTGGACCCCGACTTCGTCGGCGATGTCCTGCATGCGCAG
>CALLZN010000132.1 GCA_937858895.1 uncultured bacterium | reverse complement strand
GGCGGAGGGCTTCGACGAGGCCGCCACCTTATTGAGCAGCCGACCGAGTGCCGCGTGGTTCGCGCCGAGCCGCTCCCGCATCTCGCGTTCGACGCTCTCGACGATTTCGCGGGCAGCGCGCTCGACGCGTTTGCCTTCGGCGGTCAACGAGACGACGCGGGCCCGCGTGTCCAACTCCGACCTCGGTCGACCGACGAGCCCCGCCTCCTCGAGGCGGCGCAGCATCTGGCCGACGGTCGATCGATCGACGCCGGTCAATGCAACCAGCTCCACTTGTTTGGCGTCTCCACTCTCGGCGATCGCCATCAGCAGGACGGCCGCGCGCGCCACGCGCGACGATCGCTGTGCTGTGCCCGCCGCTGGGCTCACGCCAGGCTCCCCCATCGCCACGCCCATCGCGTCAGCCGAGCGCTGCGGCGGGCGGCGGCCCGGCAGGACGAAGTCGAGGGCCAATAACAACACGAGCGCAAGCAAGTAAACGAAGACGCCCGATACGTCATGGACGACGCCGGTCGCCACCTTGGTGCCGAAGCCGCGGGCGACGAGGGCAAGGACGGTGATGCGAACGACGTTCGCGAGCCCCGCGATTGGCACCGCCAAGGCCACGATCGCGAGCCGCGAGGCGAGGCTGCGCCGCGTGAAGAAAAATGCGTAGACGTAGCCGAGCGCGAGCAAGGCGACCAACGAACGCAGCCCCGAGCACGCATCGCCGACCAGCAGCGGATCGGCTTGGCCTGGCACGAGGATGCGCGCGCCGTCTTGTTCGAAGGCGGCGCCGAAGCACGACGCCAAGGCGGTCGAAGCCGCAGTCGCCAAGTGCTTGAGGTAGTAGGCGATCTTGCCCGTCACGAAGATCGGCAAGGGCACGGCGAAGGCGAAGGCGATGATGGCCGGTGCGACCGCGCCGAGCCGACGCTTTCCCTCGAGCGCCCAGGTGAGAGCGAGGGCTGCCGGCACGAGAACGAGACCGCTGAGACCGTCGACGAGCAAGGCCTGGCCGACGACGTGCAGCGCGAGGCAAGACGACAGCAGCGCGATACCGAGCCAGGACGTGGCCTGTGGCAGGCGCCGCGCGCGCTGCGCCCCGCGCCAGACGAGATAGCCCGCGACGAGGGCGAGCACGGGCCCGTGCTCCCAGTAGCCTTGTTCGAAGCCCCAACCCTCGACGGTCCAAACGGCCGTCATCAGGAAGGCGAGGCCGAAGAGCACCCAAGCGAGGACGCGCATCAAGTGGTCGCCTCCTCGAAGACCGCGGCGAGACTGTCGAGGGTTGCGTCCCAGGAGAGCGCTTCGGCGCGCGCACGCGCCGAAGCGCCGGCGCCTCGGCCTTCGACCGCGAGCCTTTCAAGAGCCGCGTCGAGGGCTCGCCCCCAAGTCGCGGCATCGGCCGCGGGATCGATGGCAACGCCGGCCCCGACATCGGGGCCGCCAAGGACCTCGGGCATGCCACCGACCTTCGAGACGACGGCGAAGCAGCCGCTCGCGAGCGCCTCCATGAGCGCGTTGGGCCACCCTTCGTTGCGGCTAGCGAGCGCGAAGACGCCGCCGCCTAGGAGCTCACGAGCAACCTCGTCGCGACCGAGCTCACCGAGGACGCGCACGCGGGCAGTCAGGCCGAGCTCTGCGACGAGGGCACGGAAGTCCTTCTCTTCCCCCCCGCCGCCGATGAGGTCGAGGTGCGCCTCGTCGCGCACGTGCGCCATCGCGCGAATGAGCGTCGCGATGCCCTTGATCGGCGCGAGGCGTGCGACGCAGACAACGCGCAGTTCGGGGCTGGTCGTGCCGACGCGGAAGCGCTCGAGGTCGACCCCGTTGCGCATCGTGAGCACCGACCCGGGCTCGAGGTCTGCGACGGTCTCGAGTCGCCGCGCGAGCGCCTGGCTCACGGCCATGACCCGCCGCGCACGCCTCAGGGTCACGCGAAACTGCGCGCGGACGGCCTCGACTTCGCCGAGAACGTTGACGTCGCTGCCGCGCGCGGTTGCGAGCACAGGCTTGCCGTGGACTGCGCCGAGCTCGATCGCGGCGCAGGCGTCGGGATAGAGGTAGTGAGCATCCACGAGGTCGGGCTCGAAGCGCCGCATGACCTCGTCGACGACTTCGCGACAGCCGCGCTGCATGCGCAGCGCTTGCCGACCGACGCCGAAGCGCGGCACATGGAAGTAGCGCGGGTAGTGAACACGCAACCCATCCGCGACATCGCTGTCGGGGAGCCGCGACTGAGGCGCCGCGAGGGAGCGTCCCAAGAGGCGCGGATAGAGCGGCAGCGGATGGACGACTTCGAGGTCGAAACCGAGCCGCTGCTGCAAGCGCAGCACGCGCTCCTGCACGAAGCTCCCATGCCCGCGCGCGACGCTGCTCGGCCAGAGGTTCGTGAAGACGAGGACCTTCACGCCTGCTTGCCCCAGCGCTCGTTCCACTGGTGGAGGACGATGAGACTCCAGAAGAGCGTCCGGTGGTTGCGCCGCCCCTGTTCGTGCTCCTTGGCGAGCACGTCGAGGCGCTTGGTGTCGAAGTAGCGCTGGGCGAAGCTGCCGCGCAGCGCGGCGTCGAGGACCTCGCGCAGCGGTCCGCGGAGCCAGCGGTCGAGCGGCGTCGTGAAGCCTTGCTTCTTGCGCGCGAGCCACTCCTTACCGAGTCGCGGCTCGAGCGCCTTCTTGAGGACCTTCTTGCCGCTGCGCGCATCGAGCTTGTAGGCGATCGGCAGCCGCGATGCCCAGTCGACGATGCGGCGATCGAGGAGCGGCGAGCGCACTTCGAGGGAGACCGCCATACTCGCGCGATCGACCTTGGCCAAGATGTCGCCTGGCAAGTAGGTGCGCTGATCCAGGTCGAGGAGGCGGCTCGCGTGGTCGGGCGCGACCGAGGTCTCGTAGACGTGGCGCAATTCGCGAAAGGGATCGCAGCCGTCCGCGACGCCCGGCGCCAACACGGCTGCGACCTCTTCGGGAAGCAGGGCCGAGACGGAGCGAAAGTACGCTTCGGCGGGATCGCGGGCGAGGTTCTCGAAGGTGCGCTTCATGCGCAGCGGCTGCGGCAGCCAATCGCCCTTCGGCACGACCATGGCCGCCATGCGCGGCAAGGTCTGGCCAACCCAACGACGTGCACGATTCTCGACGAAGTCGAAGCGATAGCGGCGATAACCCGCGAAGACCTCATCGCCACCGTCGCCCGAGATCGCGACCGTGACGTGCCGGCGAGCAGCCCGGCAAACGAGCCACGTCGGCAGCAGCGAATCGTCGGCGAGCGGCATGTCGAGGATCTCGGTCAGGGCCGCGATCTGCTCTTCGGGGCGGGCTTCGCAGCGCTCGACGACGAGGTCGACGCCGTACTTCTCGGCGAAGGCGCGCGCGTGCTCGCTCTCGTCGTGTTCTCCGTCGTCGAAGCCGACGTTGACGGCGTGGACGCGGCCGCCTCCGTTCTGCAGCATCGAGTGCACGACACCGGAGCTGTCGACGCCGCCCGAGAGAAAGGCGCCGAGCGGCACGTCGGCCTCGAGGCGGTCGCGCACGCAGGTATCGAGCAGTTCCCGCAGGGTCGAGGCCGCGCCGTCGAAGCCGAGGCCAGGGTCGACCTGCCAAGAACAGGCGAAGTAGCGCTCTTCACGCAGCTCCTCACCAGGCCTGTGCACGGCCAGGTGTCCCGGCGTCAGTTCTCGCACGCCGTGCAACAAGGTACGACTACCGGGCACGTAGCGAAGGGCGAGGAACTCGGCGAGCGCTTCGGGATCGAGGTCGCGTCTGAAGTCCCCGAGCGCAAAGAAGGAGCGAACCTCGCTCGCGATCAAGAGCGCGTCGCCGTGCTCGGCGACAAAGAAGGGCTTCTTGCCGAGGGGGTCCCGCGCGAGGAGAGTCGCGCCGCTCTTCGTGTCGTGCAAGACGATCGCAAAGAAGCCAACGAGGCGCGAGATCAAGGCCTTGCCCCACTCGCGGAAGCCGTGCAGCAAGACCTCCGTGTCCGAGCGCGTCTCGAAGACATGACCGCGATCTTCGAGCTGCGACCGGAGCTCCTTGTGGTTGAAGATCTCGCCGTTGAAGACGACAACGAGCTGGCGGTCGGCCGTCCACATCGGTTGGTCGCCCGTGTGGAGGTCGAGGATGGCGAGCCGCCGATGTCCGAGCGCCGCCCAACGATCGACGTGCAAGCCCTCGCCATCCGGCCCCCTGTGGACGAGGGCACGCGTCATGCGCTCGAGCATCTGCCGGCGCGTGCCAAGATCGGGCGGCGCAGCGCTGCTTCTACAGAGGATCGCGGTAATGCCGCACATGGCCGTTCTCTCAGCTGTCGTAGGAAGGTCGAAACACGCCGCTTCTCTCTTCGGCTCGACGTCCACGCCCGCGGAAGGTCCGCTTGCGCTCGTGCGAGTCGATCGCGAGACGAGGTCGATGGGAGACATCATCGCCCTCGTCGACCCGCTCCTGGGCCGGCTGGGCCAGCCACTGGTAGGCCAGGAAGTTGAGCGCTGTGACGAGCGAGACCACGTGGTACATGAGGTCGAAGTGACCTCGGTTCAGGAAGGTCGCGCCGATGCAGAAGCCAACGAGCGATGCCTCGAACATGATCGCATAGTTGACGATCCACTCGCCGCCTTCCGTGCTGCGCCCGACTTTCATCAACCTGCGCAGGGTCCAGAAGCAAGAGACGATCATTGCGAGGTAGGTAACGAGAGTTAGCGTTCCTGTCTCGGCCCAGACCTGGAACCAGGAGCTGTGCACTTCGATCGTCGTGCCAACCTTGGCACCGAAGTAGTCGGCGAAGTTCGCGCGGAAGTTGCGCAAGCCGACGCCGAGGAAGGGGTTGTCGAGCGCCATGCGGATTGCCACTCCCCAAGCGACGAGGCGCCCCTCGGCCGAGCGATCACCCTCGAAACCGGCGATCATGCCGTAGCGCTCCATGAGGGCTGCCGGCGCGACGAGGACGAAGAGCACCGCGCCGACGCCAGCGCCGGCGAGGGCAAGCGTCTTGTAGCGGCTGCGCATGATGAAGATGCCGAAGACGCCGCAGATCGAAAGAAAGGCGCCGCGACTGTAGGTGCAGAAGACCGTAACAGCAGTCAGAATGGTCGCCGCTTGCAGGCCGCGTTTGATGATCGCGCGCTTCTCGAGCTTCGCCAAGAAGAGCAAGAAGGGCACGTTCATCGTGAGCGCGAGCGCGAAGTCGTTGTTGTCCTCGAGCATGCCGCCCGGCCCACGCAAGATCGGCCGCCCACCGGTGGCTATGCCCCAAAGGCCGTTCTTGATGCCGTAGAAACCGAGGCTGATCGCGATCGTCCAGACGATGAGGTGGAGTCGGCGGCGCGTCGACACCTGACCTGCCGTGAAGAGGGCGATGAGGACGATCTTCAAGTACTCGACGTAGCGATTCTGAACGAAGCTGTCGACGACCCGCGCGTCGACGAGGCTGAGCCCGATGAGGATGGTCATCACGACCATGCACTTGCTGCGAAAGTCCCAAACCGTGAAGCGCGTGCGGCCCAACTCGTGCACGACGTAGCCTGCGACCATGGTCGCCGCGACGATGTAACTGAGGCGCGCCGTCCGCGCGAAGCCCCAGCAGAGGTCTTGCGCTCGCATGTAAGCGAGCCACGTGAACATCAAGAGTCCCGTGAAAGGCACCCGAAACGAGGCCGGCAGCGACAGCAGCGTGAAGCCGACGACGATCAGATCGCGAAGACTCATCGACGGCGAGGAGTCACGACCCTGGATGGAAGATCATGTCGAAGAAGCTGCGCAAGAAGGGCGGCAATCGCAGAGGCGCGAAGAAGTAGAGCGCCAGGATCGAAGCGAAGAGCGCCACGATGAAGATCGCGAGCGATCCGATGCGGAAACGTTTGCGCCTTGCAGCCTTCAGGTCCTCTTCGAGCTCGAGGTAGCTCACGCCGCCGAGCACAGGGATCGGCAAAGAGCGCGCGACCTCGTCGTACGACTTGAAGGACGGATGCGCGAGGTCGAGGAAGAAGATCGACCCCACCGCGGCACCCAAGCCGAGCAAGGCGCCAAGCGCCGCGATCAGAATCTTGTTCGGATAGGTCGGCTCCGGTGGCGTCCAAGCTGGACGCAGCACGTCGACGACTTCGCTCTGGTTCAGCTCGAGCTGCGAGACCTTGTCTTCCTGTTCGCGTTGGCGGTCGTGCACTTGCTCGAGCTGGCGCATCTCTTCTTCGATCCGCGCCTCGGCCTTCTCGAGTGAAGTCTGGTAGTCGGGCAGGTCTTGGCGGAATTGGTCGAGGTCCTTGTGTCGGTCCTCGCGCACCTTGAGCTGGGTTCTGAGGCCGCCGATCTTGGCGGCGAGCCCTTCGATCGTACGCTGCAGATCGACGTAGTCGGGGTTGTAGTCATCGAGCTTCCCCGCCTCGGTCAGTTTCTTGATGATGTCCTCGCGCTCGTCCTTTTGCGATTTCAACTCCTTTTGGAGGAGGTCGTAGGCAGAGTGCCGCGTCGAATATCTTTCGACTTGGGCCTCCAAGTCGCGAATTTTAGCGTTGCGAACGGCGAGCGCGGCGCGGACACGCGGATCGGTGTCAGGGTCGACGACCTTCTTGGGGTCCATGCGCGACAGCGCGAGCCGACGCGCTTGGAGTTCGTCGCTCAAGCCCGCGATCTGCGCCCGTAGATCCGCGATCTCGCCATCGACGACGCGGAACTCGCTGAGGCGTTCGTCCTCGATGCGCATCTTGCCGCCGGCGACCATGCGCAAGCCGGTCGAGATCCCGCTGCGCCGCAACACGTCGAGCTTGTCGTTGAAGGCCGACTCCAAGGCCTTGGTGTGACGGTCTTCTTGGTTCTTGAGCTCCGTGAGCCGATTACGCTCAGCCTTGAGGATCGAGCTGAACTCGGCATCGAGGTAGAGGTCGCGCAGCTTGTTCAAGAACTCGGCCGACTTCGGACCGTCACGATCCTTGTACGTGATCTGGAGCATCGCCGACGAAGCGGCTGAAGATGCTTCCCAGAGCTGCTCGACCTCGATGCGGTCGGCGATCTCGGCGCAGAGTTCGCGCAAGGCGTCGCTGTCTTCGCGACGGCTCGCCTCGAGCCACTCGAGCTCTCGGATCGCCTCGGAGATCAACTGCTCGTTCTTGATGACGATGCGCGCCTTGCGGGTCTCTTCGATGAAACGGTCCTGCCGCGAAGCCCGCTGGTCGGTCGAGCGCGGCTGGATGCGGACAATGGTCTCGGCGACGTAGTAGCGCGGGATCAGGATGGCGACGAGCGAGCCGACCGCCAAGCCAACGAGCGCCGCAGGCAAGAGCTGCCAACGGCGCCGTCGCAGCAAGTCGATGTAGCGACCGATCTGGAGCTGGGGTAGTTCGACCTGTGTCATCGCACTCGACTCGACGCCGCTTCGAGCACACGCCCGCGAGGGGCAGCGCCATTGTCATGCATCGTCATCTTGCCATCTCTGTCCTGAGAACGACCCGGGTAAGGCCATGCGCAGCGCATCCAAGTAAGCCGAGCGCAGCTCATCAGAACAAGAACGGCGAGCCCAAGAAGTTCAGATCGCGCTCACCACGCAGCACCTGATACTGGTACCGGATGGACGACGCCTGGAACGTCGCCGCGACCAAAGTCGTCAAGGGTGCCGTCAAACGCTCGATGAAGCGGCTGATCGACCCGAAAAAGGTCGGCGGCACATAGATGATGTCGTTCTCTTTGATGTTGAGGTTGTACGTCGTGTATCCGTACAGCACCATGTCCCGCACGTTGATCGAAACCACGAGCGGCGACTCCGGATCGGGGCGGACGAGGCGGATCTTGCCGATGTTGGCGAGCGGCAAGATTTGGTTGAGCGCGAAGACATCCAGGATGGTGAGATCACCCAAGAACTCGCGGGCCCCCGGTGCGGTCTCGCCGAACATATAAAAGTACTTCGGCGAGTCGAGGATACGGGCCTCGACTCGGATCGGCTGCTCGTAGCGCGCCTGGAGGCGCTCGGAAATGAGGCTCGCGATGCGCGACTCGGTCAAGCCGAGCACATAGATCGTGCCATAGCCGGGCACGTAGATCTGTCCATCTACGCCGACGGCCTGGGGTCCACTTACGAGGACCTGGAGCTCGAAGTAGGCCTCGAGTTGCAAGATCGCCGGGTCGACCCAGAACTGAATCTGCGAGCCCGTCGTCGCGTAGTTCTCGACCTGGGCATCCCCCTCGGCGCGCTTGCCGAAGCCCTTGCGCACGAGCAACTCTTGGATGCGCTTGTCGGGGATCGTCGAGCACGACGGCAGGATGAATCCGAAGCAGATGGCCTGGATCAGCAAACAGAGGATTCCCGTGCGGGTTCGCGTGCGTCGCATGGCAAGCAGAGGATAGCCGAGCCGGCAGCGGTTCCAGGGGGACTTTTCGGCGAAGCGTCGCAGGGACGCGAGCTCGAACGCCGGCTCAGCCCCACTGTTGCATTAGATCCGCCCGAAGTCGTGCAGCGTGGGCCTCGTGGCCCACGTTGCGCGACTGTTCTGGTGTGTCGCTGGATGTCACCCAGGGTGACGAGCGCGCGCAGGCGACCCAATAGGGTCGCCGAGCACGATCCGTCGCTCTGGGAGGCGTCCAGCGGCCGCCAGACGGGTGGAGGTCATGCATCATTGGGGTCAGCTGAGCCGACCGTATTGCTGCTCGTAGTAGCTGCGATAGGCGCCGGAGCGCACGCGCTCGATCCAGGACTCGTGCTCCCGATACCAAGCCACAGTCGCCTCGAGGCCCGCTTCGAAGTTCCATTCCGGCACGAAGCCGAGTTCGCGCTCGATCTTGCTGCCGTCGATCGCGTAGCGGCGATCGTGGCCCGGGCGATCCTTGACGAAGCGGATCAGGTCCTCGCCACGACCGAGCAGCGAGAGCACGGTGCGCACGACGTGGAGGTTCTCCCGCTCGGAGTTGCCACCGATGTTGTAGACCTCGCCGGCCTTCCCCTTCTCGAGCACGAGCTGGATGGCGCGGCAGTGGTCCTCGACGTGGATCCAGTCGCGCACGTTCTTGCCATCGCCATAGACAGGCAGGGCCTGGCCCTTGGCCGCGTTCGAAATCATGAGCGGGATCAGCTTCTCAGGAAACTGGAAGGGCCCGTAGTTGTTCGAACAGCGCGTGATGCAGCAGTCCATGCCGTGGGTCTCGTGGGCCGCGCGCACGAGGAAGTCGCTGCCAGCCTTGCTAGCCGAGTAGGGCGAGTTGGGCTGGATCGTCGAGGTCTCGGTGAAGCGCCCCGTCGCGCCGAGCGAGCCATAGACCTCGTCGGTCGAGACGTGGACGAAGCGACCGACGTCGTGCATGCGCGCCGCATCGAGCAGGATCTGCGTGCCGACGACGTTCGTGCGCACGAAGGCGCTCGCGTCGTGGACCGAGCGATCGACATGGCTCTCGGCCGCGAAGTGCACGATCGCGTCCGGCCGCGTCTCCCGCAAGACGGGCTCGAGGGCGTCGAAGTCGGCGATGTCAGCCTTGCAGAAGCGATAACGCGCGTCGCCCTCGACCTCGTCCAAGTTCTCGAGGTTGCCCGCGTACGTCAGAGCATCGACGTTGACGACCTCGTGGTCGCTCTCGCGCAGCAGGCGACGAATGAAGTTGGAACCGATGAAACCGGCGCCGCCGGTCACGAGAATCTTGGCCATCGTCCTCTACCTCACCCTCTTCTTCACCCGAGCTGTCCGTTGCGACGTTGCGCCCCTGCCGCCACCTGGTCGGCAGCCAACTGCTCGGCGCGCAACCAGCGCTCGAGCCCTTCTTGCCACGTCGGCATGGCGCGCCCCAGGACTGTTTCCAGTTTGCGGCAATCGAGGGTGGAATGTGCAGGGCGCGCGGCCGGCAGCCCGAGTTCTTCGCTCGACGTGCGGGCGATGCCAGTCTCCTGCAAGCCTGTAGCATCGAGGACCGCGCGCGCGAAGTCGTACCAAGTCGCCTCGCCCCGCGCAGCCGCGTGGTAGTAGCCGTTCGGCGCCTTGCCGCTCGAGACGGCGAGCGCCAGGTCGAGGCTCGCGTCGGCGAGGTCGAGGCTCGTGGTCGGTGCGCCGCGCTGATCGTCGACGACGCGCAGCGGCTGGCCGCTACGGGCTCGCTCGAGAATGGCCGCGGGGAAGCAGCGGCCTGCGGGACCATAGACCCACTGCGTGCGCACGACGAGCCAGGCATCGAGGCCGGCAGCCTCGACGGCGTGCTCACCGCGCAACTTGGTCGCTCCATAGACCGACAGCGGCTGCACCTGGTCCGTCTCGACGTAGGCACGGCCGAGGCGGCCATCGAAGACGAAGTCTGTCGAATAGTGCAGCAGGAGCGCCGAGACCGACGCGGCCGCTTGCGCGACGTAGCGCGGCGCTTCGGCGTTCAGGGCCTCGGCCCACGCGACCTCCGTCTCGCAGCGGTCGACCTTGGTCGCCGCCGCGCAATGAAAGACGCAGTCGGGTCGCGCTGCTTCGATCGCGCGTCGCACGGCGTCGGCGTCGGTCACGTCGAGGTTCGAGCGGTCCATGCCCAGGGCCTCGATGCCGCGCGCGCGGCAGGCTTCGACGAGGGCTCGTCCGACCTGTCCAGAGGCTCCGGTGATGAAGGCGCGTTGCATGTTCGTCGATGCCTTGGTCGTGAATCCGTGCGTCAGACCATCGAGACGCTCAAGAGAGCCGGTTCGCCCCACCCTCGGCGCAGAGCTTCGACGCGCGCAGCAGCGAATCGAAGGTGCCTGCGTCGGTCCACCAACCATCGAGGTAGTCGTAGGTCAGCGTCCCGCGCTCGATGTAGGCGTTGTTGACGTCGGTGATCTCGAGTTCACCCCGCCCGGACGGCTTCAGGGTCTGGATGATGTCGAAGACCTCGGCGTCGTACATATAAATGCCCGTCACGGCCAAGTTGGACTTGGGCTTCTTGGGCTTCTCTTCGATGCTGACGACGCGGTCCCCTTCGATCTCGGCGACGCCGAAGCGCTCGGGGTCGTGGACCTCCTTGAGCAAGATCTTCGCGCCGGAGGCCTGCGCCTCGAAACTCTGCGCCGCGGCGCGGATGTTCTTTTCGATGATGTTGTCACCGAGGACGACGCAGATCTTCTCGCCGTTCGCGAAGTCCTCCGCGAGGCGCAGCGCCGCGGCGATGCCGCCCTCGCCACGCTGGTAGGCGTAGTGCATGCGGCGCAAGCCGAGGTCAGTGCCATTCTCGAGCAAGCGCAGGAAGTCACCCGCGCTGTTGCCCCCCGTCACGAGCAGGATCTCCTCGACGCCGGCGTTCACGAGACACTCGATCGGGTAGTAGATCATCGGCCGGTCGTAGACCGGTAGCAGGTGCTTGTTCGTGATCTTGGTCAGAGGCAGCAAACGACTACCGAGACCGCCGGCCAGAATAACACCCTTCATCGCTTCACCTGGCCTGTCTGCACTTCTTCGAGCGACTCGCGATACCAGTCGAGGGTCTCACGAAGTCCGTCGGCAAAGCTGTACGCGCACTCGAAGCCGAGTAGGTCCTTGGCGCGTCGAGCGTCGGCCTGACTGTGCTTGACGTCACCGGCACGCGGGTCGACGTGGACCCGTTCGATGCCGCGGCCGACCAGGCGGCCGAGTTCGTCGAGCATTTCGATCAGCGAGATGCGGTCGCCGCCAGCGAGGTTCATCGTCGTGCCGCCGGGCAAGTCGGTCATCATCGCGAGCAGGTTGCCGCGCGCGACGTCCGCCACGAAGGTGAAGTCGCGCGACTGGAGGCCATCGCCCTCGATGCGGCAAGCAGCGCCTTCGAGGGCGTTGCGGCAGAACTTGGCGATGACGCCCGAGTAGGGGCTGTCGTTGCGCTGGCGCGGGCCGAAGACATTGAAGTAACGCAGCGTCACGGTCTTCATGCCATAGACCTTGGCAAAGCTCGCGAGGTATTGCTCGGTTGCCACCTTGGCCGCGGCATAGGGCGAGAGCGGCGCGACGGGCATGGCCTCGTGCTTGGGCAAGACCTCCGTGTCGCCATACGCACTCGAGGAACCGGCGTAGACGACCTTGGCGCCGACGTCGCGCGCGGCGACGAAGACGTTGAGCGAACCGTCGACGTTGACCGCGTTGCAGGTCAACGGGTCCTCGACCGATCGCGGCACCGACGGCAGCGCAGCCTCGTGGAAGCCGCCTTGGCCGCCTTCGCAGTTGTGCTCCCCGACCGCCATATCGCGCAGGTCGCCCTCGATCAGTTCGACGTTGCCGCCATGATGCTCGAGGTTGCAGCGCTGCCCGGTCGAGAGGTTGTCGAGGACGCGGACTTCATGCCCCGCGGCGACGAGGGCATCGACGATGTGGCTGCCGATGAAGCCGGCCCCACCAGTGACGAGATACTTGCTCAAGTTTCGAGTTCTCCGTGTTCTCGCGCCTGTCGGTACCACTCGACGAAACGGCGGACGCCTTCGGTGACGGGCACTTTCGGTTCGTAGCCGAGCTCGTCGCGCGAACGCGCGACGTCGGCGAAGGTGCGCGGGACATCGCCCGGCTGAAAGGGCTGGGCGTCGATCCTCGGCTCCTTGCCAAGCGCCGAGCCGATGGCCGTGATCAGTTCGGCCAGCGATGTCACCGCCGACCCACCGAGGTTGTAGATGCGAAAGCCATCGCCGACGCTCCCGCAGCGATCGATCGCGCGCAGCACGCCGTCGACGATGTCATCGACGTACGTATAGTCGCGCGAACTCGAACCGTCGCCGAACATCGGCACGGCCTTGCCGTCATCGATGAGGCGCGTGAACTTGTGAATCGCCATCTCCGGTCGTTGGCGCGGGCCGTAGACCGTGAAGAAGCGCAGACACGAGATCTTGGTCCCATAGAGCGCGTGGTGCGTCGAGCAGCAAAGCTCGCCCGCGCGCTTGGTCGCCGCGTAGGGTGAGACCGGAGCCTCGACCGCATCGGTCTCGCTGAAGGGCACCTTTTCGTTGCCGCCGTAGACCGACGACGAGCTGCCGAAGACGAAGCGCCGACTCCCGTCCTTCGTCGTATCGAGCAAGCGCTGCAAGCCGACGAGGTTGACGTCCCAGTAGCGCGCGGGCTCCGCGAGGCTCGGTCGCACACCAGCGAGCGCCGCCAGGTGCACGATGACTTCGCAGTCCTCGGCCGCCATCACGCAGGTCTCCGCGTCGCGGATGTCCCCTTCGAGGAACTCGAGCTCGCGCCCCGCCGCCCTCGCCGTCTCGGTGACGTGCCGCAGGTTGGCCTTCTTGATGCGGGTCGCATAGAACGCGTCGAAGTTGTCGAGGATGCGGACATCGTCGCCACGCTCGAGCAAGCGCTCACACAGGTGGCTTCCGATGAAGCCGGCTCCGCCCGTAACTAGAATCTTGGCCATGGAGTCGTGCCGCCGATCAGAGGGAATGCACGTGGTCCTCGCTGCGCCGCCCGAGAGCGTTGCGCGTGTCGAGGATCGGAATGCCGCGCGCGACGAAGCGCTCGTACTCGAAGGCCGTGTGGTCGGTCGTGATGACCATGAGGTCGTAGGCGACATCGAGCGCCGCGCCCCCATCGACGCTAGCAATCACCGAGCCCTCGAAGCGGAAGCTCGGCACGTGCGGGTCGAAGAAGGAGACCTTCGCGCCCCGCCGCCGCAGCTCGTCGTAAACGTCGAGAGCTGGCGACTCGCGCATGTCGTCGATGTCCTTCTTGTAGGCAATGCCGAGCAGGAGGACGTGGCTGCCCTTGACCGACTTGCTGTCCTGGTTGAGCACCTCGGCGCAGCGCGCGACGACATAGTCGGGCATGCTCGAGTTGATCTCGTCGGCGAGTTCGATGAAGCGCACCTTGTAGTCGAGCGTGCGCATCTTCCAGCTCAGGTAGAGCGGGTCGATCGGCAAGCAGTGACCGCCGAGGCCAGGGCCAGGCCGGAACGGCATGAAGCCGAAGGGCTTGGTCGCCGCCGCATCGATGACGTCGAAGACCGAGATGCCGAGACGGCGGCAAGCGATCGCGAGTTCATTGACGAGGCCGATGTTGATCGAGCGGAAGGTGTTCTCGAGCAGCTTCGCGAGTTCGGCTGTCTCGGCGTCGCGCACCGGCACGATGTGCTCGAGGGCGCGCGCATAGAACGCGCTCGCACGCTGCGTGCACTCGTCGGTCAAGCCGCCGACCACCTTGGGCGTGTTCTTGACGTTCCACTTCGGGTTGCCCGGGTCGATGCGCTCTGGCGAAAAGGCGAGGAAGAGGTCCTTGCCGATCACGAAGCCCTGCTCCTCGAAGCGCGGCTGGATGATCTCGCGCGTCGTGCCCGGATAGGTCGTCGACTCGAGCACGAGGGTCGTGCCCTTGGCGACGTGGGGCACGAGGGCCTCGGTCGCCTTGACGATGTAGGATATGTCTGGGTCCTTGCTCTTGCCGAGCGGCGTCGGCACGCAGATCGAAATCATGCGCACATCGGCCACCGCCGCAAAGTCGGTCGTCGCACTGAGACGGCCCGCGGCGACGTGCTTCTGGACCACGTCGTGGGGCACGTCCGGAGTCACGGACCTACCGCTCCGGATGGTCGCGACCTTGTCTTCCGAGACGTCGATTCCGACGACCTCGATGCCGGAGTCGGCGAAGGCTGCGGCCAACGGCAGTCCGACGTAGCCGAGGCCGATGATCGCGATGCGATCCTCGGGACGGGAAGCTGGTGCACTCATTCGACCGTGACGCTCTTCGCTAGATTCCGTGGTTTGTCGATGTCGCAGCCGCGCTCGAGCGCGACGAAGTAGGCGAGGTACTGGAGGGGGACGACCGAGAGCAGGGGCGCGACGAAGGGGTCGACCTCGGGCAAGAGGATGACCTCGTCGGCCATGGCGATGGCCTCGCTGCAGCGCTCGTTGGTGATCGCGACGACCGTTCCACCGCGCGTCTTGACCTCTTGCATGTTGCCGAGGACCTTCTCGTAGGTCGGGCCATGGCCGCAGAGGACGACGCAGACCATGTCCTTCGAGACGAGGGCCAAGGGACCGTGCTTCATCTCGCCGGCCGGATAGCCCTCGGCGTGGACGTAGCTGATCTCCTTGAGCTTGAGCGCGCCTTCGAGGGCGATCGGATAGTCCGGTCCGCGACCAAGGAAGAAGTAGATCGGCTTGCGCGCAAACTGCGTCGCGATGCGCGCGACGTGGTCGCGAGACGCACCGCCGACGAGCTGGTCCATCGCGTGCCTTGCGAGGCGCAGCTGGCCGAGGCGTTGATCGACCTGGTCGGCGCTCAGCACCGAGCGTGCGCGTCCGAGCTTGAGCGCGAGCAGGTGGATCGCCAGCAACTGACCCGTGAAGGCCTTGGTCGAAGCGACGCCGATCTCGGGTCCGCACTGCGTGAGGATGGTCGCGTGCGAGAGGCGGCAAAGGCTCGAGCCGCGCACGTTGCAGATCGCGATCGGCTTCGCACCCTTTTGCATCGCGACGCGATAGGCGCCCAGCGTGTCCGCGGTCTCGCCCGACTGGCTGATCGCCAAGACCAGATCATCCGGCCCAACCATCGGGTTGCGGTAGCGGAACTCCGAGGCGAAGTCGACGGTGACCGGGATCTGCGAGGCTTCTTCGAGCAAGTACTTGCCGAGGCGTGCAGCGTGCAAGGCGGTGCCGCAAGCAAGAATGACGATGCGCTTGTAGCGCGCGAGCTCTTCATCGCTGATCGCGAAGTCGGGCAGGATCTGTCCACCCGGGCCGATCGATGCCTGGAGCGTGCGGCCGACCACGAGGGGCTGCTCTTCGATCTCCTTCAGCATGAAGTGCGGGTAGCCGCCCTTCTCGGCGGACTCCGCGTCCCACTCGATCGTGTCGATCGGGAGCTCGACCGGCCGCAGGTGCACGTCGAAGATCGCGTGCTCGTCAGCGGCGACATAGCCGAGCTGACCGTCTTGCAGGTAGACGAAGTCCTTCGTCTCCTCGAGCAGGGCCGCCACGTCCGACGCGAGGAAGCGGCCTGCCGCACCCACACCGAGGACGAGGGGACTCTCTTGCCGCGCAAAGAACACGCGACCCGGCAAGGCGTCGTGGAGGATGGCGAGGGCGTAGCTACCGCGAGCGCGGCCCATCGCCCGCGCGATCGCCGCGAGCAGGTCTTCCTGCGTCGGCGCATCCGCAGCAAGGCCGAGTTCGAAGTGCAAGAGGGCAGCCCAAACCTCGGAGTCGGTCTCCGAGCTCCAGGTCGAGCCGTTCGTGCGCAGCTCGTTCTCGACGAGGGTGCGCAGCATCTCGTGGTTCTCGAGGATGCCGTTGTGAACGAGCGTGACCCGACCGAAGCGATGCGGGTGCGCGTTGCGCTCGGCCGGGACCCCGTGCGTCGCCCAGCGCGTGTGCGCGATGCCGACTCGAGCGGACGGCAAGGGCTCCTTGGTGATCACGGCGACGAGATCATCGACCCGACCCTGGGCGCGGCGACGCGGCATACCGTCGGCATGCAGGGCCACGCCGGCTGAGTCATAGCCGCGGTACTCGAGACTTTTGAGACCGGCGATCAGCGCCGCTTCAGCGCTGCCGCTGGAGTAGCAGACCCCAACGATGCCACACATGGTTCGTCCTCAGACTCGGGCTTGGAAATAAGGCAGGGTGCGGGCGAGGCCCTCATCGAGGTTGACCTTGGGCTCCCACTGCAGGACGCGCTTGGCCTTGTCGATGTTGGGGCGACGGACCTTTGGATCATCGACCGGCAGGTCTTTGAAGATGATCTCGCTTCGGCTGCCGCAGAGTTCGCGGACGCGCTCGGCGAACTGAAGGATCGTGAACTCGCCAGGATTGCCGATGTTCGTCGGCTCCTTCTCGTCGCTCAGCAGCAGGCGGTAGATGCCGTCGACGAGGTCGTTGACGAAGCAGAAGGAGCGCGTCTGTGACCCATCGCCGAAGACCGTCAGCGGCTCGCCGCGCAAGGCCTGGCCCATGAAGGCCGGCAAGACGCGACCATCCTCGAGGCGCATCCGCGGGCCATAGGTGTTGAAGATGCGAACAATGCGCGTCTCGACACCGTGGTAGCGCTGGTAGGCCATGGTCATGGCTTCGGCGAAGCGCTTGGCCTCATCGTAGACGCCGCGCGGTCCAACCGGATTGACGTTGCCCCAGTAGTCCTCGGACTGCGGATGGACGAGCGGGTCACCGTAGACCTCGGAGGTGCTCGCGAGCAGGAAGCGCGCCCCCTTCTCCTTGGCCAGACCAAGAGCCTTGTGGGTCCCGAGGCTGCCGACCTTGAGCGTCTGGATGGGCAACTCGAGGTAGTCGATCGGGCTCGCCGGCGAGGCGAAGTGCAAGATGTAGTCGAGCGGCCCCGGCACGTGGATGTATTCGGTCACGTCCTGGCGCACGAACTTGAAGCCGTCTTGGCCAAAGAGGTGGGCGACGTTCTCGATGTTGCCGGTCAAGAGGTTGTCCATGCAGACAACTTCGCAGTCGTTCTCGAGGAGCTTCTCGCAGAGATGGGAACCGAGGAAGCCGGCTCCACCCGTGATCAGGGCGCGTTTCGTCATGTCTCAGGGACGAGCTCTCGTGGGGAAGTCTCGAAGGGATGTAGCGAGTTGGCCCAAGGCCACCAGCGTCGCGGACAACGATAGCGCCACGACGCCGAAAGCGGCTCGGGTGAACGGGATCTTGGCCGAAGAGGGCAGGCGCGAGCCAGTAAGCGTCGTTCGTGCGTCGATCTGCTGCACGACCCGCGACCGCTCACGCCCGGAAGGGTCATCGGCCTTCTCGGGCGCCAGGCTGAAGCGTGCCCTCGCCTAGACGGGCCGCGCGTTAACGGCCCGCGCCTTCCTGGAAGGGATCACCGAGCAGCGGATCGATGCGCAGCGAGGTCCCGACCGGCACGCGCAGGATGGTACCACCCCAGTGGAGCGGGGCGTCCCCGCTGCGCGCTTCGACTTGCAGACCGCGCTCGTCCTTGCGGATCGTCGCGTGTACGCCGGCGCGCAGGTCGATCCCGCCTCCCGGCAGGGTCTTTGGCAAATCAACGATGGGTGTGTCCCCTGCACCCGCGTCCGCAAGGGCCAGAATCGCGCTGCGCCGCAACGGCACTTCGACGGTCTCTGAGCCGAGGCCCAAACCCCGAGCCACCTCGATGCGCAAAGAATCCGGCCCCCAGTTCGTGATGTGCAAGCGCTCCGACAGGCGCGGCGCGCCGTCCGGCCCCAAGGCACCGATCTCGTGGACCTCGCGCTCGATCGTGAAACTGCCGCGCGTGGCGCGCAAGACAGAGGCGTCCGGCAAGCGGAATTCAACCCCACGCTTGCCGACGTCGACGACAGCCCGCGTCACCGAGAGCATGCGCAAGACGAGGCGGTCGACCGTGCCCTGCGAGAACACGCATTCTCCGACGCCAGCCAGATCGACCTCGGTGCCACCGCTGAACAACAGGAGGGCGCGCCCGCGCCCCGACAAGCGACAGCGGCTGCCGATCCCGAGGCGGCGAGCGCTGTCCCAGAACTCGAGGGGAAAGTACCCCTTCTCACCCGACGGCTGGATCTCGACGCGGTCGCTGAGGCGCACGAAGTAACACTCGGAGGCCTGCGGGCGGTCTTCGCTCGTGGTTGTTCCCTGGTCGAGGCGCTCGCCCGGGCCGCCGACATCGACCCAGGTCGGCCACCGACGCAGGGTCGGATCGAGGTCGTCGCGCCGGCGGGGCTTTGGCTTGTCTTCGATGCCGAGCTCTGCCAGCAAGGGGTCGATGCTGCGCTTCGGAATCTCGATGAGGGGAATGCCTCCAGCTGCCCCAGCGATGCGCGGGCTGCGCCCCGCCATGCGGTTGGCGTATTCGACGTAGCTCGTCGTGGGCTGTGCCTGGCGTGGCACGAAGCCCCGCCGGCCGAGGCCGCCGAGGCCTCCGAAGCCCCAGCCTCCCACGCCGTTGTTTCCCTGGAAGTCACCGCCGCGAAACTGGGCCAGGAGCGACGGCGCACAACAGGCTGCGACGAGCGCCGCAAGGAGCGCCCCGCCTGTCCTCGTGAGCGTCCTCGATGCTGGTCTCGAGTCTCCAGTCATTGGCGAGCGTGGAAGCGTCATGGGCTGTTGTCCTCTCCTTCGAGGTCAATAGGGTAGCGTAGACCGGTGAAGGGTGGCGGTTCGCTGCTCGGCGGGCTCGTGTCTACGGCTTCGGGAGCTGGTCCGTCCACGGGTTTTTGCGCACGGGTCTTGCCGTAAAAGCCCTCGAAGACCATCTCGACCTCGAGCTTGGCGTCGGCCTCGGTCGCGACCAACTGGCGGAAGCGTTCGACCAGCTGGCGGCGGAGCTTGGAGCTCAGTTCGAGGATCTGGACTCCCTCGGGCGCGAGGTAGTGAGCTCGGATCAGAGTGCGCTTGCGACTTGGGGTAAGCACCTTGACGCGCAGGCGCGTGACGTCGTCGAGCGCCTCGAGGGCGCTGCGCAAGCCGCCCTCGACCGCCTCGCGCGAGACCTGCACGACGCCATCGCTCGTGTGACTCAGCAGCGGGCCCTCTTCGTCGCGGCGGCGGCCGGCGCGAAAATAGAGGATGCGCAGGAGGTTGAGGAAGAGAACCGAGCCACCGAGCAGGGCCAAGAAGGCCGGCGAGAAGTCGGGCCGGCGATCGAGCCAGGCGAGCACGAAGTAGGAGCTACCGCCGAGCGCCGCGAGCGTGTTGACCACGCTGACGAGCTTGCGCGCGAACGACTTCAGATCCTCTTCCATGGCCATGGCTGAGCCTATCGTCAGTGGAAGTAGCGCTCGATGAATCCAGTATCCACGTGACCCGAAATGAAGTCGGCGTGGTCGAGGATGCGCTGGTAGAGCGGCACGGTGGTCTTGATGTTCTCGATGATCAATTCGCCGAGAGCGCGCCGCGCGATCGCAAGCGCGCGCTCTCGGTTCTCGCCATGCACGATGAGCTTGCCGATCAGCGAGTCGTAGTGAGGCGGAATCCGATAGCCGGAGTAGCAGTGTGAGTCCCAACGCACGCCACGACCGCCGGGCGCCACGAAGAGGCCGATCTGCCCCGGACAAGGTCGGAAGTCGTCGTCGGGATCCTCGGCGTTGACGCGGAACTCGATCGCGTGGCCGCGAAACTCGATGTCTTTTTGCGTGAAGCTGAGCTTCTCGCCCTGCGCGACGAGCAGCATTTCGCGGATGAGGTCAACGCCGCTCACTGCCTCGGTCACCGGGTGCTCCACCTGAATGCGGGCATTCACCTCGATGAAGTAGAAGTTGCCGCTGCGGTCGACGAGGAACTCGACAGTTCCTGCCGACGAGTAACCAGCGGCCTTCGCAAGCGCGATCGCGGCGTCCCCCATGCGCTTGCGCATGGCGTCGTCGACGACCGGCGATGGCGACTCTTCGATCGTCTTTTGATGACGGCGCTGCAAAGAACAATCGCGTTCGCCCAAGTGCACGACGTTGCCGTGCGTGTCGGCGAGGATCTGGATCTCGATGTGGCGCGGGTTGTCGATGCGCTTCTCGAGGTAGACCGTCGAGTCTTTGAAGGCGGCTTCGGCTTCGCGCCGTGCGGCGTGGAAACCATTGACGAGGCTCACGTCGTTGCTCGCGATGCGCATACCGCGGCCCCCACCACCAGCCGCCGCCTTGACCATGACCGGGTAGCCGATGCGGCGCGCGATCACGAGGGCCTCTTCTTCGGTGCGCACCGGGCCATCCGATCCAGGCACGGTCGGAACCCCTGCCTGGCGCGCGATGGCGATGGCCTTGGACTTGTCACCGACGAGGGCGATGGTTTCAGGCGTCGGGCCGATGAACGCGATGTTGCAGCTCTGGCAGACTTCGGCGAAGTGCGCGTTCTCCGACAAGAAGCCGTAGCCAGGATGGATGGCTTCGACATCGGCGATCTCGGCCGCTGAAATCAGGCGCGGGATGTCGAGGTACGATTGACCGCTCGGGC
>CALLZN010000131.1 GCA_937858895.1 uncultured bacterium | reverse complement strand
CCGGGCAGGACGGGGGGGGGGTCGACGAGGAGGGGGTCGTCCTTCTTGGCGAACTTGGGGAGGAGCTTGTCGACCCTGTCGCTCGACGGCAGCTCGGCCGGGTTGTGGGGGATGGCGCCCGCCGGCAAGAGGTCGAGGCCTGGCTGGTCGGTTGCGACCACGCCGCTGCGAGCGCGGGGCTCGTGCAGCATGTTGGCGAGGCCGTAGTCGTTGTCGACGCCCCAGAGTTCGTCTTGGCGCGGCTTGCGCAGGTCGGCGTCGATGATGAGGGTCTTTTGGCCGGCCTGGGCCATGGCGATCGCGAGGCTCGCGGTCGTGAGCGACTTGCCGTCGCCGGGGTCCGGCGAAGTCACGTGCAGGGTGTGGTCGTCGCCGGCCGACATCGCAAAGTAGACGGCCGTGCGCAGGGAGCGCGCGGCCTCGGCGAGGCCGTTGCTCGTCTGCCAGGCCTCGAGGGCTGTGCTGCCCTTGCGGAAGGTACCCCGCGGCATGACGCCGACGACCTGCAGGCCAGCACCCTGGGTCACGTCTTCGACGCGGCGGATGCGGTGGTCGAGCATGCCGCGCAGCCAAGCGAGCGCCGCGCCAAAGAGCAGGCCCAAGAAGCCCATGATCGCGACGGTCGTGGTCTTGCCCGCGGCGACGGTCGCGGTGGCAACATAGGCATCGTCGACGATCTGGATCTTGAGTTCGGTAGCCTTGTCGACCTTGTTCAGATTGATCGCCGTGATGCGGTCATCGAGGAGCTTGATCGCGGCGCGCTTGTCGCGGATGTCGGCGTCGAGCGTGTCGATCTCGCGCACGTGGTTGCTCATGATCTGGCGCAGCTCTTCATCGGCCTTGACCTCGGCGGCTAGGCGCTCCTCTTCGGCCTTCACGGCGGCGAGGGACTGGCTGACCGAGGCGACGTAGTTCTTGGCAAAGAGCTCTTGGCGCCCGGCGAGCTCGCTGCGCAGCTCGGCGACGCGTTTTTCGAGTTCGCCGATGGCCGGGTGCTTGTCGGTGATCTCGCTGCGCAGGGTCACGAGCTGGGCGTCGTAGTTGCGCGCTTGCAGGCGCAGCTCGTCGCTGACTGGGTCCATGGCCGCCGCGCGAGTGGTCGGGTCGCTCGCGAGCATGCGCAAGAGCGTCTCGGGGTCGCCCTTGAAGGCCTCGGCCGTCGTCGAGGCGAGCTGGAGGCGGCGGCGTTCCTCGGTCAGGCGCGAGAGTTCGCCGAGGCGGATGTTGTAGCGCGCCGAGACCATGGCGGCGGTCTGGGGGTCGACGGAGCCGTTCTCTTGCAGGAAGGCCGCGAGGTCCTTTTTGCGCTCTTCGAGCGAGACCTCGGTGCTCTCCTTTTGCTTCTGGAGCTGGGTGACGAGGGACTCGCGCGTGTCCTCGTTCTGCTCGGTCTGGGCGAGGCGGTACTCTGCGACGACTTGGTTGACGATCTCGCAGGCGTCGGCGACGAGCTTGCTATCGAGGGTCAGCGAGATGATGTCGTCGGTCTTGCCGACGCTGACCTTCAGGTTCTTGGCCAGCCACAAGAGGCGGTTCTCGACCCCGGCGAAGATCTCGAGGTTGCGCAGGGCGTCGCGGTCGATGGCATTGGTGAGGATGGGCGTCGAGCGCAGGAGCTCGGCCTGGGTGTTCGCATAGTTGCGCGACGCAGTGCCCAAGAAGAGCGCCTCGGCCCCCATGACGTTGAGATTCTGGTTGTCGACCTTGATGCGGGCCTTGGCGCGGTAGATGGTCCCGCGCTTCTCGACATACCAAACGCCCGCGCCGGTGGCGAGCAGGGCGCAGAGCAGGATGATCCAACGACCTCGCCAGAGGATGGCGAAGATCTGGCTGATCGGGATCTCCTGCGCATCAGGCGGCGGCGGAACGGAAGCGTGCTGTGGATCGGTCACAGGGCAATCCGCAAGGCGCGGAAGGTCGAGAGAACGGACGGGCGAGGGGAGGACGACGGGGCGCTGTAGTCAGCCTCGGGTCTAGAGTTTCGATCGTTGCAGGGCTGTGACGATGCGTGCATGACGGAGCAGAGCGGCGGGCGCAGTGGCAGCCTGCGATCGCAAGGGGGCCTGGACTTCGAGGGAAGGCGCGAGCGGGCCAGAGGCGAATCGTTGGGGGGATTCGCGTTGTGGAGGACTCCAGCAGCCACGCGTCCCGAGCAAGGATAGCACGCGATGCTGCGCTGGCTAGCCGGTGGTCGAGGAAGATCGCGCGAAGAGCCGTGCCCTCGTTCCGTGTGTTGGCTTGGCTTGCGTCCTTGCGAGCCAGGCTCTCGCGCGGCGCAGCACCGATGCCTCGCAAAGCTGAGAGGTTGACGGGCGGCGGCGCGGTGCTTTGTCCCTCGCTTCGCGCGCTAGGCCAGCATCCACGGGCCTCACGCTCGTCGTCGTGCACGGCGCCCTTGCAGGTCGCTCGTGAGGCACAGTCCTTGAATTGTCGCGCTCCCCATGAAACTGCGCAAAGTGCTCTGGCCGGCAACGGCCTTCGTCCTCGCGTCGCTGGTCCTGGGTCTCGTGCCTGCCTGCGGCGGCTCTTCTGACAAGGCCGGCGGCGGTGGTGGCGCGGCCAAGAAGCCCTCGGGTATCTCGCCCGCCGCGCGCGTCGAGGCCCACCAGGTCTTCAAGACCATCTGCACTCCGTGCCACGGCGACACGGGCCACGGCGATGGGCCGGCGGCAGTGACCATGGACCCCAAGCCGCGCAGCTTCTCGGACCCCGACTGGCAGGCGTCGGTGACCGACGACCACATCAAGAAGGTCATCGTCTACGGCGGCGCAGCGGTCGGGAAGAGCCCGGCCATGACCGGCCAGCCCCAACTGAAGGACAAGCCCGAAGTCGTCGACGCGCTGGTCGAGCGCATCCGGAAATACAAGGCCGCCAAGTAGGCGTGTGCCCGCGGCCCCTCCTCCCCCTTCCCGTACTCACCGGCCAAGTCACGGCCCTTTCACGGAAACCCAAATGAGTGCCACGCTTCGAATCCGGTCCGCCGGACTCCTCACGATCTCTTTGTCTCTCTGCCTCGCGAGCTGCGGCTCCGAGGGTGGTGGCGGCGCCGGCGGCGGTGCCGTGTCGGGCGACATCGTCGCCTTGATGCAAGCGCGCGGACTGTCGGAGGCCGACGTCAGCGCCGCACTCAAGACCTACACACCGACCGGCAAGCACGACGAATACTATGTCTTTGCCTCGGGTGGGCACGGCGGCAACCTCATCGTCATCGGGGTGCCGAGCATGCGCATCCTCAAGTATGTAGGCGTGTTCACACCCGAGCCTTGGCAGGGCTTCGCCTACGGGGACCAGAGCAACGCGATCATCGATGACGGCAAGAGCTTCGGCCGCCGCATCACTTGGGCCGACATGCACCACCCGGCGCTCAGCGAGACGGATGGGTCCTACGACGGGCAGTTCATCTTTGTGAACGACAAGGCCAACCCGCGCATCGCGGTCGTCGACTTGCACGACTTCGTGACGCGGCAGATTGTCGGCAGCGACCTCATCGCGACCGACCACGGTGCTGCCTTCGTGACGCCCAACTCCGAGTATGTGATCGAGTGCTCGCAGTACCCTGCGCCGCTCGGCGGCGGCTATGCGCCGATCGAGAAGTACAACGATGAGTATCGCGGCGCGGTGATCCTCTGGAAGTTCGACCGCGAGCGCGGCCTCATCGACAAGGCCAAGTCCTTTGCGGTCGAGCTGCCGCCCTACATGCAAGACTTGGCCGACGCCGGCAAGCGCGCGACCGACGGCTACATCTTCATCAACTCCTTCAACACCGAGCGCTCCTACGGTGGCATCTCGGAGAACCGTCCGCCGCTCGAGGCTGGCGCGTCCCAGAACGACATGGACTACATGCACATCGTCGACTGGAAGAAGGCCGAGAAGATCGTCGCCGCGGGCAAGACCGAGACCATCGCCAACATGCGCGTCATCCGCCTGCAGACGGCGATCGACGAAGGGTTGCTCTACTTCGTGCCCGAGCCGAAGAGCCCGCACGGCGTCGACATCACGCCCGACGGCGCTGAGATCGTGGTCGGCGGCAAGCTCGACACGCACGCGACCGTCTACTCCTGGGCCAAGATGAAGGCCCTGATCGACGCCGGCGACTTCTCGGGCAAGGACGACTATGGCGTGCCCATCCTCGACTTCCAGAAGAGCATCCGTGGTCAATGCGAGATCGGTCTCGGCCCGCTGCACACGCAGTTCGATGACAAGGGTTTTGCCTACACGTCGGTCTTCATCGAGTCGACGGTCGCCAAGTGGTCGCTCAAGGACCTCAAGGTCGTCAACAAGGTCAACGTCCACTACAACATCGGGCACTTGGTGGCGGCCGAAGGCGACACGGTTTCACCTGACGGTCGCTTCCTGATCGCGATGAACAAGTGGGCCATCGACCGCTTTGCCAAGGTCGGTCCGCTCTTGCCGCAGAACTTCCAGCTCGTCGACTTGACGAGCCCGGAGATGAAGGTCCTCTACGACATGCCCTTGCCGCTCGGCGAGCCGCACTACGCGCAGATGATCAAGGCCGACAAGCTGAAGCCAATCGATGTCTACACGCCGGTCGGCATCGACCCGATCACCAAGAAGGTCGATCCGAACACGACGCTCTCGGGCAAGGAGCGCATCGAGCGCAAGGCCGATGGTGTGCACGTCTATATGACGGCGGTGCGCAGTCACTTTGCGCCGGACATCGTGCGCTTGAAGGAAGGCGACCAAGTGCACCTGCACATCACGAACACCGAGCAGGCGCACGACGCGACCCACGGCTTCTGCATCGCGTCCCACAACGTCAATGTGAGTCTCGAGCCGGGCAAGCACACCAACGTGTCGTTCTTGGCTGATCGGGCAGGGGTCTTCCCGTTCTACTGCACCGAGTTCTGCTCGGCGCTGCACCTCGAGATGGCTGGCTACTTCTTGATCGAGCCGGCGAAGTGAGTCGCGCTCGAGGCGAAGTCCGCGTCAGTTAGGGAGCGTCAGGGAACGTCAGGGAACGTCAGGGAACACGGTGCAAAAGGTCGTCACGTCCATCGTCACGCTCGCGGTCCTCATCGGATCAGCGGCATGTGGCTCGCCGCACCGCGATGCGCGCGTGCCGATGCGTGAGGTCGCGCCGGCGCAGCCCCGACCGAGTGGGGCGGTGACGAGGGTCGTCCCCGGGACCCTCAGTGCATGCCTCGCGGCCGCGAAGGCGGGCGACACCCTCGTGCTCGAGCCTGGCGAGCACGAAGGACCCTTCGTCGTCGACAAGGCGGTGACGATCTGGGGCAGCCACGAGGCGGTCGTCGTCTCGCGCGGAGCAGGCACGACGATCGCGGTCGAAGGCGAAGGCGCTGCTGGCGCACGCCT
>CALLZN010000130.1 GCA_937858895.1 uncultured bacterium | reverse complement strand
ACTCCTGCGACGATGTGCATGGGGGCGAAACGTCTACACGCCCTTGACTCTATGCTCCGCCGCCGATCCTGCAAGCCCCCCCGCCCGCTGGCTCTGCTCGCGCCTCGCGACGGCCTTCAGGACGAGTCCGAGGAGTCCGCGCTAGCCCTGAAATATGCGCTCCGATCCGCGAGATCGCTGCGCTGCGCACGAGAGCACCGCGCTCACGGCCGTGCTCGGCGTCCCGAATCCTCACGTGGCTACGGCCACGCTCCGGTTCGGAACGCCTGTGCGCGGCCACGCCCACGGCACTCTCGTGCGCTCTCGCGAACCGGAGCGCACATTTCAGGGCTAACGCTTCGGCGTAAACGGATTGACGTGCACGTGCACGCTGTCGATCTCGCTGCGCGCACTCAGCAGGCGGTCCTCGACGCGGTGGGCGATGCTGTGCGCTTCGCGCAGCGAGAGTTCGGCGTCGACGAAGATCTCGAGGTCGACGACGAGGCGCGCACCAACGGGATGCAAGCGCAGCTGCGTGGCGCGCTCGACGCCAGGCTCCGCCAGCACGAGCTCGAGCAAGCCCTCCTGCATGGCTGGCGGCGCTTGGTCCATGAGGATGCCGACGTTGCTGCGAATCGGTTCGATCGCAAAGTAAACGAGGTAGATGCCGATGCCGCAGGCGGCGATGGGGTCGAGGACCGGCACCCCGAGGCGGGCCGCGAGGATGCCGGCGAAGACCGTCAAAGCCACGAGCACGTCGCCACGATGGTCGCGCGCGCTCGCCAACAAGGACGGCGAGCGCAGGCGCTTACCGACCGACGACGCGTAGCGATAGAGGGCCTCCTTCGTCACGACGGTCAGGAGGGCGACCCAGAGCGCGAGACTGTCGGGCGCGCTGCTCTTGCCTTGGATCGACGCGAGCAGACCTTCGATCGCGATGAAGATGCCGGTCGCCGCGAGCACCGTGCCGATGATGAGGCCCGCAATACTCTCGGCGTTGCCGTGGCCATAGTGGTGGTCTTCGTCGGGCGGCTTCTGCGCGTAGCGGTAGCCGACGAAGCCGACGGCGGTCGCGAAGATGTCGCCCGCCGAGTTGAAGCCATCGGCTGTCAGCGCCTCGCTAGCTGCGATCCAGCCAACGACGAACTTGGCGACCGTCAGCAAGGCGTTGACAACGAGCCCGGTCGCGTGGGCCACGAGGCCCGCGTCCTTCGTCCACGGTTTCGTTTGATCTGTCGTCAGCGCCATCGTCAGCGCCGCGCGCCCGCTTCGACGAGACGCTCGTAGAGCGCGATGTACTCGAGGACCTGCTTGTCCCACGAGAAGTCGACCGCCATCGCGTTGTCGACCAAGCGCGCCCAGGCCTTGTCGAACTTCCACGCGTCGAGGCAACGCCGCAGCGCACCTTGAAGCCCAGCGCTCGTGAAGTCGTCGAAGACGAAGCCATTGCCGACGCCCGTCTCGGGGTCCCAGTCGACGACCGTGTCCGCGAGCCCACCCGTGCGACGCACGACCGGGATGGTCCCGTAGGCCAGGCTGTAAAGTTGGTTGAGGCCGCAGGGCTCGTAGCGACTCGGCATCAGGAAGACGTCGGCCCCTGCCTCGATGCGGTGCGCGAGCGCGTCGTCGTAGCCGCGATGAAAGGCCACCCGCCCCTTGAAGGCCCCTTGGAGCCACGTGAAGTAGCGTTCGTGACGCTCGTCGCCGCTGCCGAGGACGACGAGCGCCAAGTCTTCGCGCTGCAAGAAGACCGGCAAGACGTCGGGCAAGAGCTCGAAGCCCTTCTGCGCCGTGAGCCGCGAGACGACACCGAAGAGCGGCGTCGTCGGACCGAGCGTGAGGCCGAAGTGGCGGACGAGGTCGCGCTTGCAGACCACCTTGCCGGCGCGATCCTCGCGGTCGTACTTGGCGACGATGTGCGTGTCGACGGCAGGGTTCCAGATGCGGTCATCGATGCCGTTGACGATGCCGACGAGGCTGTCGCGGCGCTGTTCGAGGATGCCTTCGAGCCCCATGCCGTGCTCCTTCGTGCGAATCTCGAGCGCATAGGTCTTGCTGACAGTCGTCAGCACGTCGGCATAGAGGAGACCGTGGAGCAGCATCGAGAAGCGGCCCTGTGCGAGTTCATCCTGGTGCAGGGCCGCGCGCACCGGCTCGAGCCCGAGCTCGCCGATGCGCGACGCCGCGACGAGTCCCTGGTAGCCCAAGTTGTGGATCGTGAGGACGGTCTTCGTGTCCGCGAAGAGACGGTCCCAGGCGAAGGCCTTCTTCAAGAAGAGCGGCAAGAGCGACGTGTGCCAGTCATGGCAGTGCAAGACGTCGGGCGCGCGCCCCTCCCACTGCATGAGGGCGACAACGGCGCGACAATAAGCCGTGAAGCGCAGGGCATCGCGGTCGCCTTCGTAGATCGCCTGCCCCGCAAACAGCTCAGGCAAGTCGACCAGGAGGACGACGACCTCGCTGCCGGGCAGCCGCGTCTCGTGGATCGCCGCCGAGTACTCGCGCCCCGCGAGCTCGAAGCGCAGCGCGCCGAGGCCTTGGACCGGCTTGGCCACGACTTGCCCCCGAAGGCGACCGTAGAAGGGCAGGACCGCCCGCGCCTTCACCCCCTGTCGCACGAGGGCATCCGGCAAGGCGTTGCAGACATCGGCGAGCCCACCGGTCTTCGCAAAGGGGGCGAGCTCGGAGCTGACCGACAGGATTTCGAGGGGCTTCATCGCGGCGGATCATAGGCGGGAGTCGCGACCTCGCGCGCTATGCTTGCGACCTTCATGGTTCGCGCCAGCTTGGTCGCCCCCGTCGCACGTCCGGGGCTCGTGGGGCAGAATGCAAGAGGTCGACCACATGCGACAGTGAGTAGAGGTCACTGAGGGCCGTCGGCAAGCGGCTCACGCCGCTGCGGTGCACGCACATCCTGAGCGTGACCACGAACTGAGGAGGCAACGATGCGCCAACGGATCTCGTTACTCGCATGCATCCTGTGCGGTGCACTCGTCGCTTTGTGGGCCTTTGGTCACTTTACGAGCACTGCTCATTCGGATCGAACGGGGCTGCAAGCGCCGGAGAGTTCCAATGCCGGACAGGAATCCCAGGTGCCAACTCAGAGCGCCGAAGAATCGATTCCGCTGCGTGTCAAAGAGCCCAAGGCGCCGACAGCAACCGCCGTCCTTCTCGACGATGTCGAGCTCCGACCGCTTGCACATTTTCGAATCCTCGCAGAGCCAGACGGCGGAACAGCTGTAGCGATGGTAAGTGACGCCTCAGGCTTCCTTGCACTGTCGCCGGGTTCGTGGCGCTTGATGACGGAGCTCTCTGGGTATCGCATCCGAAACCCGCAGCTCCATGTCGGCTCACCGATACCTGATACCCCGCAACCGTGGGTGTTTTGGGTGACTCGATCGAGGGTCTCGCGCGTGATGGTCATGGACCGCACAAGCCGCAAGCCAGTCGCTGGCGCCATGGTCACCGTCGACGAAAAAATGCGGTCGTCGGAAAGTACGGCGCTACCCATCTTCACGACGGATCAAAACGGATACGTCGTAGCGATGGCCGACTCCTCAACCCTCGAGGACGGATCGCACGCAGGAGAGCGATTCCCCAGTGGCACAACCGTGTCGATCTCACACCCAGACTTCGTGCTCGCTGAGAGTACGATTCCGTGGAGCATCGAAACCGATGCGGAGCACACTCACACCATATGGATCGAGCGATCCGAAGACCCGCCACGTAACATCACTTGTGTCGATGAGGCATCGACACCGATCGCTGGAGTTCACGTTCGCGCACACCTGTCTGGCCATCCCCATATTTCGAGCGTCACGCTCGGCATTACAGATGAACATGGACGAGCACGACTGCCGGCATGGACGCTCGGGGCAGACTTCCTGGAGTTCTCCGGGCCAACGATTTGCATTGCGAGCGCCAATGTCGAACAGGTCTGCGATGTCTACCGACTGCGACGCGCGTGCATGCTCGAGTTCCGCGTGGCGAATCCGCGGCCAGGGACAGCAATCTCCTGGCAAGTAGAGGGACTCGAGGGCGCCTTGATCGATTGCGATGCCGAGCCTCAGTTTGACCTCATCCGCGATGTCGGCGGTGGCACCTTCGAAGCACGACTACCACGTGAATTTCCTATGCGCATTTCGTGTACTAACGAGGGTCTGGATGAGTGGACAGCGCAGCGCACATTTTCTTCAGATCGAGAACGAGTGCACGTCGTCCTCACTCAAACGCAGCGCACCCGCCTCCTGACCCTCGTACCTCGCGGCGGCACGATCGCGTCGATTACAGCCAGCACCTTCGGCGGGGAGACGACCCTGCAGAACTTCGCGCTGGAGGCCAAGACGACTTCGGACGCATGCACCGTCCTCGTCCCGACAGAAGCCTGTTTGCTCCGTGTATGTGCCGAGAGCGGCGAGGTCGCGACTCTTCGCTTCGCTGCGGGCACGAAGGATGAAGCTGTCGACGTCGTTTACCGCGGCGGGCGGCTCGTTCATTTCCAGGTCGAGGACGGGGAAGGCAGGCCGATCTCCGACATCCAGCTCGAGGTCGCGGAAGAGCGAGGGACGTTACCTACAGGTGAGATTCTGCCAAAGCTCGAGATCCAAGAGATGGAGCGAGCTGCTTCCAAGAAGGGATGGATGCAGAAGCTCTTCACGAGGCAGAGACGCGAAGTTCGACTGACGGCCATGGGGCGAGCGGCACTCTGGTTGCCCGTCGGTTTGTACTCTGTCGAGCTAAGCACCCTCCCCTGGCGTACGAGCATTCCGAGTTCGTACGCACCGCGAGCCGGAGCGAAGGTGCACGTCTTATCAGGGGATCCCGAACTCGACGTGCTCGTCGTGGCGGATCGACCGAGGTGCGCGACACTCGAAGTTGGGCCCGCTCGAAAAGACCCGCTCCCGCTCTCATGGAGCCTGCGCCTCAGCGGGACCCGGCACTCGATAGAAGGCCGTGGCTCGAGCCTTCGCTTCTGGACGCACCATGGCCCGTCGACTTGGGAACTGCGGTCGAACGATTCTGTAGTTACGACCTTCGAACTCCCCGCTGGAGTCCAGCCGTGGTCAGGTTCGGTGCAGCTCAGGTAGCGAAGACCCGGGGATCTGGGCACCAGGATCGACGCCCCGCAGGCAGGAGCTGACCGACCGGATTTCGAGGGGCTTCATCGCGGCGGATCATAGGCGGGAGTCGCGACCTCGCGCGCTATGCTTGCGACCTTCATGGTTCGCGTCATCTTCGTCGCCCCCTTTGCCCTCGAGACCACGATGCGCTTCGTTCGTGGCGCGGCGGCCTTGCCGGATGTCGAACTCGGCATCGTGACTCAGGAGCCCTACGAGCGCTTGTCCGAGGATGTGCGTGGTCGCCTCCGCGGCTTCGAGCGCGTCGACAACGCCGAGAACGTCCAGCACCTGCGCCACGCCGTGCGCAAGCTGGCCCACTCGATGCACGGGGTCGATCGCGTGGTCGGCATCCTCGAGCAACTCCAGGTTCCCCTGGCCGAGGTCCGCCAAGAGCTCGGCGTCGAAGGCTTGTCGGTCGAGGCCGCCCACAAGTTTCGCGACAAGGCGTTGATGAAGGAGAGCTTCGGCGCGGCGCAGATCCCCTGCGCGCGCCACC